>JAYUBY010000001.1:0-3181 GCA_043740635.1 Alphaproteobacteria bacterium
AGCCAGAGCCGGCGGTTCTGGATAAACGTCCTCGACCTTCGTCCCCAGGGCCGCGCCGACGCGCGCGAAGCTGAACACCATCAGCCCGATCAGCGCCCGGTCGCGCAGGCCGGCCGGCGTCGATATGTCGATCGCATCGAGGAGCTGGCGGGCCTCTGTCGGATCGAGCACCGGGGTCTTGCCCCGGCGAACGCTATGGGATGGCCCGCGCACTGAGGCGGCCGGATTCAGCGGCACGACCTGGCCCATCACCAGCCAGCACGGTCACTCTGCGCGGCGACGCCAACGTCGTGATCATGATCGATGGGAAGCCGTCGAACCTACTGAAGGGCGCCAACGCCGGGCAAATCCTCGAGTCGATGCCTGCCGGCTCGATCGCTCGGGTCGAGGTGCTGACAAATCCGTCGGCGCAGTACTCCTCCGACGGTTCAGCCGGCATCATCAACCTCGTCACCAAAACAGTGCAAAAGCCCGGCGCGGCGGGAACGTTGCGCGCCAGTGTCGGCACGGGGGGCCGCGCCAGCACGGCCGTGTCCAGCGGCTACAACACAGGGTCGTTTTCGCTGTCAGTGGATGCAAGCGCCCGCTTCGATTCCCAGAACTCCAAGAGTGAAGACCAGCGGGCCACACTGGATGGGGCAAGCCACGTACCGAGCACGACTGGAACGACGGACGACCAGCGCGGCAGTGGTGACCAATGGAACGCTCGCCTTGGCGCCGACTTCGATATCGACGCCAAGACGCGCCTGGGAGGCCAGGTGCGCTACAACGCGGGATCATTCTCGGCCCGTGACACCGAGCCAGCGACGCAGTTCGATGCGAGCGGCGCGCCGCTCGGCTCCCTGCTGCAACATTTCCAATACGGGTTCAGCCGCGACACGGTCGCCCATCAGGGCACGGCCCACCATGCTTTCGACGGCGATCGCAATGAACTCAACGCCAGCCTTTCGAGCGAGCATACGGATGAGGACCGGCACTCGACCCTGAACGCCCTGGCCCTTCCGTCATCGACGCCTCTCTACAGCAATCTGGCGAGCGCCAACACGATGCGCCTCGACGAAGCCAAGGCCGACTACACTCGCCCAATGGGCGACGTCGCAACCCTGAAGGCCGGCTTCGATTTGCGCGTCGACGACAATCGCTACTCCGCCATTGGGACGCGCGGCGCCACATCGGCCGACGCTGTCGCTGATCCGACGCAGACGAACCTCTTCCTCTACAAGCAGGCCGTAGATGCCGCTGATGTCACCTATGAGCGGCGGTTCGAAGGGCTCACCGTTCTGGCGGGGATGCGCGTCGAGGACGTCGAACTCGATCTGAATCAGGTGACCTCGGCAATCGCGCGTGATTCACGTGACCTTCGAGGCTACCCGTCCCTACATCTGTCGCATCGGCTCGACGACGATCAGCAGCTGACGTTTAGTGTTACGCATCGTGTGCAGCGCCCGCGACCGGAGGACCTCAATCCGTTCGTCGTGGCGACAGATCCGCTGAACTTGCGCGCCGGAAACGCCAATCTGCGCCCGCAATTCACCGACGCGTACGAGCACGGCTACGAGTACAAGGCGGGCAGCCGGTTCTATGCGGCGACGCTGTACTACCGCAGTAGCCAGAACGGTGTGACAGACGTCGTCACGAGCCAGGGCAATGGGATTCTACTGACGACGAAGGCCAACTTGGCATCAAGCCTCGCCGAGGGCCTGGAACTGATCGCAACCGGTAAAATCACAGATACCCTCAGCTACAGCCTCTCCACGAACCTCTACTGGTCGGAGATCGACGCCACGCCAGCAGATATCGGACGGGTCATCGATGCGACTGGAACGCGTTCAACATTCTCGGCCGGCGGGCGCGGGACGGTCACCTGGAAGCCAACCGCAGACGACGCCTTTCAACTGAGCGCACAGCTGAACGCCAAGCGACTGACGCCCCAGGGCTACTACGACCCGAACTTCATGAGCTTCCTAGGTTACCGCCACAACCTTCGGTCGGACCTCTCGGTCGTCGTCACGGTGCAGGACCTTTTCAAAACGGCGCGGATGGAAAACCACATCGCGACGCCAATCCTCCGCGACGCCAGTGTAACCCGACCGAGCGCGCAGGCGATCTATGTGGGGCTGAGCTGGAACTTCGGCGTCCGGAAACCAAAGGACACCAACATCGACTTCACCAACCCATGAGGGCCGCGAAGCCGATAGGCAAGCGCTGAGCGTTAGGTATGCTTTCCACCCATCTGACGCTTTCGGATAGTTCGCTTTTGCGAGCTTCCGACAATTGGCCCTAGCGGCCGAACGGGCTACTGATCTTCTATGGGGGATCAGGGCTCATTTTTGGAGGGCTCTCCACTCGAATTTGTCGGATCACCGCCGCGGCCTTATCCATCCCGACCGCTGCAGCTAAGCCAGAATTTGAAGCCCGTGCTTCTGGACGATGCTGAGCAGTTTGAGCGCAGCGCCGCTCGGCTTTTTGGCCCCGGTTTCCCACTTCTCGACCGTGCTTTCGCTCGTGTTGAGGTAGCGAGCGAACACCGGCTGACTGACCTTGTTGGTCTCGCGGAGCTGCTTGATCGCCGCCGGCGCGATGGCCGGCGTGACAGCCAGGCAGGTTTCATCGAAATCGCGCATGGTCGCCTTGTCGATCGTGCCGGCGCGCTCCATGCCGGCGACGGCGCTATGGATCGCCTCGAAGGCGTCGCTCTTGAACTTACGCGTCGCGGCCATTGCAAATCTCCACCAGTTCCTTGGCTTTCAGTTCCTTCTCGATCTCGGCATCTGTCTTGGCGCCGTAGAGATCGGCCAGCTTGCGAAACACTCTCAACTCGTCCTCGTCGATGCTGGCCCGGTCCTTCTTCGCAAAGAGGTAGGCGTAAACCCATTAGCGCCGCCCTTTGGCGACGATGATGCTTCGGCGCCTGTTCTTATCCAGGCGTTTCTTGAACACGCCGCCGCCCAGGTCGTCGGCCTGACCAAGCCTCACTTCCCCGATGGCCTCGCAAAGCTCTTCGTCGTTGATGAGCGCTTTGCGCGCCGCTTTGGCGAACCAGGCGGTCTTGAAGGCCCGCATGGGTTCCTCAGCACTGGTCATAGCCAATATGTAGCACTGAGTGCTATTTAATACAAGGCTGCGGCCTCAGCGCTTGCCCCATAACGCGACTGGACGGCACTGCTTCGGCTTCCTTCAA
>JAYUBY010000002.1:0-4942 GCA_043740635.1 Alphaproteobacteria bacterium
CGCCGGACCGCATCAGCGCAGGGTGTCGAAAAGGTCCTGCTCAGTGCGCGTGCGTTCCTGGACGTAGAGCGCGAGATCGGCAGTCTGGCGCCGTTCAGCTTGCTGCCGATCGGCCGCGTAGGTGGCTAACGTATCGACAAGCAAAAGCAGACTCATCGAGGCGATGAGCCCCGCAAGAAGCGTCGTGCTGATGGATCGAAATCGCATGCCCTGCCGGAAACGACTAAATCGGGGACACATCGTATCCACAAAAGCTTCCTGAAGGTTTGACGTGGGACCCTAGGGAAGCGCGGCTTTAGGTCGCGAATTCCACGACTGCCAGGACGAGCCCGGCGATCCACAGGGTCTCCAGCACCATGACCGCGACGGGCCGCCAGCCGGCTGCAATCAGCGCCTTGAAGGACGTCTTCATGCCGAGTGCGGCGATCGCCACCACTAGGAGCCAGCGAGAAATCTCGGTGGCCCCAGTCACGGCAGCCTTTGGCAGGAAGCCCAGGCTGTTGATGGCCACCAGGGCGGCGAACCCAAACAGAAACCATGGCAGCGGCACCTTGGCTCCCGATGCTCCCCTGCGGCCCCGCGACAGCACGAATGCGATGGTCCCGACAACCGGTAGCAGCATGGCCACCCGCAGTAGTTTCACGTAGGTCGCCACGTCTCCGGTCTTCTGCGAGATCGTGTAGCCAGCGCCTACCACCTGGGCCACGTCATGAATGGTGCCGCCAAGGAAGAAGCCGGCTCGCTCGTTATCGAGGCCGATTGCTGTGACCAGCATCGGGTAAAGGATCATGGCGATGGTGGAGAGCCCCGTCACCACCACGACGGCCAAGATAACGTCCCGTTCGCTCTCCTTGTTCTTGGGCAAGACTGACGCAATGGCCAGCGCCGCCGACGCGCCGCAGATCCCTACCGAGCCGCCGGAGAGGGTGCCGAAGCTTCGGCTCAAGCCGAGCATCCGCGCGAGCAGCAGGCCGACAAGTAGCGTGGTCGTGACGCCCGCGACCACCATGGCGACGGGTACCGGACCCAGGGCCACGATCTGCTCAACCGTGATCCGCGCGCCCAGCAGGGCCACGCCGGTGCGCAGGATCGCCTTGGAGGCAAACTCGATGCCCGGAATACATCGGCCTTCTTCATGTAGAAAATGGAACGTCATGCCGAACAGCAATGCGAACAGCATCACCGGCGCCTTGTAGTGCGAGGCAAGCCAGTCCGCGGCCAACGCAATTGTCACTGCGACTAGGACACCCGGGTAAACCCGCTGAGCGAAAGCTTGGACACTGAGCCGCTGGCGCGGCGCGGGTGCGGAGACCGGCAGGCCTTCCATGCCCTCGAACGATTGGAACATTTCGTGCGCCGCGGCGGCATCCGTATCGATGTCCCGTATCGCCATAACCGCCTCGTATTTCGCTAAATCCGAGGGGCAAATTGGTCCGCTTCGCCGCGAAACGCCAGCTATCAGCGAGCAGGCGCGGCAGGCGGCGGTGGGAGCTGACTGGCGATCCATGCGATGGCATCGAGATTTTTTCCGGCGCAAGGGATCGGCCGATTCTCAATGGCCTCGCAGACCTTTCCAACGTCCTTTGCCTGGGCAACGCCACCGGCTGCCCGGCGCATGTAAGCCTTGGCGCAGGAAGACAGCGCCCAGTCCATCGGTGGCTGGAAGTTGATCTCTTGGAAGCCTGACTTTGGAGGGTGTGCGAGCAAATCCTTAGGCTGATCGCAAAGTAAGATCGGCTGGTAGGGGATCGGTCCCGAGCGATTGGGGACGTAGGGGTTGATGTCGGCGAGCGAGTTTGAGGCGTCGATCTTGAGCTGCCGCATAAGGTGCGCTGCATGTCCGTCGCGGCTGCTGAACAGAGCGACGAGCGGGGCTAAGACATCGTTTGCGACGCTGCGGCTCCTGTCGGGCTGCGGGATGCCATCATAGCCGATGAAGACCACGATGATCTTGAGCTTCTTGTCGAGCGGGCCACCGTTCGGTCCGGCAGTGGCGTTCACCTGCTGAAGGGCGAGGGCCAGCTGGCGCACTACCTCCTCGCCGGAGCCTTCGAAGTAGGCGCCGTCGACGACGTGGCGCGCAGGGATTACGCCCGGTTTCAGGGTGCCAGCCGGACTGATCCAGGGAAACCGCGCGCCGTTGTGGATCGCGGTCGAGATCGCGATGTCCGGGCCGTCAGACTTGTCGTGGCCTGTAAGTTTATAGAAGTCATCGGCGTCGATTTCGGTGGACGTCAAGCCGATCCGGCTCGTTACGATCTGACGGCCGGTCTCCTCGCTCGCGCCATTGATGATAACGATGGGATGCCAGGTCTCGTTCTTCGTCCCGCGACCGGTCGGGCCGAGGCTTGTGAAGGGCCGGGTGAGCAAGTCTGGCGTGGCGCAAGGTGCGGTCTTGCTGCAGTGGCTGGTCCATGCGGCCTCGAACCCGTGCTCGAGGCCCGCCGCGCGGTCGGGCAGGGCGGTGATGGGCAGAAACCGCTGCAGGAGATCGGGGAACAGCATTCGCGCGAGCGTCGGACTGAGGAAATCCTGACCTGCGAAATCGGCCATGGAGTCCCGCAACTTCGCGGGATCGAGATTGGGCTGGTCCTGAAGCGCGGCGACGTAGCCCACGGCTCCGACACTGCCGCCGGACACTGAGCTGATCGCGAACAGGCTCTTGGGCAGTTGGCCGCCGGTCTTTTCGTGTAAAGCAGCGAGGACCTCGGCGGTCCAGTAGCCGGCGCGGCTCGCGCCACCTTCCGAAGCCACAAGCACGAGTGGTTTCACGTCGCCGACCATGGGGGCCTGGCGGCTCCACCGCTTGAAGGCCTCGTTGAGTGACATTCGATCCTGCGTAGCCACTGCTGGAGGCTGTGGCACCCGCCAACCGACGGTGTGATTGTCGACCCAATTTCCGAAGATGACGGCGGCGACGATCAGGATCCCCAGGGTAGGGATTCTGAGTGAGGCGCCGAACTGGATGATCGTCACCAGAATCGGAATGATCATTCCGATGCCCAGAAACACGACGGCCGGCGCCCCGAGATCCCATCCCATGGACACCGGCGAGGCGCTCGCCCACACCATCGCTGCGATGGCAACAACCAGGTTCCCAAGAACCCAAAGGCGACCAACGTGGAGGGCTTCCTTGTGCGCACGCACCCGCGCCGGAATCCTTTTGGCTAGCTCCTGACGGAAGATCACGAAGACGAAGAAGCTGAAGCCAACGCCGATCAGCGCATTGACCAGGCCGGTATTCGACGCGGGATTCTGTCGCAAGGCGAACCAGACAATTACAAAGGGCAAGCCGCCAAGCACCCTTGGAAGCCAGTCGAGGAGCCACCTCGGCCTCCATTTCCTTCGATCGCGTCCGTAGTTGGAGGTGATGACCATGCGAGGCCAGAGCCAAGCCTGGACGGCAAGGAAGAGTAGGAGGAGCGCAAATGCGATCTGCTGGCCGCCGGCAGTGGAAAAGTCACCCTCGCCAACCGCGCGGGCGACATCGCGCCCCGGCTGCGACAGGGCCAGAACCAAGCAGGTGCCCAACGCCAAGATTGCGGAGAAGAGGATGCCTCGGGTGCGTTCCAGTACGTCTCGTACCAGGGTCCAGAAGCCGGGAATTCCATCGTAGCGGTCGGAAGCTTCGCGGATCGGCGGGCAGTCACAAGCTGTGATGTGGACCTCGATCGAGCCCCAGTTGTTCCATTCCAGGCCCTTGGCGTCGTTCGCGAAGAACCGCAGCATGCCGCTGGCCGGCAGCTGGACATTCGCCTCCCGGCCAAGCCTGATCGGCGGGTCGGCGGACCCGACTATCTCCGCCATCAGGCAGAAGTAGGGGACGTCTTCGACGACTGGATGGATGTCCAGGACGTCGGCGGGGAAATTGCGATAGCCCTCAGGCCCGCAGGGAATAAACCAGTCCCACCAGCGTCCCACAGCGCGGAAGCAGAGGGTCTGGCCCGCAACGACGGGCCCATAAGTTGCCCCATCGCGAGCATGAACTTTCACCTGATGGCCAGGCGCAGCCCCGCCCGATCCGTCCGGTCCCTTCTCCATTTTGCCGCCCCCTGTCGGCCCACAATCGCCAAGCGGCATCCCCGCTATTGGCGAGCCCCGAAGCGACACCGCCGCCCACTCTCGCGGAACAGGGTTACGCTTGCACAATTTATAGGGGTGCTCAAGGATCACTCAACGCCTGGCGACGACCGCGCGAGCCCACCGCTTGTGCCATCGGAAGGCTCGTGGAACGGAGTGATTCCAACAGGACGGAGACGTTGGATCGCATGCCCCGATTGCCGATACGGCAGATCCGCCCCGCCGAACTGTCCTTTGCATCGATCAACACGCGTTCGGAGAGGTCAGCCTCCATGTCTGTCATGAAGCTGACGAGATAGCCGTCGTCGTCTACCGCAGCGACGTGGGCGTCAGGTGAGAGCCTTCGCCGCGCGCAAGCGGGGCTGTAACCAATTATTTCTGTGCTGCGAATAGGATGATGGACCGCGGCGGGTCCGTCAGAAGGAGGGCGCACGATGACCACTGTCAACTATCCGAGCCCGGTGACGGTCAACGGCTATTCCTGCAAGAATTGCACAGACGTCGATTACGCCAAGCAGCACATCGACCCTGCTCATCCCAAAGACGGTCCCTACGGCATCAACAAGACGAATGCGAACAAGCCTGTCGCCTCGCCGCCTGCCGTCACCTTCGGCGGACTCCTGAAGGGCCTGTCGGAGGCCTCAAGCACAAGTGCGCGGCCGTCGGCGACCCAGGGATCGCGCCTGGACGTCTTGGCCTAGTTGTTTGGTCCCGGAGTTTGATGGATCGGATTGAGTCTGAATCGTTGGGGTTTTTTTGCCCCCATTTTGCAGATGAACTCGTAGGGGGTCAGACCCTTGAGGGTCTTTAGACGGCGCCCGTAGTTGTAGGCGTCGATGAACACGGCGAGGTGAGCCTCGAG
>JAYUBY010000003.1:0-5414 GCA_043740635.1 Alphaproteobacteria bacterium
TCCGATTGAGACAATGATTTTCTCCGGCCAGGCCCCATCATTGATCCAGGCTTTCAACCACGGGTCGCCAGCATGCTTCGCGCGTTCACACACCACCCAGAATCGGTCGGCGAGACCTACCTCGAGCACATGCACTCGGCGTCGTGGTTTGCCTTCACGATGTTCTTGGGCGCGCTCGCCTGCCTGATCCACGCAATCTTGCCCTTCGCCTGCCAGAAGAGCGGCAGCCGCCGGATCAAGCTGCTGCACGAGCGCATGGTGACCAACCGCCACCGCGCGCCCGCCAGCCAAGGCTTCGTCGGCTACGCCGATGGGATCTAGGTTCCTCCCTTAATCGGGAGGAATGACCACTATTTCACCCAGATGTGGACGCGGTCTTCCGGGGCGACGTAGAGCTTGTCGCCCGGCTTGACGTCGAAGGCGTCGTACCAGCCTGCGATGTTGCGGATCGTTCCGTTCACCCGATAGACGGCCGGCGAGTGCGGGTCAGAAACCAGGCGCTGGCGCAGCGCATCTTCGCGGATCTTCTCGCGCCAAACCTGAGCCCAACCCAGAAAAACGCGCTGGTCGCCGGTCAGGCCGTCGATTACCGGTGCAGGCCGACCGTGCAGAGAGGCGTGATAGGCGTCGAGCGCGAGCGAAAGGCCACCCATGTCTCCGATGTTTTCGCCCATGGTCAGGCCGCCCTGTACGTGCGCGCCGGGGTAGGGCTCGAAGGCTGAGTACTGTGCGCCCAGCTTGTCGCGCTGGACGTTGAACTTGGTGTTGTCTTCCGTTGTCCACCAGTCGGTCAGCACGCCTGCGCCGTCGGACTTGCGGCCCTGGTCGTCGAAACCGTGGCTGGTCTCGTGGCCGATGACTCCACCGATCCCGCCATAGTTGATTGCTGGGTCGGCGTTGGGATCGAAGAAGGGCGGAGCCAGGATCGCGGCCGGGAATACGATCTCGTTGTTGGAGGGGTTGTAGTAAGCGTTAACCGTCTGTGGGGTCATGCCCCACTCGGCCTTGTCGACAGGCCCGTGCATCCGGGCGACCTCGCGGTTCCACTCAAATGTCTGGGCGCGGTGGACATTTCCGTAGAGATCGTTGGCCTTCATCGTCAGCTTGGAATAGTCGCGCCACTTGGTGGTGTAGCCGATCTTGACGGTGAATTTCGAAAGCTTCTCCAGGGCCTTGGCCTTGGTCGGATCGCTCATCCAGTCGAGCTTCTCGATGCGAGCCCTAAGGGCCGTCTGGATGTCCTTCACCAAGGACTCCATCTTCGCCTTGGACTCCGGCGGGAAGTATCGCGCGACATAGACGCGGCCCACGGAATCGCCAACCATCCGGTCTGTAAACGACACCGCCCGCTTCCAACGCGTTTGTTGTTCCGGCTGGCCCAAGAGCTCCTTGTTGCGGAACGCGAAGCTGGCGTCGACAAAGGGCTTTGAGAGGTAAGGCGCTGCGCCGTTGGCCACGCTGAAGGCCTGCCACGCCTTCAGCGTATCAAGCGGCGTTTCGGCGTAGATCTTCGCCACCTTCGGGAAAGCGGTGTTGGTGGTGACAATTACCCGCTGAACGCCCGGCAGGCCGCTAGCGGCCAGATAGCGGTTCCAGTCGATGCCGGGTGTGAGCGCATTGAGTTCGGCTGGCGTGGCGGGATTGTAGGTCTTGTCGCGGTCGCGCCGCTGGACGCGCGTCCATTGAACCTCAGCCAGCTTCGTCTCGAAGTCGACGATGGCCTTGGCATTCTCCGCCGGCCTCGGCCAACCGGCGAGCGTCAGGATTTGCACAACATAGGCCAGGTACTTGGCCTTCTTCTCGGCGAAAGAGGCCTGCAGATAGTAGTCGCGGTCAGGCAGGCCGAGGCCGCCGGTTGCCGCCAGCACTGCGTATTTCGTGGGAGATTTGGCGTCGATCGTAATGCCGACCGGCAACACCGTGTTGAAGCCAGCGTGATTGCCCTTGCCCATAAGGGTGGTGAACTGGTCGCGGGTCTTGACCGCGCGGATTTCCGACAATTCCGGTTGTAGGGGCTTTGCGCCCAGCTTTTTGGCGAGCGCCTCGTTCATAAACGAGGCATAGGCCGCACCGATCTTGGCGCCGTCCGGGTCGTTCAGCTGGCCCGCCGACGCGTCAATGTCGATGGCGTGGGTGCGGCTCTCGGAGAGGACACTGAGCTTGTCGAAATTTCCGAACCGAACCCGGTCCGACGGGATCGAGGTGCGCGCTGCCCACTTGCCGTTGGCGTAGGCGAAGAAGTCGTCGCCCGGCTTGACCGAGATGTCCATGCCAGAGACGTCAAAGCCCCAGGTCCCGTACCTAAGGGAGGCGAGATCTTCGGTAGGAACCGGGGCCTCGCCTGTTCCGGTCAACGCCGGGGCCTTATGTGACTTGGCCACGCTCAACGCCGGCGCCGCACAAAGGGCGGCGACAGCGGTGGCGGCGAGCAGGAAGTTTCGGCGAACGGGGGTCATCGGCGTCTCTCTGATGCGCGGAAATGGGGCTTGCAGGGTCAGGCCTGCGGCGCAGACCAAGAACCGGGGAATTTTGATGCCGCGCAAGCAAACTCCTCGCGCGGACGTCATCCCCCTACGAGTGAGCTAGTGAAGCGTCGCCTGTGCACGGCCGTCGAGTTCGCGGCGCTTGGGATAGGCGCCGGACCAAGCGATCTCCCAAGCGAACTTCGTCAGGCCGACGCCAGACATCCAAATCTCGGCGTCGACGCAGTCCATTCGAAGCATCACGAGCCTTGGATCATGGGGGCCTTCCGGCAGCCACGCGTCAACCTTGGCATTCCAGCAGCGCGACATCCGCCGGCGATCCTGGGATATACTGAGTTCCCCAGCGACGGAGACCAGGAGCTCCGCTTCCTGCATCACGAACATGCAGGCGCCGCCCGCGCCTATGGTGCGGACCAGATCGGTATCAGAACGGGCAATGAACCACAGGCATTTGCGCCGGCGCTCAACGAACGCGATCATGGGTTGGGCGTGAAGCCCGGACTTGGTGAGGCCGAGCATGCCGACACCTCGACTCTCAATTGCCTCCCATAACCGATTCTGGGTCTCGTCACCTTCTGCTTCGCTAGCCATGGAACGTTCCCCCGAAATCTCTACTCACTGCGATTCGCGGCCTCGAAAGGGCCGCGTGATCGTGTCGCTCTATTGATGGGTGCTGATCATCGCCGAAGAGACCCAGCCCCGATTGCCGTTTTCATCGTCAACTTCCCACCAGATGCCGTTCTTCTGCCCGGTCGGGTAGACCATGTCCCCGGCGTTCAGACCACGGACTTGCGCCGCCTTAGCCGAAGCCGACTTGCGCATGATGATGCTCTGCTTGACCGAATAGGCCTGGATGCCGGCGGCTTGGCTCACCTGTTCGCTGGTCGGCGCATCGCGCTGCATGTAGTGGACGAGTTCGATGAAGGCGTTGAAATAGGCGGCCGTGACCACCTTACCGATGTCGGTGTTTGCGTAGCCGCCGCCGGCGGCGGCCGCAAATCCGCTCCAGCCGTAGCCACCGCCGCCCGCGCCGAACGAGATGTCGGTCTTTTGAGCCGTGCCTTCGGCCACATAAAGCTGCTCGGTCGTCCGCGCGTCGATCAAGGTGATCAGCGCCTGCGCTTCCGACTTCTTCGTGCTTATGCTCCCGGCGATTGCGCCCAAGCCGCCCAGGTGCCGCCCGAACGCGCCAGCCAGCGCGCCGATATTGTTACCGCCAGAGTTGGTGTTGGAGTTGGCGAGGTCTGGGACGATGAAGAAGTCGGCGCCCGCCACCTGGCCCCTGCCCACGTTGGATCCGCGCCGCAGGTCGCCGTTTCCGCTCAGCGCCGCTTCCTCATTGCGCATTGCCAGACCGGCGCCGCGGTCGACGACCCGAAGACAGTTAGAGCGCGAAGCGAACAGCTTGATCAGTGACTCCGGATTGGAGAGACCGAGCCCCGTCCACCACTGCTGATCGGGGTCCTTGATCGCCACGCGGCCGAGCGGTTTGGCGCACTGCGGAAGCTCCGGCGTGCCGGCCGGCTTTTTCTTGTCCATCCCGTATTGGGCGAAGGCCGGTGAGGCAGAAAAAGCGGCGGCGAGGCTCATGGCCATGGCCGCTGAAACGATCTTGCGCATGATTGCCCCCAAGCAGAACAAGGTTAATCTCAGGGCAGCCTAGACCCCATGCGGAGTAGCTTCAATTGCCGTCGCGCCTGAGGCGAAGACGCCTTTGTCGAGGCCTCTATATGCGCCAGCGACCAGCCCCTGTGTTCGCCTCATGTCGAAGCTATCTGAGGGCGACCACAAGAAAACTCTGGGTTTCAACGGAAGCAATCGAGCCCTCGAGACTTGAGCCCAAGGGCCTCTAGCCCTAGCTCATTCGCGTAAGGGAGTTTCTCATGTTCCGTCACGCGCTCGCGGCCGTACTCGTGCTTCTGCTCGCCGCACCCGCTGAGGCCGCGTTCGCACCGGCGCCGAAAGTCGGGATCGAAGGCTTCGCGGAGCTCGCGACGCCCTTGCCCTATCCCTACGACGAAGCGGCAAATGCCAACGCCGCGGTCGCCAAGGCCAAGCGTCTGGCCAGGGCTTCGCACAAGCTCCTGATCATCGACCTGGGCGGCAACTGGTGCGGCGACTGTCGGATACTGTCGGCAACCATGGATCGGCCGGAGCTGAAGCGCTTCCTCGATCGCCACTACACGACCGTGCTGGTCGACGTCGGCCGTTTCGATAGAAACCTGCAAATCCCGGCCCATTACGGCATCACCGAGCGGCTCGAGGGTGTGCCTGCCTTGCTGATCGTCGACCCCAAGACCGACAAACTGCTCGACGCCGGTCGGGTCACGGCCCTGGAAGACGCCCGCAACATGACGCCCCAGGCGCTTGCTGATTGGCTGGCGCAGTGGACGCGCTAGCCTAGCCGGTCAGCCACCGTCGCGGATGGCGCCAGCCAAGCTCGCGAACCTCGCCTTGCGCCAATCCCAAGGTCTTCATCTTGACAGCCGTCAGCGGGCGGATCGCTTCCACGGGTTCTTGGCCGCCTACTGGGCTCGAAGCGATACGGCCAGTGCGGATAGCCCAGTCAACGGCAGTCCATTCGGACTTGCCCTGATCCTCGTGACCAACCGCGAAGTAATGGAGCAGGGGCCTAGGCTCGCCGGGGATTTCCAACAGCACTCCGATCAGCCAGCCTCCCGCCATGTGTCCCCTCCGCGCCAACGCCGCCGAAACGCTTAGCCGTCCTGGTTCACGACCACCAGCTTGCCAGTCACCCTCGGGTAATATGCGTCGTCGCGAGGCGCTGGATGGCCAACTCGCCGATGTAATGGTCTGCGCCTATCCTTTCCTCCGCGCGGGATGGGCCCGCATTGCCGAGGCGCTGCTGCAGAGGTTGGTTTAGCTTGTGAAGCGCACGCAGTTGAATGCGTCCGAAACAGCCCTTAGGCT
>JAYUBY010000004.1:0-6105 GCA_043740635.1 Alphaproteobacteria bacterium
CGCACCTAGCGCATCTGAGTCATCACGAACGACGAGGCGATCTCTTACGATCAAGTCGCCGAACGGATCAGCAAAGCCTGCGGCCGCCGGATCACGCACGCGCATATCTCGTCAGACGTACTGGTGGAGCGGTTCCTCGCGCGCGGCCTTCCCGAGGCAACAGCGAGATTCCTGGTTTTCGGCTACCAGGGCATCGCCGGCGGCGCGTTCGATTGGACAACGGACATCTTCAAAGATCTGACCGGTGTGGCTCCTACGACGTTTCGGGCATTTGCCAAGGCGAACTCTAGTGTCACGCTGGGCCCCCCGGCAAAGATGACCTGAGGCCTCACATTCCGCGCACAACGCAAATGTCAGGCTTGGAGCATGGATGGCTGAATGTGGGATGGGGTTGCAGGCCGATCTCAGGTCGTGTGCTCAACGGTACGACGCTATCAGGCGGCTCCCGGGGACGAGTTCACGGCGCGCTTGCGATGCGGACAGCCGGGCCAGCAGCACGGCCGTCGCTTCCTTTCTTTGAGTTCTGTGCGCGTCCGCTCGACGTGATTGCTTCGCGTCTCGGGCCTCTTCACGGACTCGACCCAGCAAATCCATTCGTTTCGCACGAGCGGCGTTATAGCCTCCCATTTAGCAAGAGCCGCCTTGTCGGAAAGAAGTACCTCGCGGAGGTCAGGAGGAACCTCGTGCACCACGCCAGCACTGACGACTATTTTGGTCATCCGACAGCGACCTCTAACCCACTTCGAGATACGTGGAAGCTAGCTGCCCAAGGCCGGTTTCCGCAATGTCGGAAGCCGGAACCAGCGGAAATTGATGTCCGTCGCCAGACCCAAGATTGACTCGGCTGCGGCCCCCCGGCTGCGGTCCTCAGAACGCCTTGAAGACGCCCGCGTAGAAGCCGCGCCGTGCCACGATTTGCGGCGCGCCGACGCCAGTCCCGTCGCGCAAAGGTCAGTGTCGGCGCGTGGTATTACCGTCGCATCTCGCCAAATGACTCTCTCCCACGCCCTTCTGGCGGAAGGGTTGCGGCTATTTGGGTGCGTCGCAGAGAGCGGAGTTCGGAGGGAGTGTCTGATCGGGCTTTATTCCAAAATCGGCGATCGCTTGGACCAAATCGGGCGTGTTGAACTTTCGCTGAGCCGCCTGGGTCCGGATAACTGCAATAGCGCCTCGGAGCGCCTTGGCCTCCTCGGCGTCGAGCTTGTCTGCGCAGGCAAACCGGGCCAGCGCAGTCCAGTCGTCCCGCTCGCGCCAGATATGCGCCTCCTGATTGGCGATCTGATCGTAGAGGCTGGCAAGCTTGTTGCGTTCTTCGACTGGTATGTGCGCCGCGACTGTGCCGGTCTTCGCAACCTCCCAGGCGCTTGAATAGAGGGACCATAGACGCGGCCGGCTGTCCATATCCGCGAGATGCTCGCTGTTGATGTGGACGTTTCCACGCGACCAGTCCGCCAGCAATGCAAGGCGCTTGTCGATACAAGCGTCCTGGGTGCCGAACCCTTGTAGGGCGGCTGCGTCACGTGCGAGCTCGCTGCGGATCGCGGTCATGACCCCTTGCGTCTCATGCCGCCAGTGTAGCCACTCGACGGCCTGCTCCGCGCAAAGCGCGATCAGCACGCCGATGACGATGGTGCCGATCTCCTTCAGGAACTCGGGCCAACCCCGCCAGGGCTCGGGTTTGTGGATGTCCATACGGTGGTCGCTCCCCCAAATCGCTGAAGAGCCACCGGTAGCCGGACTCTTCAAAAGTCCGCAACTCGGTCGATAGTGGTTTTTGGCTCCGCGCCCACAAGTGCCCGAGACCGTTTCGGGCGGAAATCAGACGAACGCGTCTATCAGGCGCCTACTTTTCGATTGATCGCACGGCATGTCCTTGCCCGTCGTCACGGCCCTCGCTTAGCAAAACGCGAAGGCGGGCGGCCATCTCAACCGGGGGATTCGTCGGCGTTTCGGCGACGAGCCGATCGACGATCTCCCGCAAATCGGAGGCATAGGTTGCAGCGAACATCCGGTACATCGCCCGAACCGCGGGCACGGAGAGAAAGAACCGCAATGACGCGTCGGCGTGGCTTAGGGTGATGTCGTCGGCCAGTCCGTTTCGGTGCTGGACCACAGAGTCCTGGAAGGCGATCATGGCGTTACGCAGGACGCCGGATAGTTGAAAGACTTCGATATCGGTCAGAGTCACCGGATCCGAGATCGCCTTACTGAACATGGCGCTCATATGCGGCTCCGTGAGCCAAGCATTTGTTGCGATGCCGCGCGCGGTAGCACCCTGGTTGATCAACGAACGCTGGTTCCGCTCGGTCTGCCGGACTTGCGCGCTCAGATGACGTAACTGGAAATATAAGAACACCAATGAGACCAGCACGGCGATGCCGCTGATAGCACTCCCTATGGACGCGAAATCCGACAGCGACACGCAAAGCCCCCCGAGGTCCCAGAGAAACCATACCGCACCTGAGTTCTGCGGCTACAACCGATGGCCAGCACTGGCCGGCGCGCAGATTTCCCCGTAGGTGTCGGGTAAGGCGCTAAGCGGGGGCGGGCGGCGTGTTCAAGCAGTTATTGACACCGGTCTCAGGGGACCTGGCCCTGTCTTTCATGGCGGCGAGCGCGCCGATCTTGGTGGTGCTCGTGTTGTTGGGGGCGCTGCGGCGGCCTGCCTGGCAGGCGGCCCTGGCTGGGCTCCTGGCGGCGTTCGCCATCGCAGTGGGGGTCTGGCGGATGCCCCCAGGCCTGGCGGTGGCCTCGGTGACGAATGGGGCGGTATTTGCCCTTTGGCCGGTGATGTGGATCGTGGTCAACGCCCTGCTGCTGTACAATATCGCCGTCCGCTCCGGTCGCTTCGACGCCTTCCGTGACTGGATCATCGCTAACATGCCGAACGACCGGCGTGTCGTACTCGTTGTGGTCGCCTTCTGCTTCGGGGCCCTGCTCGAGGGGGTGGCCGGCTTCGGTACATCGGTGGCCATCGCCAGTTCGGTGCTCATCATGGTCGGCTTCCCGGCCCTCGATACGCTTGTCTTCGTGCTGATCTTCAACACCTCGCCGGTGGCCTTCGGAGCCTTGGGAGTGCCGGTGACGGTGCTCGGAGCAGTGACCGGCCTGCCGGCTCCGGCCCTCGCCGCCATGATCGGGCGCCAGCTACCCTTCATGGCGCTGATAGTGCCTTTCTACGTGATCGGCCTCTACGGAGGCTGGCGCTCAATCCGAGCGGTATGGCCGATGCTACTTGTGGCCGGAGGAACGTTCGCGGCCGGCCAGTTCGTGGCATCCAACTATCTCGACTACACGCTCACAGACGTCATTGCCTCGATGCTCTCCCTCGCCGCGACACTGCTGTTTCTGCGGTTCTGGCAGCCGGCCCACGACGAGGCTCAAGCTCTGGCTGTCGTGGCGCCGGAGGCCCGCGCCAAGGTTCCGGCGTGGCAGGGCTGGCTTCCCTGGGTCATCATCTCCGCGACGGTCATCGCCTGGACCACCTTCAAGGTCGCCAAGATCGGCGAACAGAGCATCCATTGACCAAGCTTGGACAATGCTATTTCCATTACCCTCTACAACAACAAGCCCTATGCCGCGGTCTGGGCCTTCCAGCCGCTGGCCACGGGCACCGCGATCTTATTCGCCGCTCTGATCACCGCGGCCGTGGTGGGTCTTTCGCCGCGCGCCCTGAGGGGATGCATCGCGCGCACCTTGGTGCAGACTTGGAGGCCGATCGTCACTGTCATGCTCATTGTCGCGGTGGCCTATCTGATGAACTATTCCGGCATGGCCTACACCCTGGGCAAGGGTGTGGCCTCCACCGGCGCCCTGTTCGTGCTCCTGTCGCCTTTCCTGGGCTGGTTCGCCGTGATGCTGTCGGGCAGCGACACCTCTGGAAACGCCCTGTTCGGCAATCTTCAGGTTGTGGCGGCGCGCCAACTTCACCTCAACCCGCTGTTGTTCGCGGCCGCCAATTCCTCGGGCGGAGTCATGGGCAAAATGATCTCGCCGCAGAACATTTCCACCGGCGTGGCAGTCACCGACCTTGCCGGTCAGGAGGGCCAGGTGTTCGCTCGCACCTTCGTTCACAGCGTGATCCTGACGTTAATCCTCGGCGCGCTCATCGCCGCACAACAGTATCTCGTGCCCTGGATGATTCCAGTGATCGCCGTGGCGCACTGAGGTCGGTCTGGGCGGAAACGTGACGATGCACGTGAAGTCGAAACCGCGCGCCGGCTCGACTCGGCTGGTTCCAAGAACCTCCGTTGGACCGGGCTCGGCAATGTCGACTCTGGGTGCCTAAGCCCGTTCCGCTGTCCCCTCAACTTGAGAACACCTTGGCCATGGCCAACTACGCCACCAAAGCGATCTGGGCTATGCTGGGGCGAGGCGAAAGTTATCTCGCGCCGGCGCCCCTGGAGGTGGCTGGTCTGAAGCCAACCGATCGGCCGCGGCTTGAGTGTTGCGAGGACGATGTGAAGTGATGGCAAACCGGTCAGACCGGAGACGAGGACAACCCGAGGAAGGTGTAGGGCGTCATAACCCGTTTAAGAGATAGGCATCTCGTCTGCGGAAACCATCAAGGCCAGCGGTCCATGACGGTGCGAACAAGCCGAACACAAGCCTGCAACCGACCACGACGCCGAAGCACGACTTGCAATGCGGGAGCCATCCACGCAAGACCTTCCCAAGGCCGGCTTCTCGGCAGTATGGCCGCGACCCTTACCCATCGTTGCTGATCTCGATCGAGTCTGCGTACCGTCACAGCCAGTAAATCGCTGGGGGGCGGCATGGACATCCACAAACCCAAACCCTGGCGGGGCTTGCCCGAGTTCCTGAAAGAGATCGGCACCATCGTGCTCGGCGTGCTGATCGCGCTTGGCGCGGAACAGGCGGTGGAGGCCTATCATTGGCACGAGGTCGTGGGCGACGAGCGCCAGGCGCTGCGCGCTGAGATCGGGGGGATTCGGTCGGCTATTCTCGCCCGTCTCGAACTGGAGCCCTGCTACACTGAGAGACTTGCCGAAGTGAAGGAAGTCATTCGCCGGCAGGACGAAGGCAAGTCGCTCGGGATTGCAGGCCCGATGGGAAGGCCGCTCTATCCACCCACCCCTCGCTCCACATGGGACCTAGCTGTCGCCGACCAGTCGCTTTCCCACATGAAGCTCGCCGAGAAGCGCAGGTTCATGGACGCTTACACCTGGGTCTCGATCTACGAGGCGATCACGGGTGACGAAAGGACGGCTTGGCGTTCGCTCCAGGTGCTGAACCACGCCTCCGCTCTGACCGTCGCCGACTGGTCCCAGGTGCGAAAGGACTACGAGCAGGCGACCGAGACCGACGCGATCGTCACGGGGAACGCCCGTCAGTTGTTGAAGCCATTGGAGGATCTGCAGGTGAGCGCAGAATCGGCGTCCGTTCGACACGCGCCGCCCGTAGAGGCGTTCTGCAAGCCGATGCAGGCGCAGGGCTCCAAAGCGCACGCGGCAGTGGATTGAGACGCTGACTCGCCAGAGGTGATCTACAGCCCGCACTGGTCTAGCCGACAGCATGGCCCCGTTTTTAGCTTCAAGGTGAACGTCAGCTTCCTACCAAAAAGGCTGTTCGGAAGGTCAGCTTTGCGCCTTGACCCAGTGAAGGTCCGCAACCCATGGCGCACCTCACCAGGAGTGGACATGATCAGACCGGCGTGGGGGAAGTTCACTTGAAGCGGGTATTGGCGCTGACCGTACTGTTGCTCGCCGTCGGGCGAGATGTGATCGCGGCCCCTTCGCGGGCCGGCGATCTCGAAGGGGTCTGGACCCTTGGAAGCTATACGAATTTCCAGCGACCGAAGGACTGAAGGCACTGTTGCTGACGCCCGCCGAGGCGGAGGCCTACGAGGCGCCGCGCCGAGCTCTCGGCGGAATGTTACCCGACAAGGAAAATGGGCTCGGCCAATCGGAGAGCGAATTTAACGAGCGCGGCCATGCCCTCGCGCGGGGAAGCGGCCAGATTCGCTCTTCGTGGATCGTCGATCCGGCGGACGGCCAAATTCCCAATCGCGCAGCTGCTAAGTCGCGGCTCGGGCTCGACAAGGACAAGCCGACAGAGCGGAGGCCAATCCGGAGGACCTGGACG
>JAYUBY010000005.1:0-3048 GCA_043740635.1 Alphaproteobacteria bacterium
CGGCTCACGCGGCGGCCATGCGTAGATCAGGACGTTGTATCCGAGGCCGCGCAGGATGAGCGCAGCCGTCTCGACGTCACCTTCAGTACTCCAGGCCTCCCCATTGCCACACATGGATCCGAGCGCGCCGGAGAACCCCGCTGCGGCCAGCGCAGCGGGTAGCGTCGCGTCGAGGTCTGGGCGCGAGCTGTCGACGCCCTCGTCTTCGAGCTCTCCCACGTAGAAGGATCCGGTCCACAATTTGTCAGGACCGTCCACGCGCCAGAACACAGACGGGAACCCGAAGAAATCCGTACCGGGTAGGTCTACGATCTCAATACCAACGCCGAGGGCTTTGATTGGACGAAGGCGAACGGACACCAGATCTTGGGCTCCACCGGTCAAGAGCTCGGCTGCCGTTGCCCCGCTCACTTGGGGACTCGCTTCGATTGCGCGGCGAATGCAGTGACCGTGAGGGCGAGGCTAGAGCGAACGTGGGTCATCAGGTGGCTGAGGAGATGGATCTTGTTGGGGGTGATGACGGGGGCTTTCATGGAGGGACTGCTTTCTTGGTTGGGTTGGCCGGTGCTTTGGTTTACGCGGTTGCGACCTTGCTGTTCACATATGAGACGCGGACCTCTCTGACGCCAGCGCTGCTGGCGATCGAACGAGCAATCCGTTCGATGCGCTCACGTGGAGAGAACTCCAAGGTGATCGAGCCCTCCATGTGGAATTCGTTCCCCCGGTCGAAAGCGTTGAGCGCCTCGGCGATCCAGCGCTCCGGGCCGGTGACGAGCTCGAAGGGCGGGAGATTCCATTCAGCCTTGAAACCATAAAGGGGAAGGATCTGCCTGACGGGGTCTGCCCCCCCAGCCGAACGTGCCGGTCTCGCCGACGGTGACATCGAGGATTAGATTCCAGCGGGCCCGCTTCATCTCCGGGGTGGGCAAATAGCCGTCAAGCTCCGCCTCGCTGCCTGGGTGAAAGCGCGGGCGGGCGCCGGTCACGGCGTTCACTTGCTGCCTCCAGTGGTGCTGAGCGCGCGCTTCGAGGCCTTGGCGCGGCGGACAGCGCGCGGGGGGTTGTATGGCTGGTCGCGGACGACGACCCGTGGTTTGGGGCTGTACGGACCCGTGGGAATAGTGCCGTCCGCGGCGATGATGATGATTGGGCGGCCCTCCTTCACGGCCGGTTCGATCAGTTCTTCAAGGGTTGACTTCGCGTGAATGAGCTCGGTCGTGTGGAAGAACTTGGCTGGGGTACTCATGGGGACTGCCTCTCGTTTTGGTGGTGCCGGGTGGGTGTTACTTCGCGAACAGACCGACTGTTGGCGGTCCGCTTTGTGCTTCTCGTTGTTCTTTAGGTAGATGTAGATAGGTCCATCTGGCCCGTTACGCGGATTCCGGCTCCCACGTCCAGGTGATCGCGCCCGCGACCTGCGGTGCGACGTAGTAGACATCGGCATTGCCGATTCCGGCTAGCAGCTCGAATCGTTCTGCTACTCGCCATGCCGCTTCCCGGGGGCTCATGACTTCGAATGTCTGCCCATCAAGAGCTGCAGCATCGCGCGCATGTTGCTCAGTCAGTTCGATTTGGTAGGCCTTCGCCAGCTGCTGCTCGCCCTCATGCTGAGCCGGTGCCCAGTGGGAAGAGAATGATTTGTCGTATTTGCGCTGCCAGTAGACGACAGCGCTGCCGAAGTTTTCGCTGAGCTCGGGGATTCCCGCGGCGGACCAGTCGATCCGCGTCTGGATACCGCGTCTCACTTCGCGCCTTCTCGCGACGCCAGACAGCTTTCCGGCCTCTAACAAAGCAATTCGGTTCTTGTTGTCGGCTGTCCAGGCGACCCCGGGGGCCAGCCGCTCTTCGGACGACAGGGCAGCCCACGCATCCTGCTGCCGCTGACCGCGCGGGGACAGGGGTAGGTGCTTGGTGGACGGCGGATAGACCTTCATGCGACCACCACACTCACCGGCGATAGCACGTAGCGCATGAGCTTCCATGGCGCTGTATTCTCGCGCAGCATGATCGCAGCGGCCAAGCGCTCATCCGTGAGGAAAAAATCGGGGAGGTCCGGTCGAATGTCACGAACGTGTAAGCGAAATTCATTGATGCTGGTCTGAATGGCCGTGCTGCTGCCGTCCTGCCGGTCGATTTGGATCGTGAGGCGAGTTGCGAGTGCAGCCTGGTCATAGATGCTTAGGCCGCATGCTTCGTCGGGCGCCTGAGTATCGACAAACTCGGCGATGATGCCGGTGCTTGCCGCTTCGTCATGGCTGGTCATTGCTTCTCACTTCCGTGTAGGTGGTGCTGCGGTTGCCTTCAAACAAGGGGAGCGGATCGAGATACCACCGTTTTATGCGGCCCGGGCGAACCGGGCGATGGCATTCTTCACCTGCTTGGTCTGCGGCAGTTCAGTACTGCCGTCCCCGTGCATGATCGTCAGCGCCCCCTCGTCACCGCGCTCGTTACCGAACAAGATCGCGGCGATAGCGGTGAGTTGGCCGGCGGGTATTCCGAGCGCAGCGGCGAGGGCGGTGTCCTTCCGGAGGCGCTGAACAGCGGCGAGGGCGGTGAGCCGGCTAGGGGTCAGACCGAGGGTGACGGCGACGCCAGTACCCTTCCGCTTGCGCGGCTTGGAGCCACCAGCATGGGGCGATTCGGCAGCATAGGATGCGATGGCTTCGATAATCCCCGCAGCGTGGGCGGGTGCGTATCCGGAGGCCTCCAGCAACGATTTGACGGCGGCCAGGGCAGGCGTGCGGAAGGTCGGCGGGCGAATGGCTTCCGGCTCCTCCTCGGGGCTCACGAAGGTGCTGAGCACTTCCAAGCCATCGTCAGCGAAGCCGACCAGGTCGTCGATGCCCTGCCGTTCCAGCCCCTGGAGCGAGGTGAGTTTCGCCTGCGCGGTCGCCTCGGCAGAGAGGGCCTTCCGGACGTTCCAGATGGTGACTGCCCAGGCGTCATCGGCATTGGCGACTGCCTCTGGGTGCAATGCCCAGAAGGTCCAGGCTGCCGTTGCCGCGTCGACGCGGTCGGTCTGGTAGTGCGCCGCGACCTTCGCCAGAC
>JAYUBY010000006.1:0-8135 GCA_043740635.1 Alphaproteobacteria bacterium
GTGGGGCTCATTCTGGCTGGGGTGATGATCTTCGCCTACGCCATGGGGCCGCAAGGCACGGGGCCGGTGTTCGTCCAGGCAGTGTTCCGCTGGATGCACGTCTTCTTCGGCATCCTTTGGATCGGGCTGCTCTACTATTTCAACTTTGTGCAGATCCGGGTGATGCCGGCGGTGCCGGCCGAATTGAAGCCGGCGGTCTCAAAGTACATCGCCCCAGAAGCGTTGTTCTGGTTCCGTTGGGCGGCCGTGGCGACCGTGATCATGGGCCTGGCGATCGCTGGGAACCGTGGATACCTCGTGCAGACACTGAGCTTCGGCCTCTCCGGTGCATCCGATCCGGCCAGCAAGAAGCAGTATGCACTGCTCGGTCTGGGCATGTGGCTCGGCATTATCATGATGCTGAACGTCTGGGGGATCATCTGGCCAAACCAAAAGCGGGCACTTGGCATCGTCGAAGCTGACGCCGACACCAAGGCGAAGTCGGCGAAGATGGCCATGCTGGGCTCGCGCACCAACCTGATGCTGTCTCTGCCGATGCTGGTGGCGATGACAATGTCGCAGACCGTCTTCGGCTGACGTCGGCCACGATTTCTGATTTCAAGAAGGTCCGTCTTAACCGGCGGGCCTTTTCAATAGGGCCATGGACGAAGAACCTTCCTCCGACCTGGACGCCATGATCCGACGGATCGACCCCGACCGCTGGCTCTCCAGCCGGTTCGTCGGCCAGGGCGTTTTACGCGCCGATTTGGTGGCCCTCTACGCCTTCGACAACGAGCTCGCGCGCGCGCCGCGGGTGGCATCCAATGCCCTGCTTGGCGAGATGCGGTTGACCTGGTGGCGAGAGGCGCTGGACGAAATCTTCGACGGTCGCCCGGTGCGCCAGCACCCCACCGCTCAGGCTCTGGCTGGCGTCGTTGAGCGTCGTCGCCTCAAGCGTGAACTTCTCGAGACCCTAATCGACGCCCGCTACCGCGAGCTGGACCCGGAGCCGATGACCGAGGGCGAATTGCTCGACTGGGCGCGCGACACCGGCGGGCTCGCTGCCCAAATTGCCGCTCAAATCCTGGATCCATCGACGGACTCCAAGATGGCGCTTGCCGGCGGCTCCGCCTGGGCGCTCGGCAAACGCCTGCCAGAGAACCCCGACCTTCGGCCAACCTTCCTAAAGGTAATCCACGCAGCCCGAAGCGCTTCGCGTGCACTCAGCATCGCGGCCTTTCCGGCGGTTGCCCATGCAGCGCTCGCCGGTCGCCCCGCGCGCAATGATTTTGCCCGTCGGCTGCGGCTAACGATCGCCGTGGCGCGCGGCAAGATCTGACGATCCGTCGGAGGAACGCCAAGGTCTCAGCCTTGGCAACCAGCGGGGCTCTGCGGCCCTGAAGGCCGGATAGTCCTCTGGAAAGGCCCGTCTCAACGCCAGCTCCTCGTAGACGACGAAGGCGTGGCAGATCAGCCAGAAGCTCAGGCCATAGGTAAAGAGCCGAGCATCGGCAAAGAGCGCGGCTTGGCCCAAAATCATCACCAGCACCGCCACGTACATTGGGTTGCGGACTCGCGCGTAAGGACCGGCATTCACCAGACTTTCCGTTGGCGCGATGGGAGCTGGCGTGCTGCGCCCCTGCAGGGCGAAACGAGCGAAGCATTCCACGAGCATGAAAAGACCGCCCGCGATCAGCAGGGCGCTTGAGCCCATCAAGACCGGCGGCGTTGAACGAAACCGCCAGCCGCTGATCGCCCAGGGAATGTAGCCCGCCATACCGCCCGGGGCGACGGCAGGGAAGGCCGCGGACTAGAGGAGCGCCGGACCACGTCGCATAGCCGGCCTATTCCGCCGCTTCGAGCGACCTGGGGCTGGTGTTCCAAGTTTCCAGGTCCACAAGCGCCCGCTCGCCCATCAACCGCTTCTTGGTGCGCCCTCGTTCCTTGTGGGGGAGACGCTTGCCGTCGGCGCCATGCCTTGGCGGGTCGAGGGGCGGCAGGAGGCCGTAGTTGATGTTCATCGGCTGGAACGAGCCCTTGCCGCTGTCGAGGTGACCGCCGGTAATATGGCCGATGAGTGCACCAAGCGCGGTCGTGTGTGGCGGTGGAGTTATCGGGAGCCCCAGGCGTTCGGCGGCAGCGAACCGGCCAGCCAGCAAGCCAACCGCTGCGCTCTCAACATAGCCTTCGACGCCGGTCACCTGGCCAGCGAAACGTAGCCGCGGATCGGCTTTTAGGCGCAGCGATCCATCCAGCAGCTTGGGACTGTTCAGAAAGGTGTTGCGGTGCAGGCCACCGAGCCTGGCGAACACTGCCTTTTCCAACCCGGGGATCATCCGGAAAATCTCGGTTTGGGCGCCGTGTTTCAGCTTTGTCTGGAAGCCCACCATGTTCCAAAGCGTGCCCAGCGCATTGTCCTGGCGCAGCTGGACGATAGCCCAGGCCTTGGTCTGCGGGTCGTGTTCGTTGGTTAGGCCGACCGGTTTCATTGGCCCGTGACGCAAGGTCTCGCGGCCACGCTCCGCCATCACCTCGATGGGCAGGCAGCCATCAAAATAGGGCACGTGCTCCCAGTCTTTGAACTCGGACTTCGGGCCGGCCAGCAGGGCATCGATGAAGGTCTCGTACTGCGCCTTGTCCATTGGGCAGTTGATGTAGGCCGCCGCATCGCCGCCTGGGCCTTCCTTATCGTAGCGAGACTGGCGCCACGCCACGTCCATATCGACGCTTTCCAGATGTACGATCGGCGCGATGGCGTCGAAGAACGAGAGTTCGCCTTCGCCCGTGAGCTTGAGGATCGCCTCGGAGAGAGCCGGAGAGGTGAGAGGGCCGGTCGCGACCACCACGCTGTCCCAGTCTGCAGGCGGCAGGCCGGCGACCTCAGCGCGTATGATGCTCACCAGTGGGTGGGTTTCCAGCCGCTGGGTGACGGCCTGGGCGAAACCGTCGCGATCGACGGCTAGCGCGCTGCCTGCCGGGACTTGGTGAGCGTCCCCACATGACAGGATGAGCGAGCCCAGCTTGCGCATCTCGGCGTGCAGCAGGCCTACGGCGTTGCCTGTCCAATCGTCTGCGCGGAAGGAATTGGAACAGACCAGTTCCGCCAAGAAATCGGTCTGGTGGGCGTCTGTGCCGCGCACCGGCCGCATTTCATGCAGAACAACGGGCACGCCCGCCTGGGCAATCTGCCAGGTCGCCTCGGAGCCGGCCAGGCCACCGCCCACCACATGTACAGGTGTTATTGTCATGCGTGGCTAACTAGCAACGATCCGGCGAGATCGCGAGCGGGGCCTTGCGCATAAGAGGAGCCAGCCCCAACCTTGTAATCAAGGGGAGGCCGACTCGTTCCGACGGACGTGGGGTCGTGCCTTAAGGATTAGGATGGCGAGGTTTTCAGCCTCAGAGGCTGCACTAGAAGGCTTTCGACTCACACGGGAAAACCCCAAAGCGTTTGGCGCATGGGTAGGCGCCACTCTCTTTGTGAATGTGCTGAGCGTGATTATTGACGCTTTCATGCCGGCGAGCGTTCGCCAGGGGCTCGCAAGCATCAGCGCGAACGAAGTGCTCACCGCGCCGCAGCTGCTCAACACGCTGATCGTCACCGCCCCCGTGCTGCTGCTCGGGCTGGCGGTCCTGAACGTCATGGCTGCCGCGGTCTATCGCGTGATTTTTCGCCATGAAGACCCGCGGTTTGGCTACCTTCGATTGGGGAGCGACGAACTCCGCCTGATGGGTCTGACGATCATCTATATCGGCCTGTTTATCGGCCTCGTGGTCGTGGTGGGCATGGTCTCCGGAATCATCGTCGCCGTTGCAGGGTTTGCTGGCTCGATCGTTCGGGGCTTTGTGGCTGCACTTTCGGTGCCGATTTCCTTTGGGGTTATTGTGTACGTGCTTGTGCGATTGTCGCTCGCCCCGGTTGCCACTTTTGCTGAGCGGCGCCTGGCGGTATTTGAGTCTTGGCAACTCACCCGCGGGAACTTCTGGCCGTTGTTCGGCGCCTATGCGCTTGCGGTGGCCTGCATCGTCCTGATCGGCATTCTAACGCTCGTTATTTTCACGGCCTGCGCGGGCGTTGTGGTCTTGTTGAACGGTGGGGTGCTCTCTGACGTCGGCAACATCCTAAATCCCAAGGATACATCGCTAAGCAGCTACCTGAGCGTTGGTCTAATCGCCTACATGATCGTGGGCAGCGTGTTCAGCGCCCTCTACAATGCAGTGATCGCAGCGCCGGCCGCAGTCGCCTATCAGAAGCTGCACGGCACGCCGGAACATCCATTGATGGCTCAGCCTGAGGTGGGATGAGCTCGCCCCGACGATGATAAACAGCTTCTCCGCCAGCGACGCGGCCCTGGAGGGCTTTCAGGTCCTTCGCAACCACTGGCGCACGGTCGTGGGTTGGGCGGCCTTCAACCTTTTGTCGATCTCGGCCGTCGTGGTGGGCTTTGTCATCATCGGCGTTGTCATCGTCATGGTGGCTGGTGGCGACTCCAAGACTTTCGGTGAGAACGTCGGCGGCCCCGTGGTGAGCCTTGCCACGATCGCGATCCAGTTTGTTATCGGCGCGGCCGTCTACCGGCTGATCTTTCGGCCGGAGGAGCACGGGTTTTTTTACCTTCGACTGGGACCCGATGAGCTTCGAACCTTGGTGGCCGTCCTGGTGTTCATTTTGGGCGCCGGCGCACTGGCCTTGCTGGCGGTCATGCTTGGCCGAGCCGTTCGTCCTTTCGGTGTCAGCGCACCGATTGTGGTCGCCCTGGCGGCGATCACGGTGGGCTATTGGCTGATGATGCGGTTTGGACTGGTCCTGCCGATTTGCGTCGCGGAGCGCCGGCTGGACTTTGCCAAGTCCTGGCGTCTTACGCGGTCCAGGGCGTGGGCGTTGACAGGGATGACACTACTGGCGGGGTGCTTGGCTCTCTTGCTGAGCGTTTTGGTCTGGGGCCTCTTCTTCATCCTTACTCTGGCAGTGGTCGGCTTTCGGGAGCTAGGCAATCTGGCGGGGCCAGAGGGCTTTAGAGACCACCCAGGCCTCTTCTTGCTGCAGGCCATAGCGCCTTTCCTGCTAGCCCCGTTCGTCATCACCATCAGTTCAGCGCCCTGGGCTGACGCCTATAGGGCGTTGTCAGCGCCGCTGGCCGAAGACTAGGCGCTGGCGCTGGGCCGGGCGGTGGCGCGCTCGTGCCAGGCCTTGAGGTTCTCGTGCTCTGGCTCCAGCGGAAGGCCGATCCAGCCAGCGAAATCGACAGTCGTCAGCAGGCAGATGTCGGCCATGGAGAAGCTGTCGCCGGACAGCCAGGTCTTCTCCTCTAGCTCGCGGTTTAGATAGCGCTGGGCGCCTTTGTAGGTCTCTTTGTTGCTCTCCCCGAATTCTTTGAACTGGGTAAGCAATGCCGCGGTGCGCGGATGGGCGTGGCGCCAGAATTGACCCACCGGCATCATTACCGCGAACTCAGTCCGACGCACCCACATGTCGACCAGCGCCTTCTCCACCGGTGTCACGCCAAACATTGGTGGGTCTGGCTGTGTCTCGTCAAAGTAGCGGCAGATGGCGACCGTCTCGGAGATGCAGGTCCCGTCGTCCAGTTCCAGGGCGGGAAGCTGGCCCATCGAGTTCTTGGCGCGAAACTCAGGCGATTTGTGCTCGCGTTTCATCATGTCGATGCGGGTTTCCGGCAGCTCGATCCCCTTTTCCGCCAGGAAGATGCGTACGCGGCGCGGATTGGGAGCGGGGTTCGGCGCACCGTAGAGGATCATCTTGGCTCCAGTCTCTCGAGGGATTCGAGGCAGGCTACACACGAACTAGGCGCTGACCAGCTTCTTTACCCGTGCTTTGCGGCGTTTCTCGTGCCGGTCGAGGAGTTCCGCCAGATACCGTCCCGTCCAGCTCTTGGTGTTGGCCGCGACCTGTTCCGGCGTGCCGGTCGCTACGATCTCGCCGCCGCCGTCGCCGCCTTCGGGTCCAAAGTCTACGACCCAGTCTGCGGTCTTCACGACGTCGAGATTATGCTCGATGACGACCACTGTGTTGCCTTGGTCGACTAGCTCGTGGAGCACCTCAAGGAGCTTCCGGGTGTCCTCGAAATGCAGGCCCGTTGTGGGCTCATCAAGGATGTACAGCGTCTTGCCGGTGGCCCGACGCGACAGCTCTTTCGAAAGCTTCACGCGCTGCGCTTCGCCGCCCGACAGCGTCGTCGACGACTGGCCAACCTTGACGTATCCCAGACCGACCCGGTTCAGTGTCGCCATCTTCTCGCGCAGCACCGGAACGGCCTTGAAGAACTCGGCGGCCTCATCAACCGTCATGTCCAGAACGTCCGATATGCTCCTGCCTTTAAAGAGGATTTCCAAAGTTTCGCGGTTGTATCTCTTGCCGTGGCAGACGTCGCAGGTGACGTAGACGTCGGGCAGGAAATGCATCTCGATCTTGATGAGGCCATCACCCTGACATGCCTCGCAGCGACCGCCCTTTACGTTGAAACTGAACCGGCCCGGGCCATAGCCGCGGGCCTTGGCTTCCGGCAGGCCTGCGAACCAGTCGCGTATCGGCTGGAAGGCTCCGGTGTAGGTCGCAGGGTTCGAGCGCGGGGTGCGGCCGATCGGCGATTGGTCGATGTCGATGACCTTGTCGAACAGTTCCAGCCCCTCGATCCGCTCGTAGGGCGCTGGCGCGTCGGAGGCATTGTGCAGCCGGCGGGCGGCGGCCTTGTAGAGGGTCTCGATGGTGAAAGTGGATTTGCCGCCACCAGAGACTCCGGTGATGCAGGTGAAGGTCCCTTGCGGGATCTCGGCCGTGATGTTTTTTAGGTTGTTGCCCGTGGCGCCGATGACCCGCAGCACGTTCTTCTTGGATATTGGCCGTCGATCCTGAGGCACTGCGATTTCGCGAGTGCCGGAGAGGTACTGGCCGGTGAGGCTCGCGGGCGCGGCCATGATGTCCTCGGCCGTGCCCTCGGCGATGACTTCACCGCCATGGACGCCGGCCGCGGGACCCATGTCGATCACATAGTCAGCTGTGAGGATCGCTTCCTCGTCATGCTCGACCACAAGCACCGAATTGCCGAGGTCACGCAGACCCTTGAGGCTGACCAGCAGACGGGCATTGTCGCGCTGGTGGAGGCCGATGGAGGGCTCGTCAAGGACATAGAGCACGCCGGTCAGGCCTGAGCCGATCTGGCTGGCCAGGCGGATTCGTTGGCTCTCGCCGCCGGATAGCGTGCCTGACGAGCGGGAAAGGTCGAGGTAGTCTAGGCCCACGTTCACCAGGAACCGAAGGCGGTCGACGATCTCCTTCAGGATCCGCCGGGCGATCTCCATCTGCTTGTCGGTCAGCTGGCCCTCCAGCCCCTCGAACCAGTCCTTGGCGTGCTTGATCGACAAGTGGCTGATCTGGCCCACGTGCTGGCCGGCGATCTTCACCGCCAGCGCTTCGGGCTTCAGGCGGTAGCCGTGACAGACATCGCAAGGGGTCTCGGACTGATAGCGGCCCAGCTCCTCGCGAACCCAAGAAGAGTCCGTCTCCCGCCAGCGGCGCTCAAGGTTCGGCAGTACGCCCTCGAAGGTCTTGTTGACTTCGTATTTGCGGGCGTTGTCGTCGTAAATGAAGCGGATCTTCTCGGTCCCAGAGCCCTGCAGGACCACCTGCTTGGCTTGGTCTGGCAGCTGCCAAAACGGCGTGTCCATCGAGAAGTCGTAGTGCCGCGCCAGGGCCTGCAGGGTCTGAGTGTAGAGCGGCGAGGGGCCCTTGGCCCAGGGCGAGATCGCCCCCTTGTGCAGGGTCTTGTCTTTGTCCGGCACGATCAGATCGGCGTCGAAGGCGAGCTTCATTCCGAGACCGTCGCAAACCGGGCAGGCGCCATACGGATTGTTGAATGAGAAGAGGCGGGGCTCGATCTCGCTGATTGTGAACCCAGAGACCGGACAGGCGAACTTCTCGGAGAACAGCAGGCGCCTGGGCTCGTTCTCGGTCGGGTCTTTGTCGGCCCATTCGGCGACCGCGATGCCATCGGCCAAGCGCAGCGCCTGCTCGACACTATCGGCGTAGCGAGTTTCCTGGCCAGCCTTGGTCACGAGCCGATCGACCACGATGTCGATGTCGTGCTTGAATTTCTTGTCGAGGGTCGGGGCGTCCTCGATGGGGAAGAATTCACCGTTGA
>JAYUBY010000007.1:0-20809 GCA_043740635.1 Alphaproteobacteria bacterium
CGCCATGCGCAGCGACAAGACCGATCGCAGCTTCTCAGCCATGATCTATCTCTCAGCCGCAGTCATTCACTCGCGGTGAATCCCAACAACCCCTAGGGCCAGCCAGCATGCGGGCTGTCGACGTTCGCCACCAGGATCTTGCCGGTTCGGGTCGTGGTAGCCGCTTTACTGTCGGAGCTGTCGGCGGTCATCATGAAGAGCGTCTTGCCGTCGTTGCCACCTAGCGTACAGGCGTAACACGCCTGACCTGTCTCGATGATCTCCAACACCTGGCCCCCGGCGGCGATGCGCAGGCATTGCGGCGCGACGGGATTGGCGACCCAGATCGCGCCCAGAGTGTCCAGGCAGATGCCGTCGGGCACCGCCGGGTTGGTCTGCGCCCAGACGCTTCGGTTGGAAAGGTCGCCGTTCGGGCCGATGTCAAAGGCGGTCAGCGCTGCGGCCAGGGTTTCCGCGACGATCAAGGTCTTGCCGTCCGGGGTGATCACCGAGCCGTTCGGAAAGTGCATATCTTCGGCGACGACACGAACCTGCCCCTCGGGCGTGACGTAGGCTAGCTTTGCAGTCGGATGGTTTGCCAGCACGTCTGGTAAGCCACGCACATGGATCGCCGCGTCGAGGTCGAAGCCGAAGTTGCCCACATAGGCGCCACCTGCAAGGTCGACAACCATGTCGTTGCAATGGAAGGTGGCGATGTGGCTCAGGTCGGCATGGACGGAGATTTTGCCGTCCGGCGAGCGGCGCAAGACCTGGCGCTTCGTCATAGACACGATAAGCAGGGTCCCGTCCGGCTGCCAGCCCAGGCCCGACGGCTGGTCGCCCAGCTGAACCTCCGTACGCAGGTCTCCGGCCGGCGACACCGACATCACTGCATGGGCATAGAAATCGCTGAACCACAGCCGGCCGTCATGCCAGCGCGGCCCCTCGCCAAAGTAGATTCCGCCCGTCAGAACCCGTGTTTCCCGTCCCATTTCGTCACCTCTCTTCGGAAGATTTGGGGGCCATGAGCCTGTAGGGGGAGGGCGTCATCATGCGCGGAGCACCCAGCCAGGCCTTGAGGATCGCGTTGACCTTCTCAGGCGCTTCCTGTTGCACCCAGTGCGAGACGCCCGCCAGCGGCTCGATCGTCAGGTCGCGGACGAAGGCTTCCGTTCCGTCCAGCAGCTCGATCCCGAGCGCCGCATCTTCCTCGCCCCAAACGATCAGGGTCGGCGTCAAGATGACCTCCCAAGGTCCGGCGAGTTTACCCTGCGCGCGCAGGGCCGCGCGGTACCAGTTGATCATGCCGCGGATCGCGCCGGTCCGCTGAGCGTCAGCCGCATAGCGGTCGAGGACGTCGGGAGTGAAGTTCGACTTGTCGACAGCCATCCCGTGGAAGGCATTCCGAATGGCCCGTGCATCGTTGGCGGTCATCGCGCGCTCCGGAAGGCCCGGGAGCTGGAAGAAGAACATATACCAAGACTTCTTGAGCTGGGCCCACGACCGCCGAAGGTGCGCACTCATGATGGCCGGGTGTGGCACGTTCATGATCACGAGCCGCTCCAACGGCCGGACCTGGTTGGCGGCGAACGTCCAGGCGAGACCTGCGCCCCAGTCGTGGCCGATCAGCGTGACAGATTTTGCCCCACTGGCGTCGATCAGGGCGGCCACATCCTCCATTAGTCGGTCGATCATGTAGGCTGACACCTCGGCAGGCTTTGGATCGGTCTCGCCATACCCGCGCAGGTCCGGGGCCCAGGCGCGGTAGCCCATCTCTGCCAACAGCGGCAGCTGATAGCGCCAGGAGAATCGGCTCTCCGGAAACCCATGCAGGCAAAGAGCTAGCCGTTCGCCCTCACCCGCCTCATCGACGGCGAAGTCGAAGCCATTGGCGGCGATCCGGCGTGTGGCGATTGCCATTGGTTGGAGCCTCAAGTCGTGAAGTAGCTGCTATCGTGATCGTAGCCCGGGAGGCGGATCATGCCGGCGTCCTTCATCCCAATTTTCTTCAGGACTGCGATCGAGCTCAGATTGCCGGATGTTGTAATCGCAACAATGGTCGGAAGGCCGGCTGCGGTTCTTCCGTACGCCAGTGTCGCACCGGCCGCTTCGGAGGCGAAGCCGCGGCCCCAGAAGCGTTCGAGATAGGCGTAGCCAACGTCTGGGTGCTCAAGGCCGTCGCGCTTGACCAGGCCGCATAGGCCGACGATCTCACGGGTCGCCTTGATCTCGACGCGCCAGAGTCCAAACCCATTGATGTCGTAGCCAGCCAGCGCGCGTTCGATATAGCGACGCGCACCATCCAGGTCGGTGACGCCTCGCTCGCCGATGTTTTCCTTGAAGCCGCGGCTTGTCAGAAGCTCCAGGATGAAGGGCTCATCGCCGATCTTGAGATCCCTCAGGACGAGCCGATCTGTCTCAAGGATCACTGAGGTTTCTCCAGACGCGCCACCAAGCTGGACGTATCCCACCGCCGCCCCCCCAGCGCCTGAACCTCGGCATAGAACCCATCGACCATTGCGGTCATGTCGAGTGCAGCACCGTTCCTTGCGGCCTCATCCAGCACGAGGCCAAGATCCTTGCGCATCCAATCAACGGCGAAACCGAAATCGAACTTGCCCTCGGTCATCGTCTTCCAGCGGTTATCCATCTGCCAAGACTGGGCAGCACCCTTGGAGATCGCGTCATAGACCAAGTGAGGGTCTAGGCCGGCGCTTTTGGCAAAATGCAGACCCTCAGCGAGACCCTGCACCACGCCGGCGATGCAGATCTGATTGACCATCTTTGCAAGCTGGCCCGAGCCCGACCCACCCATCAGTTTCGTGGCCTTGGCGTACGCGGCGATTACCGGACCGACCTTCGCGAAAGACTCCGGCGTCCCACCGCACATGATCGTCAGCTGGCCGTTCTCAGCCCCTGCTTGGCCACCGGACACGGGAGCATCGACGAACGCGCGACCACTCTGCGTCGCCAGCGTCGCCATGTCTCGAGCCACGACCGCGGACGTCGTTGTGTGGTCGACTACCACTGCGCCTGGAGCCATCACCGGGAGAGTTTCGGCCACGACCTGACGCACGTCGTCGTCGTTACCGACGCAGAGCACAAAGACCTCCGCCCCGGCCGCCGCCTCGGCCGCGGTCGCCCCGGCACGGCCGCCATTTTGCGCGACCCATCGCGCTGCTTTTTCGGGGCTTCGATTGAACACAGCCATCTCATGGCCGGCCTTGGCCAGATGTCCAGCCATCGGAAAACCCATCACGCCCAAGCCGGCGAATGCCACCTTCATCCTAAAAATGCTCCTCAACCCTGCGTGCAACGGCATCTTAACGGGAGCCTGCGCACCTTGCGCCCTCCTAGCAGGCAAGATCGGGGCGGACCATGTCGGTGAGCGGCGAACGGCCGATCATCATCAAGCGTATCAAGAAGGGCGGCGGTGGCGGACACCACGGCGGCGCCTGGAAGGTCGCTTATGCCGATTTCGTGACGGCGATGATGGCGTTCTTCCTCTTGATGTGGCTGATCAACACGACCAGCCCCGAGCAGAAGCGCGGCATCGCGGACTACTTCGCGCCCGCCAGCGTTTCGGAGACGACCTCCGGCGCCGGTGGCATTCTGTCCGGAACGGCGTTGGGCAACGACGGCGCCAAACAGAACGGCTCGCAGTCGGTCGTCGCGGACGCCAGTCCCGACTCAAAACACCCCGATGACGGCAAATCGAAGGACGGCGCGAAGTCGACTAGCGACCAGCAGCAAGCGCTCGATCAAGCCAAGCAAGATCAAGCCAAGCGCGAGGCCGCAGCCTTCGCTTCGGCGGCTCAATCCCTGCGCCAGGCGCTGCAGGACATGCCTGAGCTGGCAGAGCTCTCGAAGAACATCATCATCGACCAGACGCCAGAGGGCCTACGGATCCAACTCGTGGATCAGGAAGGCCGGTCAATGTTCAACACCGGCACTGCCGTCCCAAACGATCGCGCCAAGCTGCTGCTGCGCGCGATCTCCAAGATCATCAATCAGCTGCCAAATCGCATCAGCATTTACGGCCACACCAGCGCCAGCGCCGGACAAGGCGGTAAGTCTGAGGGCGATTGGCCATTGTCGGCCAACCGGGCCGATGCATCGCGCAAGGTATTGCAGAGCGCCGGTGTAGATGCCGATCGCATCTATCAAGTCTCCGGCAAGGCGACTTCCGAGCCGCTCTATCCGGACGATCCGACGCTCCCGGGCAATCGCCGCATAGCGATCGTGCTGTTGCGCGAGGCCCCTGTGCTTCCGCCGGACCGCGGCCCTTAGTCACCCTGGCTCTCAGGGGGCTGCGACAACCCTTGCGCCAAGGCGCGGCATGACGCCTATATCTAAGCTGAAGCGCACCGATATGAAGGCGATCGCAAGTCCGTGACGCAGCACTTTCCGTCCCGACAACTCAGGTTTTTCCTGACCGCGCCGTCGCCGTGCCCTTACCTGCCAGATCGCTATGAGCGGAAAGTGTTCGCCCACTTGCCGTTGTCGGACGGGGCAAGCGTCAACGACAGTCTGACCCAAGTCGGTTTCCGCCGGTCCCAGAACATCGCCTACCGCCCAGCCTGCGAGGCGTGTACGGCCTGCGTCTCGGCGCGAATTCCGGCGTCCGACTATATTTTCGCCCGTTCGGAGCGACGCGCGATTTCGCGGAACGAGGACCTTAAGCGCCACCTGGTGGAAGCTGAGGCCACGATGGAGCAGTTCGACCTGCTCAGACGCTACCTCACGACACGCCACGCCGATGGCGGGATGGCCGAGATGACCTGGCCAGACTATGTCGCCATGGTCGAAGACACCGCCGTGCGCACCCACATCATCGAATATCGTACCCGGGCGACAGACGGCGCGCCGGGCGACTTGGTGGCCTGCGCATTGGTCGATGTGATGAACGACGGGCTTTCTCTGGTCTATAGCTTCTATGACCCCAATCAGAGCCGTCGAAGCCTCGGCTCGTTCGTGATTCTGGATCACGTCGTGCAGGCCTGCCTCACCAACTTGCCCTATGTCTATTTGGGCTATTGGGTCCGCGGTTCCGAAAAGATGGACTACAAGGTCCGCTTCTCGCCGATCGAACTGCTGAAGCCGGAGGGTTGGACGCTAATAGTTGGCGGCGCGGCCAAGGCTCAGAACAATACACTTTAGGACCCAAAGGCGAGGACAAGGGGCGCATGGCCCGGCAGCTTCGGCTGAGCCTTCTTAGGCCTGCCGCCCATACCCGTGACGCCTTTGTGCGCGGAGCTTCAAACGCCCAAGCCGTTGCCGCGATCGACGCCTGGCCGGTCTGGCCCGGAGGGGTCTTGACGCTGGTCGGTCCTGAAGGTGTCGGCAAGACGCACCTAGCCTGCGTCTGGGCCTTAGGGGCGAAGGCGAAGATTCTCGACCGCGTCCATCCCGACATCGCAGCCGCCGCAGGCCGTCCGGTGCTACTGGAAGATGTCGACCAAGGCGTGGAAGCAGAGGCCTTGTTCCATCTGATCAACGTGGCGGCGCGGGATGGCGCAAGCTTACTACTCACCGCCCGCAAGCCGCCCGCCGCCTGGTCCGCCGCGCTTCCCGATCTGCGCTCGCGCCTGAACGCGCTCATGGTCGCCGAGATCGCTGCGCCGGACGATGAAGTGTTGAGCGGCGTGCTGGAGAAATTCTTCCGTGAACGGAATATTCGACCGCACGATGACGTCTATCCTTACTTGCTGCGACGCATGGAAAGATCGATTCCGGGCGCGCAAGAGATCGTCAGACGACTTGATGAAACCGAGGACGGCGTGATGAGGCCAATTTCAAGGATTCTCGCTCGCGAGATCCTTGAAGGCGATATCGAAAATCTTGACGAATTTGAGGGATGACTTGAAGCGGTCACATGCGTGGCTCAAAATCCTCCTGAGCCTACCTTTACTGGAGACCCGTGGATGAGCCTCGCCGAGCCAATCGCCGCTGATGCTGCGAACGAGGTTCCGCGGGCGTCATTAGCCTGGAACGAGAACCTAGCTTCATCTCCGGCGCGGTTCATTAATCGCGAACTTTCCTGGCTTGCCTTTAACCGTCGAGTTCTCGCCGAGAGCAAGAATCCACGCCATCCGCTGCTGGAACGCCTGCGTTTCCTGGCGATCAGCGCCAACAACCTCGATGAATTCTATATGGTTCGGGTGGCCGGCCTGCGTGCCCAGGTGCGCGAGGGCGTCCGCGTCACGAGCCAGGACGGCCTGACGCCGGCCGAACAACTGGAGCGGGTCAACGCCGAAGCGGCCGACCTTATGGCGGACCAGCAGACGCGCTGGCGCGAACTCTGCAGAGAATTGGCCGACGAAGGTCTCAGCCTGGTCTCCGCCAGCGACGTTACCAATGCCGAGTTGGACTCGCTGGAGGAACCGTTTGTGTCGCAACTCTTCCCAGTCCTGACACCACTCGCCATCGACCCAGCGCACCCATTCCCGTTCATCCCGAGCCTTGCCTTCTCGCTGGTGCTAAAGCTTCGCCGGCTGACTGACGGTCGCCTGCTTTACGCCCTTGTGCCAATCCCGGCGCAAGTTGCCCGGTTTTGGGAATTGCCTTCCCATCGCAATGGGCGACGCAAGACCGAACGGCGCTACGTCTCTCTGGAGGCTTTGGTCAGCTTATTCCTCGACCACCTGTTCCCTGGCTGTGAGATTCAGGCCCAAGGCGTCTTCCGCCTGATCCGCGACAGCGACGTGGAAATCGAGGAAGAAGCCGAAGATCTGATGCGGGAGTTTGAGCTCGCCCTGAAGCAGCGACGCCTCGGATCCGTAGTGCGGGTCGAGATCGACGCCTCGATGCCCGAGGAGCTTCAGCGCTTCATCTGCAGCAGCCTCCACGCGGAGCCGCAGGACATAATCCAGATCGATGGCCTGCTGGGCCTCGACGAACTCAATCAGCTGATCCCGGCCGATCGGCCAGACCTAAAATTCAAACCGTTCGAACCCCGCTTTCCGGAGCGTATCCGTGACCACGGCGGCGATTGCTTTGCAGCGATCCGTGAGAAGGACATCCTCGTCCACCATCCCTTCGAGAGCTTCGATGTGGTGGTGCAGTTCCTTCGACAGGCCGCCCGCGACCCCAATGTCTTGGCGATCAAGCAGACGCTCTATCGCACCTCGCACGACAGCCCGATCGTGGCGGCCCTGATCGAAGCTGCAGAAGCTGGCAAAAACGTTACGGCCGTCGTCGAGATCAAGGCCCGTTTTGATGAGGCGGCGAACCTGAAATGGGCCCGTGACCTCGAAAGGGCGGGCGTCCACATCGTCTTTGGATTCGTGGAATACAAGACCCACGCTAAGCTCTCGACAGTCGTTAGGCGCGAGGGAGACACCCTACGCTCCTACTGCCACTTCGGGACGGGCAACTATCATCCGATTACAGCGCGGTTCTATACGGACTTGTCGCTGTTTACGACCGACCCGGCTCTCGGTCGCGACTCTGCGCGCCTTTTCAACTACGTCACCGGCTACGCCCAACCTGAGGGGCTGGAAAAACTCTCCTTCTCGCCGGTCACCATGAAACGGGACCTTCTAGATCTGATCTCACGCGAGGCGCTTAACAGCCTTGAAGGCCGGCCGGCAGGTATCTGGGCCAAGCTCAACTCCCTGGTCGATCCGCAGATCATCGACGCTCTATATGCCGCCAGCCAGGCTGGCGTGGAAATCGACCTTGTCGTCCGCGGCATCTGCTGCCTGCGCCCTGGGATCGCCGGCCTGTCGGAGAACATCCGGGTCAAGTCCATCGTGGGCCGTTTCCTTGAACACGGCCGCATTGTCGCATTCGCCAATGGAGCCACACTGCCCTCATCGGACTCTCGGGTTTTCATTTCCTCAGCCGACTGGATGCCCCGTAACCTCGACCGTCGGGTCGAATGCCTGACACCCATAGAGAACCCAACCGTCCACCAGCAGGTGTTGCAACAGATTCTGCTCGCCAACCTAAAGGACGAAGCCCAGAGCTGGGCGCTCGATTCCACTGGTCACTACGCCCGCGATCCTTCTTGGGATCATCCGGGCGCGTTTTCCGCGCACGAGTATTTCATGACCAACCCCAGCCTTTCAGGTAGAGGGCAAAAGGTGAAGGACATGCCACGCGCGATCGATCATGTGGCCTCGAGGGGATAGCGGGCCGTCCTCCCGGCAGGCTGCCGTCATTGACGTCGGCTCAAACTCAGTCCGCCTGGTAATTTACCGGCTGGACGGGCGCGCCATCTGGACGGTCTACAATGAGAAAGCCCTGGCTGGCCTAGGCCGGGACCTTCCCTCCACCGGACGTCTCTCGCCCGATGGCGTGGAGGTCGCATTGACCGCGATCCGCCGGTTCCGCGCCTTGCTCGACGGATGGCGGGCCGAAGATGTCACCGCAGCCGCAACTGCGGCGGTACGCGAGGCTGCGGACGGCCCGGCTTTTTTGAAACGCATCCGCGAAGAGACCGGCCTCGCCGTCCGGGTCCTGACCGGCGAGGAAGAAGCTCGCTATGCCGCGTTAGGTGTGATTGCTGGCCAGCCCGACGCCGAAGGCGTGGTGGGTGACCTCGGCGGCTCCAGCCTGGAGCTGATCCGGCTGACCGGCGCCGTGCCGGACGAGGGTGCGACCCTACCGCTCGGACCTTTCGCCCTTGGGGCTCCTCGTCTGCTCGACAGTGATCGCACACGCCGCCTAATTGAAAACGCGCTTGCCCCGCATGCAAACCGTTTCACCACCCGCCACTTCCACGCTGTGGGAGGCGCCTGGAGGAACCTAGCGCTCTTCCAGATGGAGCTCGCCGACTACCCACTGCACGTGGCCCACCAGTACGAAATGAGCCGCGCCGACGCTCTCAGCGTATCCCGCTTGGTCGCTCGCCAGTCGCGCGCGTCGTTGGAGCGCATGCAGGGCCTTTCCAAAAAGCGGATCGAGACCCTGCCCTATTCGGCCGTAGTGCTTGAAGCGTTGATCGAGAGCCTCGGCGTCGAGCGAGTGACCATTTCCGCATTTGGCGTTCGGGAAGGTCTCCTCCTCGAAGGCATGACCCCAGAGATCCGCAAACGCGACCCGCTGATCGAAGGCTGTGAGGCCCTGACTGCGGCGCGAGGAAATGCATCGGACTTGGGCGGAGCACTCGAGGCGTGGCTAACGCCGGCTTTCGAGAAACTTGCTCCTGTCTTCGACGGACGCGACCTAGTGCTCCTGGCGGCCGCCAGCCGCTTGGCCGATCTAGGCGCGCGCCTGCACCCTGATCACCGCGCCGACCTTGCCTTCGAGCAGGTGCTGCGTGCCCCAATCGCCGGCATGAGCCACCCGGAGCGAGCCTTCCTGGCCAGCGTCGCCTTCGCACGCCATACCTCCACAACGACACTCCCAGAGGCCGAGACCGTGGCTAGGGTCATCGGCGCCGATCGCCGCCAACGCGCACGCGCCCTGGGATCTGCTATTCGGCTTGGCTGCGATCTGTCAGGTCGAAACCCGCGCCTACTGAAGAAATCCAGTCTATCCATCCAGGGAGATCGGTTGACGCTCACGGCAACGCCCGGATGGGAAGACATGCTATTGGGCGAACAAACCGCCAAGCGTGCGCAGACGCTCGCCTCGGCGCTGAAATTGAAACTCGAGTTGGGTTGAGCTCATGCAGATCCTGATGACCAAGGCTGCCGCCGAACGCGTTTGCGGCCGTGTGTCGACAATCGCGCCTGACGCCCGGATCGTCACAGCGGTCGCTTCCGACTCCTACGAGCTCGCTGGCCAAACCATTGCGGCGGAAGACATCAACCCCGAGGTGGTTTGGCTGAGCCTGGACAGCTACGCATCGGGATCGTTAGGCCAGCTGTTCGGGCGGCTGATGAAGACCGATGCGCCGCGTTGGACCCAGATCATGGCAGCCGGCATCGACAACCCGATGTTCCGCTCGATCATGGAAAAGGGCGTAAGGATTTCAAAGTCGAGCGCCCAGGCGACTCCCATCGCCGAATTTGTCGTCGCCCATGCGCTCAGCCTGCAACTCCCGATCCAGGCCCAGGCGGCACTTCAGGCCAATCACGAATGGAAAAACACGCCCTATCGGGAACTGGCGCACACCCACTGGCTGATGGCGGGGTTCGGCAATATCGGACACGAGATCGCCAAACGCATAAAGCCCTTCGGCGTCGACCTGACCGTCGTGCGCCGCAGCCCGACCGTTTCCGCAGACCTGGCGGACCGCGTGATCGGCCTGTCTGATATGGCGAGCGTCTTGCCCGAAGCCGATGTGGTCGTGCTCGCCTGCGCGCTCAACGATGAGACACGCAATATGTGTGACCACCCCTTCTTCCTAGCCATGAAGCCCGGCGCCATCCTGATCAACATCGGCCGCGGCGGGCTCGTTGACGAAGCGGCGCTAAGAGCTGGGTTGGATCGCGATCAGCCGGCTCACGCCGTCCTTGACGTCTTCCAAACCGAGCCCCTACCCGCTGACAGCTGGATCTGGGACCATCCGAAAATCAGGGTAAGCGCCCACACCTCAAACTCCGGCGACGGCAACCTCGGTCGAGGCGACGAATTGTTCCTGGAGAACTTGCGCCGTTATCTAGCCAACCAGCCGCTGCTGAATGAAGCAGATCCTAGCGAAGTCGGGCTGCCCACGCGCGCATAGCAAGAGGGCGGTGCCTCGGCTGCCCGAAACACCGCCCTCTGAACCAGACCCGTTGGGGGATCTGAGCTTTTAAGGTCGAGGGGAACTTGGGCTCCGCTGGGTCGCCCCAGCTCGACTTCAGATCGTCCTCGTTGTCCCCAAGATCCGAAGGTTCAGGTTACCCTGAGCCCGTCTTCCCCCGGAAGCCTTCTGTTCGCTTGCGGCCCGATCACCCGGTCCGCCGCGCCGCAGTCCCTCTCGGCAAGTTCAGAATTGCGCCGATCCCGGACGGGCACAAGCTGCCTGGGATGCAGCCTTGTGCGTGGATTGACGTAACGCCGGTGGACGGCATGTGGAGAACCCCGGGACCCTTGTCGAAAGCCGTGGGAATTCAAAGCCACGCGTTTATCCTCCGGAACGTACTGCGTCCTCCCTCGGATTGCTTCTCGGCGGGCGGAGGCTAATCCCCGGTGGCCGCTTTCGGCGCGCGCCGGACCTCGACCACGCGGACGCGCGCGCCATCAAGCACCAGAGCCAGCTCGCCGCGCTTGAGTTTAAGCGCATCCTCGCCGAAGGCCTCACGCCGCCAGCCCTTGAGCGCGGCGTTGTCGCTCTCATCGTCGTTGGCGATCTGCTCCAGATCCGAGACCGTGGCTATCAATTTGGAAGCGACACCGGCCTCCTCAGCCCGCGCCTTCAAGAGCACCTTCAGAAGCTCGACCACCGCACCTGCCGCCGGCGACGGCGCGGTCCGCGTACGCTCGATCACCGGGGCATAGGCCTCGGGATTTTTCAGAGCCTCGCGGACCGCGGCAACAAGGTCCGGCCCAAATCGCGAACCGGAAAAGCCTTTCGGAACGGACCGCAACCGGTCGAGCTGGTCAGCGTCGATAGGCGCCTGGGTCGCAATCTCGTCGATCGCTTCGTCCTTCAGGATTCGCCCACGCGGCTGATCTCGCGTCTGGGCGGTCCGCTCTCGCCAGGCAGCCACAGCCTTGTAGACCGCCATGTACTTTGCATTGTGCTTGCGGGGCCGAAGGCGCTTCCATGCGTTCTCCGGCTCGACGTCATAGATCCCGGGGTCGGTGAGATTGGCCATCTCATCTTTGACCCAACCCAGCCGGCCATCCGTCTCTAGACGCTCCTGAAGTATCGGATAGAGCGCGGCCAAGTGGGTCACGTCGGCAAGCGCATAGGTAAGCTGGTTGTCGGAGAGCGGACGCCGAGCCCAGTCGGTGAAGCGCGAAGACTTATCAAGATCGATCTTCAGCATCTGTCGCACCAGGGCGTCATAGGCAATCTGCTCGCCGAACCCAGCGGCCATGCCTGCGACCTGGGTATCAAACAGCGGCCTGGGCATAGCCTGGAGGTTGTTGAAAATCTCGACGTCCTGGCGGGCGGCGTGGAACACCTTCAGGATGCTCTCGTCGCGCATGATCTCCAGGAACGGCTCGAGGTCGATGCCCTCAGCCAGGGGATCGATGCAAGCCTCCGCGCTGCCCGCGGCGGCCTGGATCAGGCACAGCTTCGGCCAGTAGGTCGTCTCACGCATGAACTCGGTGTCCACAGCGACGAAAGGCTGGCCCTTGAGCTTGTGGCAAAACACCGCCAGTTCCGCGGTGGTCGTAATTGGCGTCATCGACTAGCTATAGCCCGGCGCGGGGTCGAGTCTGCAAGGCCGCGTTGCATGACCCACGATTTTCTCTCGACGCCCCCGTCCTTTTCTCCTTGAAGGTAGAGCATGTCCGACCGCCCCAACGGCCTCACCTACGCTCAGGCCGGCGTCGACATCGACGCTGGGAACGCACTGGTCGAGCGTATCAAGCCGCTGGCGAAATCCACCCGCCGCCCAGGCGCAGAAGCCTCCTTGGGCGGATTCGGCGCACTCTTTGATCTCAAAGCCGCCGGCTATGACGATCCACTATTGGTCACCACCACTGACGGCGTTGGCACCAAACTGAAGGTCGCGATCGAGACCGGAAGCCACGAAACGGTTGGCATCGACCTCGTGGCCATGTGCGTAAATGACCTCCTGGCTCAGGGAGCCGAGCCGCTGATGTTCCTGGACTATTTCGCCACCGGAAAGCTCGACGTCGAGGCCGCAGCCACGGTGGTGGCCGGTATCGCCGAGGGCTGCCGGCAAGCGGGGTGCGCCCTGGTCGGCGGCGAGACGGCTGAGATGCCCGGAATGTACGCCGCTGGTGACTACGACATGGCAGGGTTCTGCGTCGGCGCAGTCGATCGAGACAAAGTGCTACCCCGCATGAGCGACCAGAAGCTGGGAGACATCCTGATCGGCCTGGGGTCCAGCGGCCCGCACTCCAACGGCTATTCCCTTGTCCGACGCATCGTCGAGCGTTCGGGTCTCGCCTGGGACGCGCCCGCGCCGTTTGAAGAAGGCAAGACCCTCGCACAAGCCTTGCTCGCGCCAACGCGCATCTATGTGAAGACCGTTCTGCCGCATCTGAAGGCCGGCCGCATCAAGGGCCTCGCTCATATCACTGGTGGCGGGCTCATCGAAAACCCCCCTCGCGCCATTGCCAATGGCCTGGTGGCCAAGTTCGACTGGAATGCCTGGGTCCTCCCGCCGGTCTTCGCCTGGATGCAGGAGGTCGGTGGCGTCTCCGACCAGGAGCTGCGCCGCACTTTCAACTGCGGCGTCGGCCTAATGCTGATCGTCGATCCCCATGACCTGCCGGATGCCCTAGAAGGGCTCGTCCGCGGTGGAGAAGACGCCTTCGTGATCGGCGAACTCGCGAAGGCCTAACCCAGCTTGAAGGCGAAGATGATCACGGCGAACAGGACATAAAACCCCGCCATCGCCGCCAGCAGCCCGCGCGAGACCACGCCACGACGGAACGCCAGGAACATCGCCGTCACCGCGGCTGCCGTGACCGCTGCGCCCACGAGAAGCGCCCTGTCCAATATCCAAGGCGTGAAGAAAATACCCAGCGCCGTGGGGACCGTCGCCTGGATCATCATGGCACCCGAGATATTGGCAAGGGCCAGGCGATGCTTTCCCTGGCGAACCCAAATAATGGCGTTGAGCGTCTCCGGCAGCTCCGTCGCGATAGGGCTGAGCAACAGCGCCAGTAGCTGCGGTCTGATGCCCAGCGCCGGTCCCAGAAGATCGAGCTGCTTTACGAAGAGGCGGGAGGCCGCAAAGATCACCATCAGGGCGACGATGGTCTGTGCCACTGCCACCCAGGTTGGCGGGTCGCCCGGGCGTGGCGCGAACTTCAGGCGCTGGAGCTCATGATCTTCCGCCTTGTCGACTCCACGCATCTCCTTCCAGAAATAGGCCGCATAAGCGCCCAGGAAGAGCACGCCAAGCCAGGGCTTAAACGCGAAGGCGACCAGTCCCAGTGCGATCTTCACGCCGAAAATCAGCAGGAACCAACCTTGATCGCGGCTGAGTCCCTTGAAGTCTGCCCGGATCGCTTCGGTCTTCGGCAGGCGTCTTCTGCTTAGGATCAGCACTATGCCAACCGTCGCATAGGCGATGGTCGAGAGCACCAACGGCCCCCCAAGGGCTGCGCCGACACCGATCGATTTTTGCGCAGCGGTGGCCCCGAACACCACTGCCACGAAGGTCACCACACTTTCCGGCACAGCGGTGCCGAACGCCGCCAAAATCGAGCCTGTTGCCTGTTGGCCAACAGAGAATTTGCGGCCCACCCATTCGACGCCGTTCACGAAGTACTCGCAGGCAACATAGATCACAGCGGCCGACGCGAGCAGCAGCACGATCGTCAAACTCAATGAACTCATCGGGTCACTTCGGGGCCAATTCTTGAGGGTCAGACGCACGAGCCAGGGATCAGCGCCCTCGCCCAACCGAACGTCGAACCCAATGGTCTCGCCAAGCCGGACTGACCGCTACGCCATGGTCCGACGAAGATTCGGAGCCAAGTATGTTGACGCGAGCGCCCCTAGTACGCGAGGCCGGCTACTCCCCAAAGAGTGAGCCGGTTCTAGGCGAGCAGATGCCCGCCAGCAACGCTTTTCGGCGAATATCTTGCGACCCCTGGTCGCTATTTTCACTCGTTGGGCGGTGTTTTGACTGTCGGTTAATCGCGTGCGAGCAAGAGGTTCTTATGTTCGTGGCGAAGCGCTCTCACCTCAAGCCGACACCGCATCGCGTCAGCCAGGACGAATTCGATTCAATCGTCCGCGCGCACGAGATCTTCAGCTCCGGCCGTCAAGGCGGGGGCCGAACGATTCCGCGGTTCATAGTCGGTCATGGCATGCGTTGTGATCGCCGCCGGCTAATGGACGCGGACTTCAACGCGGCCGATCTCAGCCGAAGCAGCTTCATCGAAACCGACCTCACCCGTGCGTCCTTCTACTGCGCGACGCTGATCCAATGCGATTTCCGCCGCGCGACCCTGCGTCACGCTGACCTGCGAGGTGCAGCCCTAGCCGGAGCGAAGTTAGCGGGAGCAAATCTCGACGAGGCTGAGATACGTGCGGCTGTCTTGATCGGTCGCGACGACGATCAGGCGATGGAAACCGGGCTCATCGGCGCCCGCGCTGACCTTCGAGGCTCCTCCCTCGATAGCGCGCACCTAGAAGGCCTAGTCGCGCAGGGCGTGGACTTCAGCAACTGCTCGTTACGCGGCGCAAAGCTGCGTAACGCCGATCTGCGGATCGCCGCCCTCAGCGGCGCCAACCGTGAAGGCGCCGACCTGGAAGGCGCCCAACTCGCGAGCATAAAACTACACGGAGCGATCCTCAGCAGTATTGAGCTGTCATCCCTAGATTTGTCACCGGAAAGTCTCATCGACTGCGTGACAGATCCCACCATCGCGGCCTTAGCCAGGGCAGCCGAAATTCGCGAAGCGATCGCTCAAACCGAGCTTTGGGTCGAGACGCACGGCGCCCAAGGCGTGCTGAGCAGGCTGGACAGCGCGGACATCAGAGTCGTCGGTGACGCCTTCAAGAGCCGAGCCCTGACCGGGCTCTCAGCCGCGAAAGTGAACGGCATCGCGGTCGATTTCTCCGGCGCTCAACTTCAGGGCGCGATCTTCGATGGCGCCGACCTTCGGCGAGCCCACTTTCAGGGCGCAGACCTAAGAGGCGCCATGTTCGCCGGCGCAAATCTCGCCCACGCCGACTTCGTGGGAGCCGCGATCAACCCGTTGACGCTTCCGTCTGGCCGGACTCTCCAGACGCTTCGATTGTGCGAACCTGGAGGGCACCATATTGCGCGAGGTTTTGGGAGCGACCGACGCGGACCCTTAGCTTCGCCACGCCGGGCCGTTCAGCGCAGGCCCGCGTTGATCTTTTCCAGCGCCGCGGAGCCCGGCGTCAGCGCCGCCCCGTTTAGCTCATTCAACGGTGTTGCGACAGTTTCGAGCGCGTCGTGGAGGTCGCAAGCGTCCGGATCGACGTAGAGCAAGCCTGTGACGATCTCGCCTTTTGCCTGGCGCGACTGCAGGAAACCCAACGCCTGGGCCCGGTCGCTGGGATCGTAGAGCTCTGCAAGCTTGTGCAGCGACAGCACTGAGCCATCATGTTGGGTGACCATCACCGTCTCGCCCGGCTCGTAGTTTACATGAATCGGGGTGCGCGGCGGGATCATGTCCACCCGGTTCACCGCCTCGTTGTGCTCGCGCACATAGTCGAAGCTTTTGGTCGATCCCGCATGATTGTTAAATTGCACGCACGGTGAAATGCAGTCGATGAAGGCCGCGCCCTTGTGCGCCAGCCCCGCCTTGATCAACGGCACGAGTTGGTCCTTGTCGCCGGAGAACGAGCGCGCGACATAGGTCGCGCCCAGTTGCAACGCCATTCCAACCAGATCGATTCCGGCGTCATGGTTGACCACTCCCTTCTTGGACTTAGATCCTTTGTCCGACGTGGCGGAGAACTGGCCCTTGGTCAGGCCGTACACGCCGTTGTTCTCGACGATGTAGAGCATGTTCACGCCGCGCCGCACCGCGTGGGCGAACTGGCCAAGGCCGATGGAAGCGCTGTCTCCATCCCCGGAGACGCCCAGGTAGATCAGATCCTTGTTGGCGAGGTTGGCGCCGGTCAGCACCGACGGCATGCGGCCATGCACGGTGTTGAACCCGTGACTGGCCCCCATGAAATAGTCCGGCGTCTTCGATGAGCAACCAATCCCCGACAGCTTTGCGATCCGGTGAGGCGGCAGGGCCAGTTCGAACACCGCTTGGATGATCGCAGAGGAGATCGAGTCGTGACCGCAGCCAGCGCAAAGCGTCGAGACCGAGCCTTCATAGTCCCGCCGCGTGAAGCCCAGAGCGTTCGCTGCCAGCTTGGGGTGATGCAACTGAGGTTTCAGGATGTACGTCATTCCGCCGCCTTGATCTGGCCCAGGGTCAGCATCTGGCCGATCTGCTCAGCGATGAACCGCGCGGTGATCGGCGTCCCGTCGTAGTGCAGCACCGGCACGAGTTTGGCCGGGTCGATCTCGCCTTCGTTCACCAAGAGCGTCCGCAGTTGGGCGTCGCGGTTTTGCTCGACTACGAACACCCGCTCGTGGGCTGCTACGAAATCGTAGATCTCGTCAGAGAACGGGAAACCCCGCACGCGAAGCGCATCAATGTGACGTCCTTCGGCCTCAAGGGCCTCGAGCGCCTCGTGCATAGAAGGCGTAGTCGAGCCGAAATAGATCACCCCGTCGGTCGTCTTGCGCGTGGCATCGCGCCGGATCGGCCCTGGGATCAAGGCCTTGGCGGTCTCGAATTTTCGCAGCAGGCGCTGCATGTTGTCGACATAGACCGCGCCCTCTTCTGAGTATCGCGCATAGGGGTTCCGCGAGGTGCCCCGGGTGAAGTAGCTGCCCTTGGACGGGTGCACGCCGGGGTAGGTGCGGTAAGGGATTCCGTCTCCGTCCACATCCTTGTAGCGGCCGAAGTCTGCGCCCGCCTCCAACTGGTCGCGGGTCATCACTTTGCCGCGGTCTATCAAGCGGCTGTCGTCCCAGGCGAAGGGATTGGTCAGCCATTCATTCATGCCGATGTCGAGGTCGAGCATGACGAAGATTGTGGTCTGGAGCCGATCAGCAAGGTCGAAAGCCAAAGCACCCATCTCGAAGCACTCACCTGGGTCGGCCGGCAGCAGCATTGGATGCTTGGTGTCGCCATGGCTGGCATAGGCCGCGCCGATCAGATCAGCCTGTTGGGTGCGTGTCGGCATTCCTGTGGATGGCCCACCGCGCTGAACGTCGAAGATCACTGCAGGGATCTCGGCGAAATAGCTTAGGCCGATGAATTCGGTCATCAGCGAGATGCCAGGCCCGGAGGTGCAAGTGAAGGCTCGCGCGCCATTCCATCCCGCGCCAACCACAATGCCGATTGACGCAATCTCATCCTCCGCCTGGACGATGGCGTAGCGGGCTTTGCCGTCCGGATCGGTGCGCAGGTCTTCGCAGTAGCCAGTAAAAGCCTCCGCCAGAGAGGTCGACGGGGTAATCGGATACCAGGCGCAAACCGTCGCGCCGCCATACACCGCACCGAGGGCCGCGGCATTGTTACCTTCAACGAAGATCCGGTCGCCAACCTTATCCGACTTCCGCACGTGAAGACGCAGCGGTTGGATATTCGCTTTCACATAGTCGACGCCCATGTGCAGGGCCTCGACATTGGCGTCGATCAGCTTTTGGCGGCCCTGGAATTGTTCAGCCAGCAGAGTCTCGATCACCCCCGGATTGATACCCAGCAACGCCGCGAGCGCACCGACATAGACGATGTTCTTGAACAGCTGGCGCTCCCTCGGGAGCTGATAGCGCTCATTGCACATCGCCGTCAGCGGCACGCCCAGAACGGTGATGTCGCCTCGGAATTTGGTGGGCGGAAGTGGCTTGGTTGAGTCGTAGAAGAGGTACCCACCAGCTTCGATCTCGGCGATGTCCTTGTCCCAGGTCTGCGGGTTCATAGCGACCATCAGGTCGACGCCGCCGCGACGACCTAGGTGTCCGGCCTCGGTAATCCTCACCTCGAACCAGGTGGGCAGGCCCTGAATGTTGGACGGAAATATATTTCGCGCCGCGACTGGCACGCCCATTCGGAGGATCGACTTGGCGAACATGCCGTTGGCGCTGGCCGAACCGGATCCGTTCACATTGGCGAATTTCACTACGAAATCATTCGTCATCTCCAGGCCGGCTTTTGCCGGCCCCGGCTTCATCGAGTCTTCCTTCAGCGGGACTGACATGCCGCCCCCGCATGCGTCATTTCCAGGGTGAAGCGCTGCATGTCCCAGGCGCCGGTCGGGCAGCGTTCGGCGCAAAGCCCGCAGTGCAGACAAACGTCCTCGTCCTTAACCATCACCCGTCCGGTGCCCAGCGGGCCGGAAACATAGAGGTCCTGATCGAGGTTTTGCGCCGGCGCCTTGAGGCGCGTGCGCAGGTCCGTCTCATCGCTGTCCCGGGTGAAGGTGATGCAGTCGACCGGGCAGATATCCTCGCACGCGTCGCACTCGATGCAGAGATTGTCGGCGAACACCGTCTGGACATCGCAGTTCAAGCACCGCTCGGCCTCTTTGTAGCCCGTCTCCCGGTCAAACCCGAGTTCGACCTCCATCTTCACGTCCTTCAGCGCGATGGCCTTCTCACGCAGTGGAACGCGGTATCGGCTGTCGTTCTGGATGTCGTTGTCGTAGCTCCACTCGTGAATTCCCATCTTCTGGCTGACGAGGGAGAACTCAGGCGGTGGGCGGGTTGTGACATCCTCGTCGTGACAGAACTTGTCGATCGACACAGCTGCATCGTGGCCGTGGGCCACCGCCCAAATGATATTCTTTGGTCCGAAGGCCGCATCTCCGCCGAAAAAGACCGCGGGAATCGTCGATTGCATGGTGATCGGGTCGACCCTGGGCATGTCCCACTCGTCGAAATCCATGCCGATATCGCGCTCCATCCAGGGGAAAGCGTTCTCCTGGCCCACTGCAACGAGCACATCATCGCATTCGTAGTGCTCGTCGGGCTCGCCGGAAGGGACCAATTTACGCCGGCCCCTCTCGTCGACCTCGGCTGTCACGACCTCGAACCAGACCCCGGTCAGCTTGCCATTTTCATGAGTGAATTTCTTGGGGACACGGAAGTTGAGGATCGGGATGTCCTCGTGGATGGCGTCTTCCTTTTCCCAGGGGCTCGCCTTCATCTCCTCGAAGCCTGAGCGGACGATCACCTTGACGTCCTCACCGCCCAGGCGACGCGAAGTTCGGCAACAGTCCATGGCGGTGTTGCCGCCACCCAGAACAATCACGCGCCTTCCGATTTTGTCGATGTGGCCGAACGAGACACTTGAAAGCCAGTCGATGCCGATGTGGATGTTGGCGCGGGCTTCCTCGCGCCCAGGCAGTTCGAGATCGCGGCCTCGTGGCGCGCCGGAACCTACGAAAATCGCATCAAAGCCCTCGGCAAGCAGCGCCTTCAGGCTATCGATTCGCTCGCCCAGCCGCAGCGTCATGCCCAGCCCGGTAATGTAGCCCACCTCTTCGTCGATGACCGCCTCAGGCAAGCGGAAACGTGGGATTTGACTTCGGATCATGCCGCCAGCCTTGGCGTCGCCGTCGAAGATGGTGATTTCGTAGCCGAGGGGCGCCAGGTCGCGGGCCACCGTCAATGAAGCTGGCCCCGCGCCGATCATCGCCACCCGCTTGCCGTTAGTCTCCGCCGCTGGGGGCGGGAGCCTGGCGGTGATGTCGTCCTTGTTATCGGCCGCGACCCTCTTCAGCCGGCAGATGGCGACCGGCTCCTCCTCGACGCGTCCTCGTCGGCAAGCCGGCTCACAGGGGCGATCGCAAGTCCGCCCGAGAATCCCCGGGAAGACGTTTGACTGCCAATTGACCATGTAGGCGTCACTATAGCGGCCGTCCGCGATCAGCCGGATGTATTCCGGCACCGGCGTATGCGCGGGACAGGCGAACTGGCAATCCACGACCTTATGAAAGTAGTCGGGAGTCCACGCACTCGTACGTTGCAAAACCCATTTCCTTCCGCGACGCTCTACTCTCGCGGCGCAAGGCAACTCTGGTGATCTCAGAGCAGGCGAAGCGGCCACGGCGCGGCGTACATTCAACAAGGTAGGCCCCGTTCGGCGGTGAAGCCAACCCGGTTTCTGATCGGTGATCCGTGATTCCTGCGCATCGCCGCGCGCGGGGCTGCGAAAACCTGCGGCGGACTTGGCCGCTCCGGGCTCAAGCGAACGTGACGCCGACGCCAGTTTTTCTCACGCGCAATCCGAAAGGTGAATGATACCTTAA
>JAYUBY010000008.1:0-19010 GCA_043740635.1 Alphaproteobacteria bacterium
CCGACTACGGCGCGTTCGTGGACCTGGGCGGCATCGATGGCCTGCTGCACGTCACCGACATGAGCTGGAAGCGCGTCAACCACCCGAGCCAAGTCCTGGCGGTGGGTGACACGGTCAAGGTGCAGATCGTCAAGATCAACCCCGACACCCAGCGCATCTCTCTCGGCATGAAGCAACTGCAGTCCGATCCGTGGGATGGCGTGGAAGCCAAGTATCCGGTGGGCGCCAAGTTCACCGGCCGCATCACCAATATCACCGACTACGGCGCCTTCGTGGAGCTGGAGGCCGGTGTCGAGGGTCTGGTGCACGTCTCGGAAATGTCCTGGACCAAGAAGAACGTCCACCCCGGCAAGATCGTCTCCACCTCGCAAGAAGTGGAAGTGGTTGTGTTGGACGTCGATCCGTCCAAGCGCCGCGTTTCCCTCGGCCTCAAGCAGGCCATGGCCAACCCCTGGGACGCCTTCGTGGCGGCTCACCCGGTCGGGTCGACCGTGGAAGGCGAAGTCAAGAACGCCACGGAGTTTGGCCTGTTCATCGGTCTCGAGAACGACATCGACGGCATGGTGCATCTGTCCGACCTCGACTGGGCCGTCCCCGGCGAAGAAGCCATCGCCAAGTACAACAAAGGCGACATGGTCAAAGCCAAGGTGCTCGACGTCGACGTCGAGAAGGAACGCATCTCGCTCGGCATCAAGCAACTCGCCGGCGACCCGATGCAGGGCGACACCTATCGCAAGGGCCAGACCGTCACCGTCACAGTCACCGAGATCACTTCGGGTGGCATCGAGGTGAAGTTCGGCGAGGATGAAGCCCCGATGACGGCCTTCATCCGCAAGTCGGACCTGTCCCGCGACCGCGCCGATCAGCGTCCGGAACGCTTCGCCGTCGGCGATCGCCTGGACGCCCAGATCGCCAATGTCGACAAGGCAGCGCGTCGCGTGTCCCTGTCGGTGAAAGCTCTGGAAATGGCCGAGGAAAAGGAAGCCATCGAGAAATTCGGCGCTTCGGACAGCGGCGCATCGCTCGGCGACATCCTGGGCGCAGCACTACGCGAGAAGGCCCAAAAGGACTAAATTCCGACGCCCTCTGGGTCGAAGAATGGAACGGCGGATCGGGAAACCGGTCCGCCGTTTTATTTTTACCTGTCCGCCCTATCGTGGCGGCAAGCGCCGCCATAGCGCACAGGAGCGTCTGGTCTTGTCATCCCGCTTTTTCTTGACGTCGTTCTTAGCCCTGAACGCCATCGCCTTTGGGGCCGCTGCGGCCGACAAACCAGAGTACGGCCCGCCTGCCGCCTGGGTCGATGTCGCGCCTGTGCCGCCGGCGCCCACCGAGGAGGGCGCCCCTGCCGTCCAGGTGCTTCTGGACGATCACCAGAGCCGGCTCGATCCCGCGGGCGACGCCTACTACAGCCGGCGCACGATCAAGATCCTGAAGCCCGAAGGTCTCGCGGGCGTGAAATCAATGAGCGTGATCTGGAGTCCAGACACCGAAAGCCTCACCTTTCACATCCTGCGCATTATCCGCGAAGGCAAAACCATAGATCTGCTGGCCGACCCTAAGGACATGCTGGTTCTGCGTCGCGAAACCAACCTGGAGCAGGCGAGTCTGGATGGTCGGATCACCGCTACGCGGCAGATCGATGGGCTGCAGACCGGTGACATCCTCGACTTCGCTATCACGCGCACGCACGCCGATCCGGTGTTGCAGGGCCATTCATTCGACGGAGAGCGCCTGGCCTTCGCAGGCGTCGCGGGCCGCTACCGGACGATAATTTCCTGGCCGAAGAGTTCAGTGGTCTCCTGGAAGGCAACTCCCGGATTTGGCGCTCCAGTCCTGAAGGAGGTCGCTGGTCGCACCACGCTCAGCCTCGACAAGACCAATGTGTTGGCGCCAAAGCCGCCGATCGGCGCGCCGCTCCGGTTCGTTAGGGTCGGCCAACTACAAGCTACCAGCTTCCAGAACTGGACCGAAATCTCCAAGCTGATGGCGCCGCTTTACTTGAAGGCCTCTTCGCTAGCTCCAGACTCGCCGATCAAGGCGGAAGCCGCGGCGATCGCCGCAAAGACCAAAGACCCCAAGGCGAGGGCCTTTGCAGCCCTGCAGCTCGTCGAAGACAAGACCCGCTATTTCTTCATCGGCATGGGTGAAGGCGGCTATGTGCCGGCCAATGCAGAAGACACCTGGGCGCGACGGTTCGGCGACTGTAAGGCAAAGACGGCTCTGTTGCTGGCACTGCTCCGCGAGCTTGGCGTCGACGCCGAACCAGTATTGGTGAACCTCGGCGCTGGTGACGGGATTGACGGACTTCCGCCGGCGCTGGCCGCCTTCAACCACGTCCTTGTGCGTGCGAAGATCGACGGCCAATCCTACTGGCTGGACGGGACTCGCACCGGCGACACCAATCCACAGGCCATGCATGGGCCGCCGCACAAGTGGGGTCTGCCGGTGCGCGCCCAAGGCGCCACGCTTGAGCAGATCGTCGAGCCTCAGATCACGGTGCCGACCAGCTACACCTTCATTCGCCTCGACGCCTCCAAGGGCTTCGAGACCCTCGCGCCCGCCCGCATTACCATTACGTATTCGGGAATCCTCGCTACGCAAGCGAGGTCCATCCTAGCCAGGACGCCGAGGGCCGATTTCGAACGCAGCTTCCGCCAGCAGTACTCAAATCCCGCCAGCGGAATGGAGATTGAGCAGGTCGCCTGGCGGGATGATCCGGTCCGCGACCTTTTCACCATCGAGCTTACCGGTACGGACGATATAGACTGGCGCAAGAACGTTGACCTTGGCGTGCGTGAGTTTCGGATCGGATCAGGCACTGCGCCCCGCCCATTCCCCAAGCGCGAGGCCGGCCCGAACCAGGATGCGCCCTTTGCGATTCCATATCCGGCCTACACGCGAACGCGGACCGAGATCGTTCTGCCGAATGGCGGGCTGGGCTTCACCGTCCGCGGACCGACCGGCACTGCGCGAGTGGCAGGCTATGAGATCGCATCGGGCGCCGGCATCCAGGGCAATGTCGCCAGTTTCACTGTTGATCAGCATTCGGTAACTTCGGAGATCAGTTCCGTCGAGGCCGAGGCGGCGAACCGCGAGATTCGCAAGCTGCGCGATGTCGACAGTCTGGTGCGGGCGCCTGCCTAGGTCTCGCAGCTCAGATGATGCCCGCCCGGCCCGCTCTCCCAGGTTGCATACGTGGTCAATGAGCAAGCTTGGCCGTTGAGTCATAGAAATCCTTTTTACGCCTTGAATACAAAGGCGATCTCGCCCATGGTCTCGCCGGTTCGAGGGGGCCGCATGATCAAATCCGAGCTGATCGCCAAACTCGCAGAAGAGAATCCGCATCTGACTCAGCGCGATATCGAACGCGTTGTCGGTGTGGTTCTTGAGCGGATGATACAGGCGTTGGAGACCGGCGGCCGGGTGGAGCTGCGGGGTTTCGGAGCGTTGTCGGTTCGCTCCCGCGAGGCTCGGGCCGGGCGCAACCCGCGGACCGGCGAGCCGGTTGACGTGCGTGCGAAGCACGTTCCCTTCTTCAAGAGCGGCAAGGAGCTGCGGGAGCGGCTGAATCTTTCCGGCGACGAATAAGGCCTGATCCTATGAGTGAATCTGCGAAGCTCAAGCTCACCATCTTCGGTGAGTTCCGGGAATTTATTGCCCGCGGCAATGTTATCGACTTGGCGGTCGGCGTGATCGTCGGCGCGGCGTTCAACGACATCGTCAAGAGCCTGGTCGACAACGTGGTCATGCCGCCCATCGGGCTCCTGCTGTCCGGCATCGACTTTGCCCACCTCCAATGGGTGCTCCGGGCAGACGATCCGACCACCAAAGCCAACGAGCTGGTGGCGATTCAGTACGGCCTTTTCATCAACACCCTGATCCGGTTCGTGATCGTGGCCTGGGTGGTGTTCCTGCTGGTCAAAGGCGTGAACGCAATCCGTCGCAAGGACGCAGCGACCTCACCCAGTGAGCCGCCGGCGGCGCCGCCGCCGCAAGAAGCCTTGCTGATTGAGATACGCGACCTGCTGAAGGCTCGTCAGCCCTAAGCGCCCTTGCAGGGCAGGCTCCGAGCCCCCTAATCACAGTCATGAGCGTCCAGGCCAAGATCTGCGGGATCAGCACGCCCGAAGCTGCAACTGCGGCGCTGTCGAGCGGCGCGGCGTTTCTTGGATTCGTGTTCTTCGAGAAGAGTCCGCGCAACGTGGCGCCAGAAACGGCCGAGCGCCTCGCCCAACCTGCCAGGGGCAGGGCCAAGGTTGTGGCCCTTCTGGTTGATCCCAGCGACGCAGAGGTAGACTGCGTCAATGGCGTTCTGAAACCGGACCTCATTCAGCTGCACGGTAAGGAAACTCCGGCCCGCGCCCGCGCGGTCGGCCAGCGGACTGGCGCCGGGATCATCAAGGTTTTGCCGGTTTCCGAAGCTTCCGACCTTGCCGCCGCAGCGGAATTCGAAACCGTCGTTGAACACCTGATGTTTGATACAAAGCCGGCCAAGGACGCCGACAGACCGGGCGGCTCAGGCCGCACTTTTGACTGGACCCTGTTGGCCGGCCGACGGTTCCAGCGGCCCTGGCTACTTGCCGGCGGGCTCGATCCTTGGAATCTCACCGAGGCCGTGCAACAATCGGGAGCACGGCTGTTGGACGTTTCCTCTGGCGTGGAGCGCGGTCCCGGACTAAAGGACCCGGCCTTGATCACGGCGTTCCTCAACGCCGCCAAACGCGCCTGACATCAGTTTCCTGCAAAGCAGTCCGTAAAGACGCCCAGTGAACGCGCCTCCTATGTCCTCAACTGCTAGGCCTAACGATTATTCGGCCTACCCCGACGCCAACGGCCGCTTCGGCGACTACGGCGGTCGCTATGTGCCGGAAACCTTGATGCCGCTCGTCCACGATCTGGACGCCGCCTACGCTGCTGCGAAGGCTGACGAGGGCTTTCAGGCGCAGCTTGGTGGGTTTTTGAAGCACTATGTCGGTCGTCCGAGCCCGCTCTATTTCGCCGAGCGGCTGACCGACCACTTCGGTGGCGCGAAGATCTATCTGAAGCGCGAGGAGCTGAATCACACCGGCTCGCACAAGATCAACAACTGCATGGGCCAGATTCTGTTGGCGATGCGGATGGGAAAGACCCGTATCATCGCCGAGACCGGCGCCGGCCAGCATGGCGTTGCGACAGCCACTGTCTGCGCTCGCTTCGGCCTGCCCTGCGTCGTCTACATGGGCGCGGTCGACGTGGAGCGTCAGAAGCCCAACGTCTTCCGTATGAACCTGCTGGGGGCCGAAGTTCGGCCGGTCACTTCCGGCTCAGCCACGCTTAAGGACGCCATGAACGAGGCGCTCCGCGACTGGGTGACCAACGTCCACGACACGTACTATCTGATCGGCTCGGCGGCTGGGATGCATCCCTACCCGGTAATGGTCCGCGACTTCCAGGCGATCATCGGACGTGAGGTGCGTGAGCAGGTATTCGAAGCCGAGGGCCGTCTTCCCGACGCCCTGGTTGCCTGCGTCGGTGGCGGTTCGAACGCGATCGGCCTTTTCCACCCGTTTCTAAACGATGCCTCGGTCAAGCTGTTCGGCGTCGAGGCGGCCGGCGAGGGGCTGGATACTGGCCGGCATGCCGCAGCGATCAACGGCGGTCGGCCGGGTGTCCTGCATGGCAACATGACCTACTTGCTTCAGGACCGTGAAGGGCAGATCGAGGAGGCGCACTCGATTTCCGCCGGCCTCGACTATCCTGGCATTGGCCCGGAGCATGCCTGGCTTCACGATGTCGGCCGCGCCACCTACCTGAGCGCCACCGATGCTGAGTCTCTGTCTGCCTTCAAGCTCTGCGCCGAGCTGGAGGGGATCCTGCCAGCCATCGAGCCGGCGCACGCGCTGGCGCGGCTGCCCGAAATCACCCGTGAGATCGGCAAAGACGGCGTGGTCGTGCTGAACCTCTCCGGTCGTGGGGACAAGGACGTCAACACCGTGGCTGCGCACCTGGGGCGTGTGATTTGAGCAAAGCCCGTATCGACGCCCGCTTCGCTGCGTTGACGGCCGAAGGCCGCGCGGGGTTCGTCGCCTATGTCATGGCCGGCGACCCCGACGCTGCGACGGCCGCAAAGATTCTTTCGGGTCTACCGGGCGCAGGGGCCGACCTGATCGAGGTCGGCTTCCCGTTCTCAGACCCCATGGCGGAGGGTCCGCCGATCCAGCGCGCTGCGCAGCGCGCCTTGGCCAATGGCATGACGCTGGCCGGCACGCTTGAGCAGGTCCGAGGCTTCCGGCAGGGTGACCAGACCACGCCAATCATCCTGATGGGCTACATGAACCCGTTGGTTACCTGGGGGATTGAGGCCTTCGCCGATAACGCCGCCGAAGCCGGAGTTGATGGCCTGATCGTCGTCGACTGCCCGCCGGAAGAGGCCGGGCCACTCGCCGACGCCCTGGACGTCGCTGGCGTCTCCCTGATCCGGCTGACCACGCCGACCAGCGATGATGCGCGGCTGGCGACAATCGTTCGGCGCACTTCTGGCTTCGTTTACTACGTCTCGGTAGCGGGTGTGACTGGGGTGAAGGAAGCTGACGCCGCGGTCGTGGCGCCCCATGTTGCCCGGGTTCGCAAGGCGTCTGGCTTGCCGGTCGCCGTCGGCTTCGGAATCAAGACGCCGCAGCGCGCGGCCGAGGTCGCGCGCGTGGCTGATGCCGTGGTGGTGGGCTCCGCACTTGTGGACGAAATCGCCGAAGCGGTAGAGATGAACGAAGACGTGACCCAACGGGTTCTTTCCAAAGTGGATTCCTTGGCTAAGGCTGTTCGCTTCGCGCGAGTCGGCCAAACGACGGTCTAGAACCATGGCGATGGCTGAACAGAGAAACGACAAGCCCGGGCGGCCTCCCGCCGCCCCTCGAGAGCGAACTGGCTGGCTGTCGCGTATTGCGCCCGGCGTGCGGAACGCATTCTCGAAACGTGAGACCCCGGAAAACCTTTGGGTGAAATGCCCCGACACCGGAGAGATGATCTACCGGCCGGACCTTGAGGCTGCGCTTTGGGTCACGCCGTCCGGCCACCACATGCGTATCGGGGCCGCGGCACGCCTGCGCTTCACCTTTGACGACGCCACCTTCGAGCGGATTTCAACGCCCGTGGTCGCAGACGATCCGCTGAAATTCCCCGACATCAAGCCCTACCCGGAACGTTTGAAAGCCGCCCGCAAGGCAAGCGGTGAGCCGGACGCCATGGCCGTAGGATACGGCAATATCGAGGGCCAGCCCGCCGTCGTGGCGGTGCAGGATTTCGCATTTATGGGCGGTTCGCTCTCCATGGCAGTGGGCGAAGCTTTCATCACAGCGGCCCAGGAAGCGGTAAAACGCGAGGTTCCCTTCGTAATCTTCACCGCAAGTGGTGGTGCGCGAATGCAGGAGGGTACGCTGTCCCTGATGCAGCTCGCCCGCACGACGCTGGCCCTGAACGAGGTAAAAGCCGCGGGCCTACCCTATGTCGTCGTGCTGACCGATCCCACGACCGGAGGGGTGATGGCATCCTACGCCATGCTGGGCGACGTGCACCTGGCCGAGCCCAACGCACTGATTGGCTTCGCCGGCCGCCGAGTCATCGAGCAAACCATTCGCGAGAGCCTGCCGCCGGGTTTCCAGCGCGCCGAATTCCAGATGGAGCGCGGCATGGTCGACAAGGTGGTGTCTCGTGGGGACATGCGTGACGTGCTGGCCTCGATCCTGAAGACTTTGATGATGGGGCGGGCTCAACTTCCCGCCGCCTGACGCCCGACCCGTGCTGGACCACGACCCCATCCGCGCCTCCGATGCGGTGATCCAGCGTCTGCGGGCAAACCACCCGACGCTGATCGACCTGACGACCGGCCGCGTCGAACGGCTGTTGGCGGCGCTCGGACATCCTGAGCGGCGGCTGCCGCCGGTGATCCACGTCGCAGGCACCAACGGCAAGGGCTCAACAGTCGCCTTTCTGCGGGCCATAGCCGAAGCCCAGGGCCTCAAGGTCCACGCCATCACCTCGCCGCACCTAGTGCGTTTCGCCGAGCGGGTTCGGATCGCCGGCGAGCTGATCAGCGACGTGATGCTGGAGGAACTCACCGATCGGCTGGAAGCCGCCAACGCCGGCCTGCAGATCAGCTTCTTCGAAATCACCACGGTTCTGGCGATCCAGGCCTTCGCCGAAACGCCCGCCGATATCTGCCTTGTCGAGGTGGGCTTGGGTGGTCGCTTCGACGCCACCAATGTCTTCGACGCGCCTGCCGTCAGCGTGATCACGCCTGTGGACTACGATCACCTGGAAATGCTCGGGCCTGAGCTCGGCAAGATTGCCTGGGAGAAGGCCGGTATTATCAAGCACGGCCGGCCGGTCGTCGTCGCCCGCCAGCTCGACGAGGCGCTGGAGATGATCGAGCGTGAGGCGGACGATCGCATGGCGCCGTTGTTTCTGATGGGCCGAGACTTCGACGCCTGGGAGGAGCGCGGGCGGCTGATGGTTCAGATGCCCGACCGGCTGCTTGACCTTCCGGCGCCCAGCCTCTTTGGCGGCTATCAATTCGACAACGCCGGTCTAGCGGTCGCCGCGGCCCTGACCTTCGACCACGACCTGGGCGAGGACGCACTCGGCCGTGGCGTCTCTTCCACCGTTTGGCCGGCGCGCTTCCAGCGCCTGACCAAGGGACCACTGGCGGCGCTAGCTAAGGCGCGTGGTTCCGACCTTTGGCTCGATGGCGGCCACAACCCCCACGCCGGCCGAGCCCTCGCCGAGGCCGCCTCACGACTGGTGGACCGCGATCCGCGCCCTCTGGTGCTGGTCACTGGCATGTTCGCGCGCAAGGATGCTGAAGGCTACTTTCGGCCATTCGCCGAGATGCATCCAAAGGTCTTCACGACCACCTTCGATTCCATCATGGCGGCGACGCCCGGCGACCTGGCTGAGGCGGCGCGTCTGGCAGGTCTCAACGCGGAGCCGGTGGCTGACGTGACTGAAGGCGTCCGCAAAGCCCTGGACGGCTCGGGGCCTGCGCCCCATGTGCTGATCTGCGGGGGGCTCCATTTCGCCGGCGAGATCTTGGCGATGAGCCCGGACACCTGGCCGACCTAAGAAACATCCTCCGTTTTGGGAATGGCGAGCGCATAGCGCTAGACGGGTCGGCAGAAGTGGGCGGGGAGCGTTCAGAGTTCTTGAACGCCAGTTGCCGCCCTGGCCACCAAGGCGGCCTGTCCCTCCCCATTTAGGTGCATTTAGGGGAGGGATGAGTCCTTACGCTGCGGCGGCGACGACGCCGGCTTCGTTAAGCCATTCCAGAATTTTCTGCTTCGGCATGGCGCCGACTTTCATCGAGGCCATTTGGCCGTCCTTGAACAACATCATGGTCGGGATGCCGCGGACGCCGTAGCGCGAGGGCGTCGTGGGGCTTTCTTCGATATTCAACTTCGCCACAGTGACGCTAGAGCCCAGCTCGGTCGCGATCTGCTCGAGGGCCGGAGCGATTTGCTTACAGGGGCCACACCATTCCGCCCAGAAGTCGACCAACACGGGGCCGGTGGCCTGCAGGACGTCCTTTTCGAAGGATTCGTCGGTGACCTTCACAGTGCTCATGGAAATCTCCTTGCGCGTCGGTGGTTCTCAAACGTGGAGCCGACGCATCTTGATCCGCCGATGTAGGCGGGCGCGGCGGCGGTATCAACTGCTACGGCCAAGGGTCGTGAGGCTTTGCGCCAGCAAGTTTTCTGGAACCGGCATCAGCTTCGGCCCGTCCGTCCAGACCAGCGCTGCCTCAATCGTCCGCCCAGGAAAGATATCAGCCAGGACGGCAGCATAAATCGCCATCTGACGCAGATAGGCTGGATCGGCGTCCTCGATACGGACAGGCGAGGGCCGGTTTGTCTTGAAATCGGCAACGAGCACGCGGCCAGACAGGACTACCAGCCGATCGATGCGGCCGGAAATCTTCAGGCCGGGCGGCAGCGTGGCGGCCGAGCCGGCGATGGCGACTTCTGCTCGACTGCTGGGGCCAAACACCTCGGCGAATCGAGAATCTTCGAGAACGGAAAGGGCAGCTTTGACCATCTCGTCGCGCTGTGCGTCGGTCAGGTCCTGCTCGCGGGCCAAAAGGGCCTGCGCGCCTGACGCCCATCCGGCCGGAGGCAGGTCGGGCAGGACTTGCAGTAGCCGGTGAATCAGGTCGCCGCGCCGGAACCGACCCAGCCCACCCACCGCAGCGAGCGGCGAAGGCGACGGCGTCTTGGCGCCTTCGCCCAGATCGGACGGAGAGGCGTAGCGGGCAAAGGCCTCCGGCGCGGCCGGGGCCATCGTCCAGGCTGGCAGTGGCATGGAGGCAACTTCCGGAATTGCCTCGCCGGCCATCACCTTGGGGTCGGCGCCGAAGCGTTCGAACAGCATGCCGTTGCTTTCCACGGTCCGCACTTGCGGGGCGATGTCGTCGCGGGCGAGCGCATCGCGGATCGCGCCCCACCAACCACGGACTTCCCCCCTGCCGGCTTGCTCCGAGACCCGGCCGCACAGGATCAGCCGATCGCGGGCTCGCGTCAGGGCGACATAGAGCAGGCGGTAGGTCTCATCCTCCTCTCGCTGGGCGCGACGTTCGCGGGCCTCGGCGGTGGCGGCGCAATCGCGCGCGGCAGACGAGCACCAGAGGAAACCGTCGTCCCCGTTCTTTCCGACCGACATCAGCGGAGAGCTGCGCTGGGTCCGGGTGAGCGTTGTCTCCGGCAGGAAGACGATGGGCGCCTCAAGGCCCTTGGCGCCGTGCGCCGTCATCACGCGGACCTCGCGCCGCTCGGCCTCCATCTCGCGCCTAACGGTGATGTCGAGGCCCGCAAGCTCTGCGGCCATCCGCTCCAGGTCATGGACGCCACGGCTTTCCGCGGCGAGGAGCTGGCTGAAGAACTCGTCCAGGGCGTCCTCAGCTTCGGCTCCCAGGCGGCGCAATAGGCGTTGGCGCATGGTGCGGCCGTCACCGCTGGTCATGCCCAGCAGGCGCGCATAGAACTCGAACGGCGGCTGGGTTCGCGCTTCGTTGATCGAAGTTTCCAGGAACGTGAGGGCCTGGCCCCATTCCGCGCGCTCGGCGCCACGCCGTCGAAGTCTGGACCATAGATTCTCCGGCCCCCGGCCATGGGCTAGGTCGTAGAGGGCGTCGTCGTTCAGGCCGCAGAACGGACTCTTCAGGATCGCCGCCAGAGTCAATTCGTCGGCGGGGTAGAGAACGAACTGCGCCAGCGCCGTCAGGTCGTCGAAAATAATGTGTTCGGAGAGCGCTAGCCTGTCTGCGCCGGCCACCGGAATCCCCCTGTGCTTCAATGCACGGAGAATCTCCTCAAACAGGGCTCGCCGACGTCGCACGAGGATCAGCACGTCGCCCGCATGTGCCGGGCGCCAATCACCCTGTGCGCCATCGGGGCGCTTTAAGTCCTTGTCGAAAACTACTTCGCCGCGAGCAATCAGCGTCTCGATTTCCATAGCGATACGCCGGGCGAGGCGGCGGTTGGCGCTGTCATCTGGCTCTGCGTCCAGTGGGGTGTCCCACGCCTCGCGCTCCTCGGCCTTGTGGTCGACCTCCAGGGGCCAGATGTCGACACAGCCAGCGTGATCGTCGCGCTTGGCCCTGTGGGTCACCACCCCCTCGCGCTGCTGGATCGCGAGGGCCAAGCTGGGCGGGGCAAATACGGCGTCGACGAAGGACAGAACCTGCGGTGTCGAGCGCCAGGAGCTCAGAAGTTCCACCCGCTCGAGCTGGAACCCCGCGCCCGTGGCGCGATCGCGATGGAATTCGAACTCGCGCAGCAATTGCTCCGGCCGCGCGCCTTGGAACGAATAGATCGACTGCTTCTCGTCTCCGACCACGAAGATGTCGCGCCTGCGGGTTTGGCCCTGGATGCCTACGCCGGAGAAGAACTCCTCAGTGAGCGCATTGACGATCTTCCACTGGTCGGGCGCGGTGTCCTGCGCCTCGTCCACCAAGATGTGGTCGATGCCGCCGTCGAGCTTGTAGAGAACCCACGCCGCGGCAGGGCGGTCGCGGAGAAGGTGACGGGTCTTCTCAATCAGATCGGCGAAGTCGAGTGCGCCCACCGCCTGCTTCTCGATAACGTAGGCGGCCAAATAGGCGTTGGCGAGCGTCAGAACATAGGCAGTGTCCTGGGCGATCTGAGCCGCCGCTATCTGCTGGCGGACAAGGTCCAGCCGCGATTGCTCCTCCAACAGGCGTACGCGCAGTCCTTCGTAGGCCTTCAGTCCCTTTGTATTCCCCACCCATTTGGCGCGCTCTCCGGTGGCGGTAAAGAACACCAACAGGGCTTGGTCGAAGCTAGCCGCGGGGTCGCCCGCGATCGCGGCCATCTTCACGGCCCGCTTCTGGTTGGAATGCGTGCCGAGCCGCAGCGCCTCGGACGCCTCGCCCCAGAGTGCGCGATCCATCTCTGACACGGCCTGGGCGCCCAACGTCTCGGGATCGCATCCCCGGGGAACATCCACAGCCCGCCAAGTCCAGTCGATGGCTCCATCGAGCCCGCCTTCGCGCGCCAGGAAGGTGTCCAGGTCTCCCCGACGGGCCTCGAAGCCGGTGAACATCGACTGGAAACTCTCGAAGTCGAGCGCCACGGACATCCGGGCATAGGCGTCGGCAACGTCGACGTTCGAGCCCATCGCCACGCGCGCCACCAGCCCTCGGGCCTCGGCGGCGACAGCTGCCGCTGCACTGTCGTCCATCACGCGGAAGCCCGGCGACAGCCCCGCCTCCAGCGGAAAGCGCCGCAATAGCTTCTCGCAGAAGGCGTGGATGGTCTGGATCTTCAGCCCACCGGGCGTCTCCAACGCCTGAGCGAACAGGCTCCGAGCGTTGGAGAGCTCCTCACCATCGCGGCGGCGATCGTCCAACTTGGCCAAGGTGTCCGCTAACTTGGCGTCTGGCAGCACGGACCAGCCACCCAGCACCTCGTAAAGCCGGCGCTGCATCTCGGAGGCCGCCGCCTTGGTGTAGGTCACGCAAAGCACGGTCTCTGGCTTGGCGCCGGCTAGCAACAGGCGCGCCACCCGGTCGATCAGGGTCTTGGTCTTACCGGAGCCGGCGTTGGCGGTGACGAAGGCCGAAAGCGCGGGGTCTGCGGCGATGCGCTGTGGGTCCCGGACATTCGCAGGCTTGAACAGGTCGAGTTGTGTCATTCCTCGCCCTCCTCGCCGCTGGTCGACCATTCGAAGACCCGCGCCAGGTGGTCGTAGTCACTGACCCGCGCCTTCACGAACTGCGGGGCGACACGGCTGAGATAAGGGTGGGCCGGGTCATCAAAATCCGCGACGAGACGGCCCAACCCCTCGAGTGCGCTGGCGGCGGCTTCAGCGCTTTTGTGTCCCGCGGCGGCTCGTGTCTCGACCTTGCCAGCAGGCTTTCGGCCGCTGATTTCCAGATAGGTCAAGTCACCGGGCCGCAGCGCGCCCAGCTCCGGAAATCCGCCAGCCGCTAGGATTGCGGCGGTAAGGGTCAACTGCGGTGAAAACCCGCTTGCCACTTCCCTGTTCGAGGGCGCCTTTCCCGTCTTGTAGTCGAGGATATGCCCGAACCCATCGGCGGTGACCTCGATCCGGTCAGCCCGCGCGGTGACCTTGAAGGGGCCAGCCGGTCCCGGGATCGTGCGCTCGCCCTTCAGCTCCACATGGATCGCGCGGCCGTCGCGGCGTTCGTGCTCCAGGGCCGCGACCCAATCTGCGGCCTCGACCGCTAGTGCTCGCTCGCGGGCCATTGCTTCGTGCGGGATGCCGGCTTTTTCCAGCTCCTCGACATATAAGTTGGCGAAGGTCTCGGCGGCGTTAGGGGGCAGGTCTGCGGGATAGGCCCTGGCGAACCGCTCAAAGGCCGCGTGGATGGCCGTGCCGCGCGCCCGGGCGTCGGCGGCGACGTCTGGTCGGTCGAATGGGTAGAGTCGCAGTATATCGCGCGCCCACACCGCATAGGGATCGCGAGTCAGGGTTTCGATGCGGGTGACCGCCATCTCGCGCGGGCGATCGGCGACCGGCGGCTTCGGAGCGGGCCGCTTGAAGGGCTCATAAATGTCAGGGGCGTCCAGCCGCCGCGCCCAATCCAGAATCTGAGGTCGCTCAGGAATCTTGGCGCCAGCGCCCCGCGCTACGGTCTCCAGTCGCCAAAGCCAGCGAGACCTCACTGATGGCGCGCCCTCGCGGCGTTCGGTGTGCAGCAGGACCACTTCCGGCGCGCAGGCGGCTTGGGCGAAATCGTGAGCGGCTAGGCCGACGCGTCGTTCGGGCGAGGGTAGTCCAAGAGTTTCCCGCATTGGCCGCGACAGGAACGGATCGAGCCCCGCTCCGCGCGGCCAAACACCTTCCTCTAATCCGGCTAGGATGAGCCGATCCGCCTGAATCAGGCGCGCTTCGATGGCGCCCAAAATTCGTATGCGCGGATGGGTCGCGCCGCCGCTGCGCACAGTCTCGCCCTCCATGAGGCGCGACAACAAATCGGCGAAACCGCGCGCGGTGACCCTTGGCAGGCCGTCGCTATCTTGGATCAAGGATCCAAGCAGGCGGGACATCGCTTCGCCACCATGGCCGGCCCAAAGCTCCTCCGATGGGCCCGTGTCGCCGGCGGTGAGGGCCTCCATGGCCGCTGCGGTCCGGCGCGCCGCCTCAGCTGCCGGTTTGACCTCGCCCGTCCAGGCCAGGTCGTCGACAATAGCTTCCAGACGTTCGGCCAGTGGTAGGGCTTGCGGCGCCCGCGCCAGCCTTCGCTTCAGCTCAGCCCAATCGCGCGGCCGGGGTCCGCGTAGCGCGGCTATTTCCAGGGCTTCGCTGTCGCCCAGCCGGACTAGGGGATGTTTCAGAAGTCCCAGCAAGGTCACTGGATCGATTGGATCAGCGGCGGCCCGGGCCACGAGCCCGGCCAGGACGCCGCAACCGCCTGCGGCAAGGCTCTCGCCAGCTGAAGAGTCCGGGACGACGCCCCATCGCGCAAGCTTGGCCTTCACCCGTCGCGCCAGCACCTGATCGGGTGTGACCAGCGCCGCTGTCCGATCCGGCGTCTCCAGCACTTCGCGCAGCAGGAGCGCGGCTACGGTGGCGGCCTCCTCCTCCGTCCGAGCGCTGACGAAGGACAGGCCCTTCAACCCCTCGGCGATCGGATCGAGGTGTTCCTTCGCGCCTTCTGCCCGGAGGTCCGAGATGACCCGCAGCCAGTCGGCCGTTTCCTCGGCCGGCCGCAGCGCCTCGTTGACGATCCGCCGTCGCCAGCGGCCGGCGGCATGGGCGTTCACCGAGGCAGGCCAAAGGTCGACCTCGCGCTTGTCGATCTGGGCCCGGTCCAACAGCCGCTTCAACGCACCCTGTGGATGCTGCACGTCGACCTTGGCCCAGGCCTTGTCGGCGAGATCCTGGTCGAGGCCAGGCAGCACGACGCTGCCGCGCGGAGCGTTAGCCACCGCGATCAGCAGGTCTCGCGTCGCCGGTGCCGTGCCTGTCGAGCCGGCAGCCACCAGCACCCCTTGAGGCGGATTGCGGGTCCATTGCTCAGCAAGCCGCCGCAACATCCGCACGCGCCGTTCGCTTATATCGGCGACGCCAAGCACCTTGAGACGTTGAGGCCAAGCGGCCAAAGCGGCTTCGAGGAAGTTACGCGAGACCAGCCAGTGCTCTGCCAGTTCAGCGTCCACAAGACTGGTCAGCCGGTCTTCGACTTCGATCTCCTCGATTTGAAGGCTGTCGAAGAAGCCGCCCAGCGCCTCGGCCAACTCCAACGCGGCCGAAGCTGTGGTGAAGCCGGCTGTCAGCAGATGTGCGTGATCCGAGACCAGTCTTGTCAGCTCGAATCGCCGGCGCAGGGGCTCGATGGCGGCCGGGAGGTCCAGCGCAAGATCGCCGGGCTCGAAGGGCGGCTCGCCGTCGTCCAAATCACCCATCGGCCGAATCTGTGGCGGCAGCACGGCCCTGCCCCCTGCGGCCGCAACAAATGCGTCTGCGATCGCGCGGGCGCCGCGGCGCGTGGGCGTTAGCACGACGGCCTGCGACAACGCCTCAGGCCCCAGCGGCGCCAAGGCCTCGTGAAGTCCCCGCGCGAGGTCCTGGGCGAACGGGCGGTGTGCCGGGATCGTGTACCAGCGCGGACCGGCCCGATCGAAGAACCCCGTCACCCCAATCTTCCCTCGGCCGCGTCGCGCGCGGCGGGATCTCCGACGTGCATCCAGAAAGCATCCATGACGACGCCGTGGAGCCTTCCAGCGGACTGAAGCCGATGCCAGATCGGGATGATTGAGAAGGCGGCGCCTGGCTGTCCGTCCAGAATCTGTGGCTTGAGGATGCCGAAGCCGACGTTGGCGAAAGGCGTGACGACATCCGGTGACGCGGAGTGGGTCAGCCGTCCCGCTTCGTCCATCAGGAATCCCTGCGGTCCCTCAAAACCGATACCGTTGCCTCGGGCCACCAGCAGAAGAAGCAGGTCCATCCGCGCCGGATCCCAGGCTGCCTTCAGCGCCTCCAAGGCCGGCGTCGTTCCCTCTAGCCATAGGGAGTCGATATTGGCGACGAAGATCGGGTCCTCGCCCAGCAACCCGCGCGCATGCTGGATGCCGCCGCCGGAATCGAGAAGGCAGGCTCGTTCATCGGAGATCAGGACCTCCAGGTCTGTACGGTCATTGACGTGGGCCTCCACCTGGTCGGCGAAATGATGTACATTGAAAACAGCGCGCTCAACACCAGCCTCGACGAGCTTATCGAGGACGCGATCCAGCAAGGTCCGCCCCGCCACCGGAACTAGGGCTTTGGGCTGGTTGTCCGTCAGCGGCTTCATGCGCGTCCCGAGGCCGGCCGCCAGAACCATCGCTGTCTTGGGTCCGGCGATCACGCCCGCGCCTCCGCCGGCACGTGAGCGCCGAACCAGCCCCTGAGCTCCGCAAGCGCCGGGTCCGTCAGGTTGCGTTCGAGATAGCGCCAGGTGCGCGGCATGAAGGCCTTGTACTGATCCCGGCCTAGCAGCGCTTGCCGGGCGAAAACGCGGCCCAGAATCCGCGCGGCGTTGGAGGCGGCCAGCGCTCGGTAGTCGGCGAGGAAGGCATCTTGATTCGTCTGCGGTCGGGCGTTCAAGTAGCGCTCCAGCATGGACGCTTCGAGAGTTGGCGAAACGTCTCGTCGTGCGTCCTGTAGAAGGTGAGTCAGGTCCCAGGCCGGGTGGGCGCGTAGAGCATCTTGGAAGTCGAGCAGACCGACCCGCGCCGCGCCTTTGCGGTCCGGAAGCCAGACCAGGTTCTGGGCGTGGTAGTCGCGATGGCAAAAGACGTTGGCCCCAGCCTCTCCTCGCATCCAGACGGACGCCCAGAGCGCATCCCATTCTGCGACGGCTTCGGCGCTGAATGGTTCCAGACCCGCGAACTTCGGCCACCAGTCCAAGAAGGTGTCGGTGGAGACCTTCAGGGCAAGGGTGTCGTAGCTCAGGAGCGGCCAGACGAGGCCCTCGGCCTCAAGGATGTCTGACGGTCGCTGCGCGTGCAGCTGGACCTGGACGTCAACGGCGGCCTCGTAGAGTGGCGCCTCAGGCTGGCCGTTCGCGATCAAGGTCGCAAAGAGGCCGTCGCCGAGGTCTTCCATCAGCGCCAGCCCAGCATCCACGTCAAAGGCCACGACCCTGGGTGCGGAAAAGCCATGGTCTCGAAGGTACGCGGCCGTCGTCACGAATGCGGCAATCGAGCCCGCCGCCAGCCGGGCCGCTGCGTTATAGCCCAACGCCAGCCGCTCGGCGTCGGTCGCGCCCGGTGGGCAGATCGGGGTCTCTAACACCGGCGGCTGGTCCATCAGGATCAGGCGCGCCCCGCCTGCGGGATAGACCCGCTCGTATCTGCGCGTGGAGGCGTCGCCTGCGAGCGGCTCGCGTCGCGCCGTCTCCAGGCCGTGCTCGCTGAGGAACCGCGCCTTCACCGCCTCGCGATCAGAGCTCAACCTGCCGTCCTTCCCACGCGCCATGAGACGTCAACCGCGCCGTGCGACCCGCCCCATCCAGCGCGATCTCTACATCGAGTCGATCCGCCGGGAGCTGGCCTTCCAGCCGCTCTGGCCACTCGATCACCGCGGCCCCATCGTCCAACGCCTCATCGAGGCCGATCTCATAGGCTTCGTCGGGCGAAGAGAGCCTGTAGAGGTCGAAATGAGCGATCCGCAGTCGGGGTCCTTCGTAGAACTGGACCAGGGTGAAGGTTGGCGAGGGCACGTCCTCATCGTCGGTCGTCAACGCTCGGATTAGGGCCCGCGCAAGGGTCGATTTGCCCGCACCCAGAGGCCCCGAGAGACACACCGCCTCGCCGAGCCGCAAGGCTCGCGAAATAGCCCCGCCGAGCCGGGCCGTGGCCTTCTCGTCCTTCAGCTTCATGCGAAGGCCCGGCCGCACGCTTTGGGCAGCGTAATTTCAACGAAAGCCTTCAGCTTGGCGACGACCTCGGTCGGTTCGCCTTCCAGCGCTTCGGGCGGGATCGGCCGACCGGCGGAAAGGAAAAACTGGCGGCCCCGCTTGTTGAGGAGCTCGTGGAACAAGGTCACGTCGCGCAACTCCGAGGAGAAGCGGTTGAAGAAGTGGAACATCTGTGACGGTGGCCCGGCCACGTGCAGAGGTAAGATCGGCACGCTGTACTTTCGCGCCAGAGATACCGCCGAAGGCGCCCACGGCGGGTCGGCGAGCCGTCCGTCGGACTGTTTGCGCGATAGACGCCCCGACGGGAAGATCACCAGGCATCGCTCGGCTTCGAGGACTTCGCGGGTGCGCAGCAGCGTTGCTCGGGTCCGTTCGCGGGTGCGCATGTCCTCGACCCATTCGACCGGGACCATGACGTCGCGGAGGCCGGGCGAGACCCGCTGGGCGTCGGAGTTGGCGTAGAAGCACAGATCAGGCCGGATCTCTTTCAGGGCGTCATAGACAGCCACGCCGTCGGCGATACCCGTAGGATGGTTGCAAACGACGATGATGCCGCCCGTTTGGGGGATGCCGCCCAGGCCCGCCGCGCTGACCC
>JAYUBY010000009.1:0-5097 GCA_043740635.1 Alphaproteobacteria bacterium
CGCCGAAGGTGAAGAGCGCCGTGGCGATCAGACCAGCAACTCCGACCCAGACGGAAAGCTCCAGCACGATCATGCTGAGTGAACCCATGGAGACGCCAAGGGCCCGCAGGCTGGCGAATTCCTTGATGCTGGCCAGGATCGCACCGCGCAGCGTCTGCGACGTAATGCCGACCCCGATCAGCAGGCCGAGGAACAGCGAGAAGCCCAGGAAGATGCCGATGATCTGCTCACCCATCAGGGCGCTTTCGTTTGCCTTGGAAAGCTCCTCGCGGGTCCAGGCCTTGTAAGCGCCGTGACTGGCGGCGTTCAGTTGATCGACCACGGTCTGGACCTGGGCTGGATCCTTGATTTTCACCATCAGGGGGCCGGTCTTGCCATTCTTCGGACCCATGCCGAGGAGGCGAAGCGTGTCGCGCGACATGTAGACCGTCGGCTGGTCGACGTTGGGATAGTTTTCCAGCAGTCCGCGCACATGCACAGTCTTGCCGCCCAGCATGGCGGCTGCGCCAAGGTGAGTTCCCAGGCGCGCCTGGGCGGTCTTGTCGATGATTACGGCGTAGGGCTCGAGCAGCGCCAACCGGATCGATTCCGGATAGTCGGACGGTAGCGTCACCGAGCCGACCCGCGGATCGACGTCGAAGATGTTCACATAGGTGGTGACAGCTTTCTTCCCGGGCGCCGGAGTGTTGACCCAGCGCGCCCCGTCGCCGTCCAGGCTCTCGACCTCGGTGACCTGCGGGTTGAGGTAGATCTGCGGCTGGATGCGTTCCGGCAGGCCGTTGGGGCCGGAGTTAATCAGGCTCTCGTTCTTCGGCGCCAGGATCATCAAGTCGGCGCTCGCCCGGTCGATGGAGGCGGTAGCGGCCTTCACAATGCCGGTGAACATGCCCACTTGCGCCAGGATCAGCAGACCCGAGAACGCGAGCGCCACCATGGCAGCGCTGTAGCGCTTCCATTCGTAGAGCAGCGTGGCCAGGGCCAGCGACATTGCCTCGTCCTCCCGTTCAAGCGCGAGATGTGCCGCTGGAGCGTCGGGAGCCAGTTAAATCCCGGTAACAAGGAGGTAACAGACAGGCGCGACGCGGCAGTGAAAGGCGCTCAACCACAAGGAGACACGAGGGAATGCCGCCAGATGCGGCGCGCCCGATTAAACCTTTGTAATCCCGGGCCGCAGCTACTCGCCGGGCTTGGTCTTGGACGGAATGGGCGTGCCGAAGATGCCTGGTCGCATGGATGGCTTGATGCCCTGGGCCTCCTGGGATCGGGCGTCGCCCAGAATGCCGGCCATGGCGTAACTGCTCTCATGGCAGGTGTATTCGAAAACCCGGTCTTTGCGGGCATTCAGGCTCATGGGGACCGAGACGCAGCGTGTTATCGGCGTGATTGGATGCAGCGGAAATGAGTCCTTGTCGACGGGGGGGGGCTTCCCAAGTTGAGAACTTTCACTTGTTTCCCACTTTGGGAACTGATATGAGTTGCCCGGCATGAACGTGGTGGCTTTGCGAACTCTTCAGGTGTTCTGGACCCGGCACCCGAACGCCAAGGGGCCATTCACGACCTGGTACAAACTGGCGCGCGCCGCCGAGTGGGCAACGCCGCACGATGTGAAGGAAACTTTTGGCTCCGCTGACTTCGTGGCCGACAACCGCGTAGTCTTCGATATCGGGGGGAACAACTTCCGGGTGGTCGCTAGGATCTCCTATCCGTTCAAGCAGGTGCTGGTGAAGTTCGTCGGCACCCACGCAGAATATGATCGGATCGATGCGACCTCGATCTGATGTCCCTAGACTAAAGGAGGCCGGCATGAATTTGGACACAGCCCTGCGCCCGCTCCGCGGTGAGGCCGATTTCGACGCGGCCTTGCGAGAGTATGAGGGTTATTTCGACAATGAGCCCAAGCCGGATACAGAGGCGGCGTATCGGTTCGAAGTGCTTGGCCTCCTGCTCGCCAAGTATGAGGAAGACCACTACCCGGTCGCCCCTCTGAATCCCGCCGACGCCCTGGTTCAGGTGATGGAGACCAAGGGCAAGACCCAATCGGATCTGGCTGCCGTCATCGGCGCGCCGCGGGCTTCCGAGGTTCTTAAGCGAAAACGGTCACTTTCGCTGGAACAAGTACGGCAGATTCGAACCAAATGGGGCGTCCCCGCGGACGCCCTGATCTGAGCCTTTGCGGCGCGCCCGATTGAACCTTTGCAATCCGGAGCCGCAGCTACTCGCCAGGCTTGCTCTTGGACGGAATGGGCGTGCCGAAGATGCCTGGTCCCATGGATGGCTTGATGCCCTGGGCCTCCTGGGTTCGGGCGCCGCCCAGAATGCCGGCCATGGCGTAATTGCCCTCATGGCAGGCGTATTCGAAAACCCGGTCTTTGCGGACATTCAGGCTCATCTCGGCGCGCCAGGCTTGCGTGTAGTAGACGGGGTCTTCGACCTGAAACTCGTAGAGGATCTGCGTCGCAGAGGCCCGCGTGAACCTCTCGGTGACGTGGCCCCTGGCCGAAAGGTAGATCGGCCCGGTAAGGCCCTGCTCCGGGTTCACGTTGACCGTGTCGACGACCAAGGTGTCGCCGTCCCACCAGCCGACACTGTCGCCTAGCCACATGGTCATTGGCGCTGGACGATGGTGGGCAAGAGCCTGGGACTTGTCCTTGAAGAGCGGGATGACGCGCGCGTCGTGCACCATCTCCACGTCGATCACGACGGCGTCGGGCGTCTCCACGATGTCGTAGTTGTTGTTGTAGATCGTGTTCAACATTCCGGGTCCGCCCGCGCCGGTGAAGCCGATCAGACAACGCTCGGAGACCGGCAGAAACTCAGGGCCCGCGAACAGATTTTTCTGCCGCTCAGCGCGATAGTCGCCAAGCAGCTTCTTGCCGGCATCTGAGAGTGGCAGCTGTCCGTTCGCCGGCTCGACGATCCAGGAGGTCCGGAACTGGCCCTTCACAGTGGCCAGGCTCTTGCCCGGGTCGATCCAGAAGGTGTTGTAGCCGCGGTCGTTGTTCCCGTCCTTGAGGAGGCCATCATTGAGGTTTGAGGGACCTTCCTCCGCCTCGGCCAATTTCTCGAAGGGGCTTTCCTTGGCGAGCTTGGCTGCCTCTGCTTGATCTACGACCAATTTTCCAACCCCAGGCGCGCGGGTGAGGTTGGTCACGGAGGCGTTGGACCAGACGCCCGTCAGATCGGGCTTGCCGTAACTGGTTCGCGGTGGGTTCCAGGCTTTCGACGGGGCAGCTGTCGCAGACGCGCCCGCCGTCAAAACGCACACTAGCACTGCAGCGATCGAAACGCCGTACTTCATGGCCTTGTTCCCTCGCGCGGGCGCCGTGCCTAGAAGCCGGCCCCCGTCCGTTTCTGACCGCGACGCTATCAGAGTCCGGCCCGGCACAGGCAGCAATCTTGCGCGAACCTTGCTTCTCCGCCTCTATCGGCCAGGGGGCCGCTGGAATCGCGGCCGGCTGGGGTCGTTCGAATGTTCCGTCTAGAGAATGCGCAGAGCCTGGTGGGCATCGCTGTGGCCATCGGCATCTGCTGGGTGCTTTCGGAAGATCGGCGCGCCTTCCCATGGAAGCTCGCCATTGGCGCAGTGCTGGTTCAGGCGATCTTGGTCTTGGCCCTATTCGGCCTGCCGGCTCTGCGCAGCGGTTTGCAGGGTGTTGGCCAAGCTGTCGACGGGCTCTCTGCCTCGACCCAGGCGGGCGTCGCCTTTGTGTTCGGCTTCCTGGCCGGCACGCCGAACCAGCCCTATCCGCTGACCGATCCAGGCTCGCTGTTCGTCTTCGCATTCCGCGTCCTGCCGGTGATCCTGGTGGTCTGCGCGCTCGCCGCGTTGCTCTGGCACTGGCGCATATTGCGCTGGATCACCCAGGGTTTTGGCGTGGTGTTCGAAAAGACGATGGGGCTGCGCGGCCCGCCGGCGCTCGCGACGGCCGCCACCATCTTCATGGGTCAGGTCGAAGGCCCGATCTTCATCCGCTCCTACCTGCCGACGCTGTCGCGCTCCGAGCTCTTTATGCTCATCGCAGTGGGAATGAGCTGCGTCTCCGGCTCGACCATGGTGGCCTATGCGACGATCCTGAAGGACGTTCTGCCGAACGCCGCCAGCCACGTGCTGACCGCCTCCATCATTTCGGCTCCAGCCGGTGTCCTGCTGGCTCGCATCCTTGTGCCTCGGACGCCGGAGAGCGAAGTCTCCGTGCCGCTCGAGCCGGACCAGGACAAGGTCTACGAAAGCTCTGTCGACGCCCTGATCAAAGGCACGACGGACGGGCTCTCCATCGTCCTGAATGTTGGAGCGACCTTGATCGTGTTTGTGGCGCTCGTCGCCATGGTCAATGGCATCTTGGGCATGCTGGGCCAGGTACACGGCGCCCCAGTGTCAGTCGAGCGCATCTTGGGCTTCATCTTCGCGCCGCTGGCCTGGGCTCTTGGCATTCGCTGGACCGATGCACCGACAGCCGGTTCGCTGCTGGGGGTCAAGCTGGTGCTAACGGAGTTCACCGCCTTCATCCGCATGGGCGCCATCCCAGAGGGCGTGATCGACGATCGGACGCGGGTGATTATGACCTATGCTCTCTGCGGTTTCGCCAACATCGCCTCGGTCGGCATTAACGTCGCCGGCTATTCCGTGCTCGTTCCGGAACGTCGGGGCGAGATCATGGGCATGGTCTGGAAAGCGATGATGGCCGGCTTCCTGGCGACCTGTCTGACCGCCTCGGTGGTTGGCGTCATGCCGAGCGAGCTGTTCGGTCATGAACCCAAGCCGCCCGCCAAGGCCGCCGTGCCTGTCTTGAAACCCACCCTCGCGCCGTCTCCCTCAGCGACCGCGCCAGAACCGGTGAAGCCATGAAGGTCTACGACGCTGCCATCGCGCCTAACCCGCGCCGCGTCCGCTGGGTGATGTTAGAAAAGGCGATCGCCGATGTCGAGGTGGTTCCGATCAGCATCCCTGGCGGCGAGCACAAAACGACGGATTATCTGGCCAAGGCGGGCCTGCCGAACCTGCCAATGTTGGAGATGGATGATGGGACCACGATCACCGAGTCCCTCGCGATCTGCCGCTACCTGGAGAGCCTATATCCCGAGCCCAACCTGTTCGGA
>JAYUBY010000010.1:0-5846 GCA_043740635.1 Alphaproteobacteria bacterium
ATGGTTCGGCGCGACGGCGATATCATTCGCATGGGCCGCACCATCGGGCTGGCCTTATCGCCAAGCTTTGCGACGGAAGAGACCGCGCGGCTCACTGTCGACGCGCCTAAGCCTGCCAGTATGCCGGCTCTGATCAACTACGAAGACTGGCCGAAGACCGGTCCGAAAGGCTTCCTCGATCGCTACCATAGGCTGCTGGACGCCGCGACGATCGAGAGCGCCAACAAGGACAAGGCCGCGCCCACCGGCGCGCGCATGGCCTTGGCGCGTTTCCTCGTGGGCTCCGAACTGTCTTTCGAGGCGATCGGCGTTCTAAACGATGCTGCCCGCGCCAACCCGTCGCTGATAGAGAACCCGGAATTCCGCGGCCTTCGCGGCATCGCCCGGGTCATGGCTCGTCGTTACAAAGAGGCTGAGGCAGACTTCTCGGTTCCGGCCTTGGTCGAAGATCGTTCGAGCTCGCTCTGGCGCGCCTATATCGCAGCCCAACTGGCCCAGTGGCCAGAAGCTCGCGCGCAATTCGCCAAGGGTGCAGAAGCTTTCGACATGTTCTCGCCGACCTGGAAGGCGCGCTTTGCGCGGGCCGACGCCCAGGCTGCGCTCGCCCAAGGCGACCTACAGCTTGCCGATGCCCGCATCCAGCTCGCCCTGGCCGACAAGACCGACGTCTGGGAAGAGCTCGCCACGCGCCTTGTCCAGGCCCACATCATTGAACAGGAGGGCCACAAAGACCGGGCGCTCCGGATGTACACGGCGATCGCCTCGGTTCCTCGTGAGTCGCTGTCTTCGCCCGCTCTTCTGCGCGCCACCCAAATTAGGCTGGAGACGGGCAAGGCTACGCCACTCCAGGCCGCCACGGTCTTCGACGGACTTCGCTATCGCTGGCGCGGGGACGCGACCGAGCTCGAGACGATCCGCGCGCTCGGTCAGCTCTACCTGGGACAAGGGCGTTACCGCGAGGCGCTTGAAACCCTGCGCTCGGCGGGCGTCCGGCAGTCTGAATTGCCTGAAGCCCTGCAGCTGCAGGCAGATCTGTCGACGGCCTTCCGCGCGCTCTTCCTGAACGGCAACGCCGATGGCCTGGAACCGGTGCAGGCCTTGGCGTTGTTCAAGGACTTCAAGGAGCTGACGCCCATTGGTTCCGACGGCGACTTGATGGTCCGCAAGCTGGTGCGGCGGCTGGTCGACGTCGACCTTCTCGATGAGGCTGCGGTCCTGCTAAAGTACCAGGCTGACAACAGGCTGGATGGCGTGCCCAAGGCCCAGGTCGCGACCGACCTGGCGGTCATCTATCTGATGGACAAGAAGCCAGAGCTGGCCCTGGAGGCGATCAACGGCTCCCGCTCGACCGTCTTGCCGGCAGCACTTACCGCCGAGCGCCGACTGGTCGAGGCCCGCGCCTGGTCCGGCGTCGGCCGCTATGACTCTGCGTTGGAGATCATCGAGAAAGACAACTCCAAGGACGGCGTAGAACTGCGCGCCGAAATTGACTGGAAGCAGAAGGACTGGGTCAAGGCCGGTCCTCAGTTCGAAAAATCTCTGGGCGACCGCTGGAAGAACCCCGCCGCGCTTTCTGCCGATGAAGAAGGCAAGCTGCTGCGCGCAGGCGTCGCCTACAGTCTGGCGGGCGACGACGCGGCGCTCACGCGCCTGAGCGGCCAGTACAAGGGTTTCTTCGAGGCCGCCCACAATCCTGAGGCGCTGCGGATCGCGCTCTCTGGGGTTTCGACCAACCGCCTGAGCGTCGCCGATTTCGGTCGGGTCAGCGCGGACAACGAGGCCTTCACCGGCTGGGTCAACAAAATGAAGGTCCGCTTCAAGACGGCTCCAGCGCCTTTCGGCACGGGCAAGCCGCCCGCCGCGTCCGCCAAAGCCCCGGCCAAGCAAGCGCTTGCCGCGCCAGCTGCCAGCGCCGCAAAGGGCTGATAGCCGCCCTGGGGTGACGTAAGGTCATCCAATGCTTCGACTTTGTTGAAACAATTCTGAACTGAACCGATGGTATCTGGGCCGGCAAAGCTGGGAGTCGACGCCATGAAACGCGCCTTATTGGCCACGTCCGCCGTTATCGCCGGGCTCGTCGTTGCGGGTCTCGCCGCGCCGGTCGGGATCGCTGCGGATACGCCCAACGCGACGCCCCAACACGTGGACGATTTCCAGCTCACCGACCAAACACGGTTGGCGCAGCGCCTCTACTATTTTGGCTACACGCCCGCGATTGTCGTGATGGCCCGGTCCAACGGATCAGCCTACTCGCACGCGGCCGACGCCGAGCTGCAGAAGTTGAATGCGGCCTACAAGGATAAGGGCGTCATCGTCTGGGCGCTGGATTCCAACCTCGCCGACACCCGAGACGCCGTCGCCGCCGATGCGGCGAAGGAAGGCCTGACGGTGCCCGTCCTGATGGATGAGCAGCAGCTGGTCGGCGAGTCCCTCGGCGTTCAGCGGGAAGGGGAGGTCTTCGTGATCAACCCGAAGACCTGGACTGTGGCCTATCGCGGACCGATGGACGGCCGCGCCAGCAAGGCGGTCGATGCGCTGTTGGCCGGCCACGCGCCCGAGATCACCCGGGTTTCCCTGAGCGCCGGCAAGCCTGTCGCCTTCCCCGAGAAGGCGCACGCCGCCGAATTCGCCAACATTTCCTATACGAAGGACGTCGCGCCGATCCTCCAGGAGAAGTGCGTCTCCTGCCACGTGAACGGCGGCATCGGCCCCTTCGCTATGAACAGCTACGAGGTCATCAAGGGCTTCTCGCCGATGATCCGTGAGACGGTGCGCACCCGCCGCATGCCTCCCTATTTCGCCGATCCACATATCGGGGCGTTCAAGAACGACCAAGGGCTGACGGCGGAGCAGACCAAGACATTGGTCCACTGGATCGAGGGCGGCTCGCCGCGCGGAACCGGTTTGGATCCGCTCCTGGCGAATGCTAACAAGATTGCGCCTGAGTGGCCGGCGGAACTCGGCAAGCCTGACGTCGTCGTCGATCTGCCGGCCTTCAAGGTGCCGGCCACAGGCCTAGTCGAGTACCAGAACCAGGTCGTGCCCAATCCCTTCAACGAGAATACTTGGCTCAAGGCGATCGCCATGAAGCCAGGCGACCGGCGCGTGCTTCACCACGTCGTTTCCAACCACATTCCCGATCCGAACCTGCCGGCCGCTGCGATTCCCGGTGGCTCGGTGGGCTCCTACACGCCAGGCGCTCAACCGCAGGTCATGGCCGACAATTCCGGCGCGCCTGTGCCGGCCGGCGGCCGGCTACACTTCCAGATGCACTACACGACAATGGGCAAGGAGACGGTCGATAAGACGCAAGTCGGCTTCTACACGCTGAAGACCGCGCCTGAGTACATCAAGCGCTCGACGGTGATCTCAACCTTCGCCCTGATGATCCCGGCAGGTGAGGCTCGTCACCAGGAGATCGCCTACCTGACCTTCCCAGCCGACGCCTATCTCTACACGCTATATCCGCACGCTCACTACCGCGGCTACCACGTGGAGCTGAAGGAGGTGACGCCGGATGGCAAGGAGACGATGCTCCTCAGCCTGCCCAAGTACGACTTCAATTGGCAGCGCGACTACGACCCAGTGAAGCCGATCCTCGTGAAGGCTGGAACCAAGCTGGTGGCCACCTGGGTCTACGACAACTCCGAACACAATCCTGCCAACCCGGATCCCAAGCGCAACGTCACCTGGGGTGAGCAAACCCCGGACGAGATGATGTACTTCCGGGTCAACTACCGTTGGGCCGACGAGACGGTGACTCACATCCGTGACGACCTGCAGGCCAAGCTCTACGCCTCCCAGATGATGGGCTCGCTGGACTCGAACCTGGACGGTTTCATCGAGCCGAACGAGTTGAAGGGGCCGCTTGCGGGCCTAAGAGCTCACTTCGCTGAGTTTGACCTGAACCACGACGGAAAGCTCGATGCGGCCGAACTAGCCAAGGCGCTGCCTAGCCGTCGCATGGCCCGCTCAAAGGGTGAAGTGCCGGACCTTTAGGCCGTCCGACCGCCAACCCACTTGGTGGCGATCTTCTCACGGCGCTTGGCGCCCGTGGTGGCCAGCGCCAGCTGCGCCGGAAGAGAGCCCAGTTTTGAGCGTCGAAGATGCGGTTCGCATCGTCGCCCCTCGACGTCATCTAGCAGTCATCTCGATATCGGCCGACGACGGGGTCTTAGCACCCAGGGGTGATGATGGATGAAGATCGCGGCCGAGGCGGACAGCGGTGCGACGGCGCGAAGATCTGCAACATCCATGAGCGAATGAGCACGACGCGACAGGGCGCGAAGAGAGCGGCTGCAGCAACCCATCGCTTGACATCAGGAATTACGATCGTAAATTTTCTGAGCAAAAGCTTCCAACCTGGAGGAGTCGGTTAGGAATAAATCATGGCGCTCGACTATGGTCAGCGGAGCCGACGACGCCCTTCGCGCGGTCTTTGGCTTGGTGGCGCGCTCCTTGCGATAGCCGTCATCGGCTTGGTTGGAACGGGCTCAGCCACCTATCATCGGCGCTTGGCGACCGAGCAAGGGTGGGTGAACACAGCTCCACCCTGCCCGAGGATTTCAGCCGCGGTCTACCGCACTCGGTATGCGGCGCTGGAGCGGCCGACCGCCTACCAGGGCGCGACGGTCACCAGGTTGTTCGGCCATGTGATGTGCAGCGACGTCGACACCCAGGGTGGGTGGAGTTTCACCAGTCATCCCGTCTGTCAGTTCACCAGCCCGAATGCGATCCGGGTAAGGACGGCAAATTTAGAGGCTTACTTCGAGCCGGGACCAGGAAACCTCGCCACGGTGAGTATCGAGCCCCGCGGAGTAAGCTGCACGCTCGGCGGCGCCTTCACGCTCTTCCACGATCCGACAAACTGGTGACCGCTGGGCTCTAAGTGCCCGGGCCGTGGTGGAAGCTCTGCACAAGGCTGCCGCAGACGAGCCGCCAGCCGTCCACCAGGACGAAGAAGATCAGTTTGAAGGGCAGGCTGACCACCACAGGGGGCAACATCATCATCCCCATGCTCATCAGTACGCTCGCCACCACCAGGTCGATGACCAGGAACGGCACGAAGAGCAGGAAGCCTATCTCGAAGGCGCGCTTGAGTTCGGAGATCATGAAGGCCGGTGTGACGACTTGCAGCGGCGTGTCCATGGCGGTCTTCGGGGTCGGGATCTTCGAAAGCTTGATGAAGAGGCCCAGATCTTCCTGGCCCACCTGCTGCAGCATGAATTGCTTCACCGGACCGCCCGCAGCGTTGAAGGCGGCGGGAAGCTCCATCTGCTGGTTCATCAGCGGCTTGATGCCGTCATCGTAGGATCGCTGCAGCGTTGGGCCCATGACGATGGCCGTGAGAAACAGCGACAGCGAGATGATCACCGAGTTGGGCGGGCTTTGCTGCAGCCCCAAGGCTGTTCGAAGCAGGGACAGCACCACCACGATGCGGACGAAGGAGGTGGTCATGATGACGATGGACGGCGCTAGTGACAGCACCGTCATCAGGCCGATCAGCTGTACGACCCGCTCGGTCAGGCCCGCGCCGGTGCCGAGGTTGATATTCACCGCCTGGGCGAGCGCCGCCGCGGGGAAGATCAGACTGGCGATGGTGGTCAGCGCCGCAAGCGCGGCTGCGCGGCGCCATTCGTCAGCCGGCAGGGCGCGGATGGCTTTGAAGAGTTCGCCCATCAGCTCCGCCCCTTAACAGCGCTGAGCTGGGAGACCATCTGGCCTTCGCCCAGCAGCAGCAACTGCTCCTTGCCGTCGCAGGAGACGATGACGAGACGCCGCGCCGGGTCCAGCACCAGGCTTTCAACTACGGCCAGGCGACGCTCTTTTTTCGCTCTGGAGAACCG
>JAYUBY010000011.1:0-3045 GCA_043740635.1 Alphaproteobacteria bacterium
GGGCGAAGTCTTCGCCTGCGTGATGCGATGAACGGGTCAGCGGGCTTGCCGCGACCATTAGGAAGCCTTTGGCGCGGGCGATTTCCTCATAGGCTGCGAACTCGTCGGGGTGGACAAAGCGGTCGATGGGCGCGTGTTTGCGGGTCGGCTGAAGGTATTGGCCGATTGTGATGAAGTCGACGCCCGCTGAGCGCATGTCGTCCATCACCTGCATGACCTCCTCCTTACTCTCGCCAAGCCCGACCATGACGCCGGACTTGGTGAATTGAGTGGCATCACGCTCCTTCACGCGTTCAAGCAGGCGAAGGGAGTGGTAGTAGCGAGCGCCCGGGCGGATCGAGAGGTAGAGCCGCGGCACAGTTTCCAGATTGTGGTTGAAGACGTCGGGTTTGCTGTCGATCACTTCGTAAGCCGCGGCGACCGGTTTGCGCAGAAAGTCCGGGGTAAGGATCTCTACGGTCGTGTCTGGCGCTGCACAGCGAATGGCGCGAACCACGGCGGCGAAGTGCGCCGCACCCCCATCAGCTAGGTCATCGCGGTCGACGGACGTGATCACCACGTGCTTCAGGCCCATCTTAGCCACGGCATCGCCAACCCGTTTGGGCTCTGTCGGATCCAGCGCCCGAGGCTTTCCAGTGGCCACGTTGCAGAAGGCGCAAGCCCGGGTGCAGATCTCGCCCATGATCATCATGGTGGCGTGGCTCTTCGACCAGCACTCGCCGATGTTAGGGCAAGCCGCCTCTTCGCAGACTGTCACCAGCCCATGAGCCTTCACGATGTCACGCGTGGCGTTGTAACCGGCCGAGCCCGGTGCACGCACGCGCAGCCAATCGGGCTTACGCAGCAACGGCGTATCCGGATTCGCCTGCTTCTCGGGATGCCTGGGGCGGATCGCCCCGCTTAGATTGTCGATCACCACGGCCATAGGCCCTAAATCGGCGGTCCGGGCCTTGGGATCAAGGCGCGAATGGTCACCGAGCGGCCATGCTTGCCCCCGAAGCTCTGCGACGCGACCGTCCGTCACCGTCTCTTGGAGGTGCCTATGCGTCTGATTCTCGCCGCCGCGCTGGCGCTCGCCGCTGGTTCGGCGCTGTCCCAGCCGGGGCCAGCCGCTCCGACCTCGCCCCGAGTCTACGACCTCGCGCCCTGGTGGATGGACAAGCCGATTATCGCCTCGACCGGCTAAGTCACCTCCGAGGTGCAAGCCAACCGCGCGAGTCTGTCGGCGAGCTACGACGCCGTCGAGCGTGATGTCGCTGACGCCACCAAGTCCGCGGCGCAAAAAGCTCGAGCTATCACGGGTTCGCTGGATGCCTTTGGCGCTTAGAGGGTTCGGATTGAGACCCATTTCACGATCACCCCGCTCTACGAGCAGTACCGCGACAAGCAGGGTTCGGTGATCGACAACCAGCGCGCCGACAAAATCGACCGCTACCAGGTCTCGGTTCAGATCTCAGCGGAAATCCGGGACGTGCGGCTGGTGGAGCCTGTCCTAGCTGTCTTGATGTCGGCCAAGCCGTCCTCGACCCGGCCGGCCAGTTTCAGCCTCGAGCCGAGCGACGAAACCCGCACCCAGATGTTCAAACTGGTAGTCGAAGACGCCAGTTCGCCGCGGCGAACTGGCGACCGCCGCGGCCGGAAGTCACCTCGGAGCTGTGCGCCTCATCGATCCGAGTAGCCGCGCCTGCGAGACCGACGTCCTGGTGGCTCAAGCGACACGCACCTACGACCCGACGGTTCCACGTCCAGCTCCAGCTCCCCTGACGGCCCGCCAGCCGATGAGTGAAATTCAGCAACTCGTCGTCACTTCCCAGAAGCGCGCCCAGGAAGCCGGTCTGCGACCCGAGGATCTGCAGCTTCCAGTCCAGCCGCCGATGGAGCGTCTGCAGGCCAGCGCCTGCGTGATCTATAGTCTGGGCTGAACGATCACGGCCTGTAACCATTCTTTTCATCCGCGGAACCAACCGATAGGCTCGCCCCAACGATAAAAACACACGGGAGGCGTTGGCTCTTGTCGCGTACATTTGACCCCCAGCAGGCGAAGATCAGTCTGTTCGACGCCCTGGTGGACGCTCGCCAGACCTACGGCGCGAAGAAGCCGATCCTGGAGGACCAGGAACGCAATCCGTTGAGCTACACCGACCTGATCCGCGCGGCCTTCGCCCTGGGCCGCAAGATCGCCCGTTTCACAAAGCCGGGCGAACGCGTGGGTGTAATGCTGCCAGCTAGTTCGGCGTCAGTGGTCACATTCTTCGCCCTACACGCCTTCGGCCGCACCCCAGCGATGCTCAACTTCACGTCTGGGATCCGAAATCTGAAGGCAGCCTGCGAGCTTGCGGGCGTCAAGCGAGTGCTGACTTCCCACCGCTTCATCGAGCAAGGCAAGCTCCACGACCTTGTTGACGCGCTCGAGATCCTGACAAAGGTTACCTACCTGGAGGATGTGCGGGCCACCGTCGGCGTCGCTGACAAACTGTTCGCCGTCGCAGCTGGGGCGCTTCCCAAGCAATTCCGCGCGGCGAGCAAACCCACCGACCCGGGTGTTATCCTCTTCACTTCGGGCAGCTTCGGAGCTCCCAAAGGCGTGGTCTTGAGCCATGAGAACCTCGTCGCCAACGTCCAGCAGATCGCCGCTCACATCGAGCTCGATCCCGACTGGGTAATGTTCAATCCCCTTCCGACCTTCCACTGCTTCGGCCTGACCGGCGGGGTGCTACTGCCAATCCTGACCGGAATGAAGGCGTTCCAGTATCCCTCGCCGCTGCACATCAAACAGATCCCGCCGCTGATCAAGGACACCAAGGCCTCGATCCTCCTGGCCACCGATACCTTCGTGAATCAGTACGCGCGCTCGGCAGATCGCGACGAACTATCGGCTCTCAAGTTCATAGTTTGCGGCGCCGAAAAGGTGCGCGACGAGACCCACAACCTGATCTCTGAGAGGTTCGGCGACATCCCGGTGCTCGAAGGCTACGGCGCGACCGAGGCCTCGCCGGTGATCGCGGTCAACAAGCCTATCGACAACCGCCGCGGTACCGTCGGCGG
>JAYUBY010000012.1:0-15806 GCA_043740635.1 Alphaproteobacteria bacterium
ACGCCATCCGCCCCTCCATCTCCAATGAGAAGCGTGAATCACTGTTCGGCGCTCAAGGGAATCCCTGAGTCGGCGTCAGGGGCGATTGGTATTAGCTCAGGGCAAGCGCCATTGTTCGCCCATTCATTGGTCGTTCTCCTTGGTTCGTCAGAGATGCATTAGGTTAGCTGGCCTGTCGAAGCAGCTCTGCGCGCCCGGACTGTGCGAATTCGTCAGGAATGAATTCCAGGATGTCGCCGGGCTGGCACTCCAGAAACCGACAGATCGCCTCAAGGGTGGAGAACCGCAGGCCCTTCACCTTTCCCGACTTCAGCAGGGAGAGATTGGCCTCGGTGATGCCGATGGCGCGAGCCAGCACATTGGACCGCACCTTGCGCCGGGCCAGCATCACGTCGAGACGCAAGACTATCGGCATCAGATGAACCCCTCGCGGTCTTGCTCGATCTCGTGACCAGCCTTCATGACCAGAGCGATGACAAAGACCACGGCCCCCAGGATCAACTCCTGCACCGCGGCCATGTGCGCCCACATCTTGTCGATCTCGTAGCCAGTGGCGCTCAGGACCAAGTGGCAGAGGAAGGGCGCGGCGGCGTCTGCGACCAGACAGACACCCATCCGCTGAATCAGTCGCGCATTCGGAACGCCGAACACCTTTCCCTGGCCATAGAGGCGGAAGAGCGAGCGAAGCGACCAGAAGAGGATCAGCGAGGGCGCATCCCGAATGATCACATCGAACGCGTAGACGAGCCGCTGGTCAAACCGCCAAGTGTGGAACGGCACGAAATCAGCAGGCAACGGCGCGGTCGTGAGAAGCCCGCCGCGGGGCCCGACTGCAATCATCTCGCCTTGATAGAAGAAGAGAACCCAGAGGCTGAAAATCCCTAGCGCGACGAAGCCTGTGAACAGCACGGCAAACAGCACTTCGAAGCCCCGGCTAACGACGCGAAGTCTGCGAAAGGGCGATGTAGGCGCCCAATGCGGCGGCGCGATATCAACGACAGAGGCCATGATGCGGTCTCCCTTCACGGAGACCGCAGCGTCTTACATTAAGTAATTTCTGTAAAGTAATAATTATAGGCGTAGGACCGTGGTTTCCACGACAGGGCGCCTGCCCCAGACGCGCTGGCTGGCTTTCTTCACAGCGCGCGACATAGCGGCCTCGACAGCCTCGTCCATCTCGCGGTCCTCGCCGCGCAAGCGGTTCAGCGCCTGTTCGGCCTCGTCGGCTAGATCGTCGAGGATATCGTCGAGCGGGTAATCCGGCTCGGATGGCAAACCCAACGCGCGAACCTGCGGACCGGAGACGATCTTGTTTTTGCCGTCGAGCACGACGGAGACTGCGACGACACCATTGGAGGCAGCATGGCGGCGCTCGCGCAGGGCTTCGCCGTTCTCCGCCGTGACCATTCCACCGTCGACGTAGAGTCTGCCGGCCGGTACCTCATCGATAATAGCCGCTCGGCCGGGGGCCAGACGGACCACGTCGCCGTTGCGAGGGGTCACCTGCTGCGGAACCTGCAGGTCGCGGGCGAAAGCCGCGTGTTCTAGGAGGTGGCGACGTTCGCCGTGGGTCGGCACAGAGATCTCTGGCCGAGCCCAGCGGTACATCTCGGCCAGCTCGTCACGACAGGGGTGGCCCGAAACATGGATGCCCGGGTGATCCCGTTCGGTGTAAAGGCGCACGCCGCGGTCGGCGAGCTTGTCCTGCAGATTGCGGATCGGGATCTCGTTCCCCGGGATCACACGCGAGGAGAAGATACAGGCATCACCGGCGCCCAGGTTTACGTGCGGATGGGTGCCGTCCGCGATCCTGGCCAGGGCCGCCCGGCCCTCGCCTTGGCTACCGGTGCAAAGGAACAATACCTTATCGGCCGGGAACTTCTTCGCCTCGGCGTCGTCGAGGAACGGCTTTAAGCCCTCCATCAGGCCCACGGATTTCGCAGCCGCCGACATGCGGTGCATCGAACGGCCGGCTAGGCAAACCCGGCGTCCGTTGGCCTCGGCGGCGCGGGCGATGGAGTCCATGCGGGCCACATTGGAGGCAAAGCAGGCGACCGCCACCTTGCCTTTCAGTGTCCCGATCAGCGGGATCAGGGTGTCGCGAACCTCGGCTTCGGAACCGGCGTGGCCGTCGACGAAAACATTGGTGCTGTCGCAGACCATGGCCAGCACGCCTTCGTCGCCCAGCTTACGGATGGCGTCCTGGTCGGTGACGGCTCCTAGCAACGGGTCGGGATCGATCTTCCAGTCGCCGGTGTGCAGGATCGTGCCCAGCGGGGTGCGGATCGCTAGGCCATTGGGCTCGGGAATCGAATGGGTGAGCGTGATGAGTTCGAGTTCAAATGGTCCAAGCGATATTTTGCCGCCCAGCGGGACCTCGGTGATCTGGGCCTCATCGAGCAGTCCCGCCTCCCGAAGCTTTTCGCGCAGGATGAAGGCCGTAAATGGCGTAGCGTAGATCGGCGCCTTGAACCGCGGCCAAAGCCAGGCGACGGCCCCAATGTGGTCCTCGTGGGCGTGCGTCAGAACGATCCCCAACAGGCGAGCAGCGTTCTCTTCCATGAAGGATGGATCGGGCAAGATCACCTCGACGCCCGGCGTTGTCTGGTCGCCGAAGGTGATGCCTAGGTCGACCACGATCCATTTGCGGTCGTGCGGCGGCCCGTAGCCGTAGAGGTTGAAGTTCATGCCGATCTCGTTCGACCCACCGAGAGGCAGAAAGACGAGTTCGTCAGCTTTGGTCGCTTTTGCCATTTATTCCTTCGCCGTGTTCCGGCGGTAAATCTCAAGCATGCCCCGAATTGTAAGATCGGGATCGAAATGGTCGATTGATGAAGTCGCGCCGTGGAACAAGGAGGCCACGCCCCCGGTGCCGATTACCGTCATTGGCCTGCCCCACTCGGCCTTGATCCGCGCCACCAGGCCCTCAATCAACGCGATATAGCCCCAGAAGACGCCTGACTGCATGGCGGCCACGGTATCCTTGCCAATTGCCGTGTTGCCCCGCGGCCGCTGTATCGCGACGCGCGGCAATTTGGCCGCCGCCTGGTGCAGCGCTTCCATAGAGAGATTGATCCCCGGCGCAATGGCGCAGCCCTCCATGGCGCCGTCTGCAGCGATCACGTCAAAGGTGGTGGCTGTGCCACTATCGATGATGATCAGGTCACCGGGGTAGACCATGTGGGCGCCCACGGCGTTTACGAGGCGGTCGGCGCCAGCTTCCGAAGGTTTCTCGATCCGGACCTCAATGCCAAGATCGACGTTCTCGCCGATCACCAGAGGTTCGACCTTCAGGTAGCGGCGCGCGAGGTTTCTAAGATTGAAGATCGACTGCGGCACGACGCTGGAAATGATGCAGCCAGTGAAGGCGCCTAGGTGCAGGCCAGTCATGACCAGAAGCTGTGAGAGCCAAACTGCGTACTCATCCGCCGTTCGCGTCGAATGGGTAGCCGAGCGCCATTGGGCAATCCAATCATTGCCGTCATGCACGGCGAAGAGGGTGTTGGTGTTGCCCTGCTCGATAGCCAGCAGCATCGTTTAAGCCTCTCCGAAGAAGACGTCGCCAGCCGTTATGCGCTCAAGCGTGCCGTCGTCCAGCCGAAGCCGAAGCGCGCCGTCGGGATCCATGCCCTCGGCGACGCCGGACAAGGTGCGGCTGGGAAGTCTCGCCTCGCAACGCTCGCCAAGCCCATAGGCGCGCGTTGTCCAGCCTTCCAAGATTGGCGCGAAGCCCCGCGTCGCCCAGATTTTACGCCATGCCTCGAAGCGCCGGGCAAGTACCTCGATGGCGTCGGCGGGCTTGGGCGCCGCCCCCGCAATATGTTCGGCGAAAGAGGTCGCGGGCCGTTCTGTATCGGTCGGCGCATGAGCGATGTTCACGCCAATCCCGACAGCTACCCAAAGCCGGCCATCTGGCCGGGCCCCGGATTCTACGAGAATACCGACGGCCTTGCGTCCATAGACCAGCACATCGTTAGGCCACTTCAGCCGCGCTGCGCCAAGGCCCAGACAGGTATCTGCTAGGTCGCAGGCTGCGAGCGCCGCTACGAAGGACAGTTGGGCCGCTTCTGCCGGCGCAAGATCTGTCGTGGTCAGAAGCGTAGCGGCGAGGTTTCCGGTCTCGGTCGACCAAGCGCGACCGCGCCGGCCGCGCCCCGCGGTTTGGCGAGCGGCTGTGATCCAGACCGGTCCGCACTCACCGGCCTCCGCGCGGCGGCGGGCCTCAGCGTTGGTGGAGTCGATCTCCGCGTAGGCTTCAATCGGCGGGTGGTCGGTCAACGCCTAGGAAAGCCCGAAGGCGTGCGCTGCGCGGCCGGCTGCTGGGTAAATCCAGATCAGTGCCGCCATGACGAGGGGGAAGGAGAACAGCGCCAAGCCGACTCCGATGGCACGCGCCTCAATCGGCGGCGCATCGGTCTTACCCGGCGCCACATCGAACCACATCACCTTGATCAAACGCAGGTAGTAGAAGGCCGCCACCACTGAGCCGACCAGACCCAGGACCGCCGCTATCGGCAGGCCCGCGCTCAGAGCGGCCTTGAAGACGAAGAATTTCCCCCAGAATCCGGAGAACGGCGGCAGGCCCAGTGCGGAGAGCGAAAACGCAGTCATCGCGAGTGCGATACCCGGCTGTTCCTTGAAGAGCCCGGCCATGTCATCGAAACTCTCCATCGACTTGCCCTGACGCGAGAGCGCGGCCAGGCAGGCGAAGAAGCCGGTCACATCGATCATGTAGAGGATCATGAAGATCAACATCGACCGGACGCCATCGGCGGTACCTGCCGACAGGCCGATGATCGCATAGCCAACGTTGGCGATAGAGGAATAGGCCCAAAGGCGCTTGAGGTTCTTCTGGGCAAGTCCCGCGAAGGCGCCCACGCCCACCGAGATCAAGCCTAGAACCACCAGCACCTGCTGCCATTGGACGATCGCTCCGCCGAAGCCTTGGGCTAGCAGGCGCGCAAAGAGCACCATAGCGGCCAGTTTGGGCGCCGCGGCGAAGAAGGCCACGACAGGCGTCGGCGCACCCTCGTAAACGTCCGGCGTCCACATGTGGAAGGGCGCAGCGGATACTTTGAAAGCAAGGCCGCAGATCAGGAACACCAGGCCGAAAAGGACGCCGGTGTGGGCGCCATTGTGCACGGCTGCTGCGATGTCGGTGAACAGCGTCGAGCCGGCGAAGCCATAGACTAGACTCGCGCCGTAGAGCAGCAGCCCGGACGAAAGCGCGCCCAGCACGAAGTACTTCAGCCCTGCCTCCGACGCCTTGGCGTTGTCCCGGTGCATAGCTGCCAGGACGTAGAGGGCAAGGGAGTGGAGCTCGACCCCGACGTAGAGCGAGATCAGGTCGCCGGCTGCAACCATCATCCCCATGCCAAGCGCGGCCAGGACAATGAGCACCGGAAACTCAAAATTATGCACCCCTCGCCGCTCGAACCAAGGTTGACCGAGCGGGATGGCGATGGCGCTGGCGGCGAAGATCGCAACTTGTGCGAAGGCTGACGCATCGTCAGCGATGATGCCGCCCGAAAAGCCGCGCCCGAACGGGCCAGTCGCCGCTTGGAAGGCAGCAGCAGCCAAGACCAGCACGCCGCCCCAGCCCACGAGCCGTGCGGCTTTCGGCGCAAATGCGCCAGCAACCAGCAGGACAAGCGCCCCGATCGCCAGGATCAGTTCCGGATAGGCCAGGCCGAGATCGGCAGAGAAAGTCATAGTCGGTTTAGCCCCCGATGGCCGTTTGATAGGCCGAGACGAGGTGGTCCACGGAGGCCTGAGTCAGGTTCATAACGAGGCCGGGCTGAACGCCCAGCACGAGGGTGGCGGCGATTAGCGGAGCGAAGATCGCCACCTCACGCCAATCCAGATCAGTGATGTCGCCGAGCTTGGTATTGGTGATCGTTCCAAACACCACACGGCGATAAAGCGACAGCGCATAGACCGCCGAGAAGATCACGCCCGTTGCGGCCACGATCACGGTCCAGGTTGAGACGCCATAAGTCCCGGCCATCGTCAGAATCTCGCCAACGAAACCCGAGGTGCCCGGCAGACCCACATTGCCCATGGTGAACAGCATGAAGGTCGCCGCATACCAAGGCATGCGGGTCACCAGACCGCCATAGAAGGCGATCTCACGGGTGTGCATGCGGTCGTAGACCACTCCGACGCAAAGGAAGAGAGCGCCTGAGATTACCCCGTGGCTCAGCATCTGGAAGAGTGCGCCCTGCTCGCCCACCGCGTTGCCGGCGAAGATACCCATGGTCACGAAGCCCATGTGAGCGACCGACGAATAAGCAATCAGCTTCTTGATATCGACCTGCCGGAACGCGACGAGCGAGGTGTAGACGATCGCAATGACGCTGAGCGCGAAGATCAGCGGCGTGAAGTGGTGCGACGCCTGAGGGAACATCGGCAGCGAGAAGCGCATGAAGCCGTACCCCCCTAGCTTCAGGAGGATGCCGGCCAGGATCACCGAGCCTGCGGTCGGGGCTTCGACGTGGGCATCGGGAAGCCAAGTGTGGACTGGCCACATCGGCATCTTCACCGCGAAGGAGGCAAAGAAGGCAAGCCAAAGCCAAGTCTGCACAGTCGGGCTGAAGTGATAGGCCATCAGTTCCGGGATCGAACTGGTATGGCTGATCCCGATCATCGCCAAGATCGCCGCCAGCATCAGCACCGAGCCAAGCAGCGTGTAGAGGAAGAATTTGAACGCAGCGTAGACCCGTCGCGCTCCGCCCCAGATCCCGATGATCAGGAACATCGGCACCAGGCTGAACTCGAAGAAGATGTAGAACAGCACGATATCGAGTGCGCAGAAAACCCCGATCACCAGACTTTCCAAGATCAGGAAAGCGATCATGTATTCGAGGACGCGTTTCTCAATCGACTTCCATGAGGCCGCAATACAGATCGGCATTAGGAAGGCGGTCAGAAGGACGAAGAGGACAGAGATGCCGTCCACGCCCATGCGATAATTTAGTCCAGCGAACCAGGGCGTCACCTCAACGAACTGGAAGCCGTTTTCGCCCGGATTGAAACGCGCGACCAAAAGCACTGACAACGCCAACGTCGCGAGCGTTGTGAACAGCGCGATCCACTTGGACGCTTCGATCGTTCTCGGATCGTCGGCCTTACCGAACAGGCGCAGCACCAGGATTCCCGCGACGCCGAGAATGGGAGCGTAGGTGATGAGGGAGAGAATGGGCATGACCGGACGCTCCCTTACGCGTTCCAGGCCCAGAGGGCGAAGGACAGGATCGCCGCGACACCCAGGAGCATCACAAAGGCGTAGTGATAAAGGAAGCCGGTCTGCAGGCGCCCCGCGCCCTTGCCTACTTGCAAGGACACAGCCGACACGCCGTCGGGACCCAGGCCGTCGATGAGTTTCTGGTCGCCGCCCTTCCAGAAGAGATCGCCGAGCAGCTGGGCGGCGCGAACGAAGGTCGCCTCATAGAGCTCGTCGAAGAACCACTTGTTGTAGAAGAACAAGTACACAGGGCCGCGATTGGCGGCCAACTTCGCGCCCAGTCCCTCGCGCCAGATATACATGTAGGCTGCGACTAGCAGTCCCAAGATCGAGACAATCAGCGGCGCCCAAACGGTCCATGCCGGCGGATGTCCTTCGGCCAGTACGTGGTTCGAAGCTGCAGTGAAGATCGCGCCGCGCCAGAACTCGTGCTGTTCCGCGCCGATGAATTTCTCGACGAAGACATAGCCAGCCGCGATAGCGCCGATTGAAAGCAGGATCAGCGGTAGGCGCATGGTCCACGGGCTCTCGTGCGGAAGCGCCGGGTCACGGCTGTGACCTTGGCCAAGATCATGGTCGGGCTCCGAATGGGTCTCGGCCTGGGCCTGGCTGGCATGATCGTCGTGGCCGTGATCGTGGTCACGGTTATGCCAGTGATGTTCCAGATCTTCCGAGGTCCAGCGTGCGTGGCCGTTGAAGGTGAAAAATGCGACGCGCCAAGAATAGAAGGCCGTCAGGCCCGCCACGAACACCCCGACCACAAAGGCGAAATAGCCCAGCGGATCGCCTGCCGCGCCGGACGCGTAGGCGGCATGAATGATCGAGTCCTTGGAATAGAAGCCCGCGAAACCGAGCTCGACACCGGGGATGCCTAGGCCTGTGATGGCGATCGTCCCGATGGTCATCACCGCAAACGTCACCGGCAGGTACTTCGCGAGATTGCCGTAACGGCGCATGTCCTGCTCGTGGACCATGGCGTGTATCACGGAGCCAGCGCCCAGGAACAACAGAGCCTTAAAGAAGGCGTGGGTGAACAGGTGGAACATCGAAGCCTGATAGGCGCCGACGCCCGCGGCCATGAACATGTAGCCAAGCTGCGAACAGGTCGAATAGGCGATCACACGCTTGATATCGTTCTGCACCAGGCCAACGGTCGCGGCGAACAGCGCGGTGGTTGCCCCAATGACAACGACAATGTGCTTGGCGACCGGCGCATACTCAAACATCGGCGAGAGCAGGCAGACCATGTAGACGCCGGCAGTAACCATGGTGGCTGCGTGGATCAGAGCCGAGACGGGTGTCGGACCTTCCATGGCATCTGGCAGCCAGGTGTGCAGGAAGAACTGGGCCGACTTGCCCATGGCGCCCACGAACAGCAACGTGCAGGCCAAGTCCATAAGCCGCCAGCTGTGGCCAGCGAAGCTCCAAGCGTCATTGGCGTGGGCGGAGACCAGCGGAAAGATCTGGGCGAACTGGATCGTCCCCAGCGACCAGAAGACCGTCAAGATGCCGAGAGCGAAGCCGAAGTCGCCGACCCGGTTAACGACGAAAGCTTTGATCGCCGCGGCGTTGGCAGTGGGCTTGTGATACCAAAAGCCGATCAGCAGATAGCTCGCCAGGCCCACGCCCTCCCAGCCGAAGAATAGCTGCATGAAATCGGCCGCGCTGATCAGCGACAGCATGGAAAAGGTGAAGAGCGAGAGGTAGGCGAAGAAGCGAGGCTTGCTATCGTCCCCCGCCATATAGCCCCAGCTGTAGAGATGTACGAGGCTTGAGACCGTGGTCACCACCACCAGCATAACCGCCGAGAGACCGTCGAGTCGGAACGACCAGTTGGAAACGAAATTCCCGACCTGGATAAATGGCGCGTAGGTGTTGGTGAAGGGCTCAAGTCCGCCCCAAGTCCATTGGCTGAACACCACCCACGACAGGACGGCGGACAACATCAGGAAACCAGTGGTGACCGCCATGGAAACGGTATTGCCGAGCCGGCGACCGAACAGTCCAGCTGCGGCCGCGCCGACAAGCGGACCATAGAGAATGATGGTGACGAGGAGCTTGGCGTCCATGCTCAGCCCTTCATCATCGAGGCGTCGTCCACGGCGATGTCGCCGCGGTTACGGAAGAAGGTGACCAGGATGGCCAGACCGACAGCGGCTTCGGCCGCCGCGACGGTCAGCACGAACATGGCGAAGATCTGTCCGGTAACGTTGCCCAGATAGGCGGAGAAGGCCACGAGGTTGATGTTCACGGCAAGCAGGATCAGCTCCACCGACATCAGGATGACGATGATGTTCTTGCGGTTCACGAAGATGCCGAAGACCCCGATGGTGAAAAGGATCGCGGCGACCGCGAGGTAGTTCGCCAAGCCGATAATCATACGTCGATCCCTTCGCCGGGCTTAGGCGAAACCATGCGCATGCCAGTCTTCGGCGTCCGCAGCACCTGGTCCATGATCACCTGGCGCTTCACGCCGGGTTTGTGACGAAGCGTGAGCACAATGGCCCCGATCATCGCCACCAACAGAACCATGCCGGCGGCCTGGAAGAAGTAGACATACTGGGTATAGAGCACGCGCCCGATCGCCTCGGCGTTCGACATGTCGACCGGTGCACCCTTTCCCATCGCCATCGGCGTGTCGTTGAGACGGGCGGCGCCATGGGTGGCGACGGTGTACGAGACGACAATCATCTCGATGGCGAGACCGCCCGCGATCAATCCGCCCAAGGGCATGTAGCGCGCGAACCCTTGACGCAGCTGGGCGAAATCTACGTCCAACATCATGACGACGAACAAAAATAGCACGGCTACGGCGCCCACGTAGACCACGACCAACAGCATCGCCAGGAACTCAGCGCCGAGAAGCACGAAGAGACCCGCCGACGAGAAAAACGAGGCAATCAGGAACAGCACGGAGTGCACGGGATTCTTCGCCGAGACCACGGCAAGTCCGCTCGCGAGCGTCACCGCCGCCATCAGGTAAAATGCGATCGCCTGCAGGGCCATCAGCCGGTTCTAGCTCCCCAAATTCGTCTTAGATTCGCTTACGCAAAGGCCCGCGCGGGGTCTTAGCGATAGGGCGCATCCAGTTCCAGATTCTTCGCGATTTCGCGTTCCCAGCGGTCGCCGTTGTCGAGCAACTTGGCCTTGTCGTAGTAGAGTTCCTCGCGCGTCTCCACGGCGTACTCCAGGTTTGGCCCCTCGACGATCGCGTCCACCGGGCAGGCCTCTTGGCACAAGCCACAGTAGATGCATTTGACCATGTCGATGTCGTAACGCGTCGTACGCCGCGAGCCGTCTTCGCGGGGCTCGGCTTCGATTGTGATGGCCTGAGCCGGGCAAATCGCCTCGCAGAGCTTGCAGGCGATGCAACGTTCCTCGCCATTCGGATAGCGGCGCAAGGCATGCTCCCCCCGGAACCTGGGGCTCTGCGGGTTGCGTTCATGCGGATAGAGCACGGTCGCTTTGGGGCGAGCCATATACTTGAGGCCAAGGCCGATTGCGCCTGCGAAATCCAGCAGCATCGCGCCCTTCATCGCCTGTCCGATTCGCTGAAACATCAGGCCCCCTTGCAGACGTAGTCTTGGATGTATTGGGCGTCGCCGCCGTCTTTCAGGACGAACGTCCCGCCCTGGGCCTTACATGTCTCGGCGGCACGCTTCAGCGAGTCGTAGTCTGCGGTCCCGGAGACGTTATTGCCCGTGGTCTCACATGCCCCGAGGCCGAGCATCAGGACGGCAGCGAGGGCGAGAAGCCGGTTCAACCGATCCCTCCATAAACCCGCCACCCGGACACCAAAGCCACGGCAACCAACGAAGTCGGCAGGAAGACTTTCCAACCCAAGCGCATCAATTGGTCGTAGCGGTAGCGCGGCACGACCGAGCGGACCATGGCGTTCATAAAGAAGACGAAGAAGGTCTTGATCGCCAGCATGAGGAACCCGTGCAGGATGGCCAGCCACGACCACCCAGTGCCCCAGAGGCCATCGAGATAGTGCGTTGGCCACGGCGCCTGCCAGCCGCCAAGAAAGAGAACGGCCATTAGGCCGCTCATAAGGGTGATGTTGGAAAACTCGGCCAGGTAGAACAGGAGGTAGGGGGTCGAGCCATATTCGATCGCGTATCCCGCAACGAGTTCACTTTCGGCCTCGGGAAGGTCAAAGGGCGGACGGTTCGTCTCAGCCAATCCCGAGATGAAGAAAATCACCCCCATCGGGATCATGACGATGGCCAAGGGGAGGTTCCGCAGGCCAGCGCCGCCCAGAATGTTCCAGTTCCAGAAACCACCGGCCTGTTTCTCAACGATGCTCGTTAGGTTCATCGTCCCGGAGAGCAGGATCACGGTGATGATCACAAAGCCGATTGAGACCTCGTAGGAGACCATCTGCGCCGCAGAGCGGAGCGCACCGAGGAACGGGTATTTCGAGTTCGACGCCCAGCCGCCCATGATGATGCCGTAGACGCCCAGAGACGAAACAGCGAAGAGGTAGAGGATCCCGACATTGATGTTGGAGACTACCCACCCCGGTGCGAGTGGCATAGCCGCCCAAGAGCCCAGCGCAAGGGTCACGCTAATCAGTGGGGCCAGCAGGAAGACGAACTTGTCGGCGCCGGCTGGAACGATCAGCTCCTTGATCAGGAACTTGCCGAGGTCAGCGAAGGATTGAAGGACTCCGAATGGACCCACCACATTCGGGCCTTTGCGCATCTGGACACCGGCAAAGATCTTGCGGTCGCCGTAGATCAGGAACGCGATGATCAATAGCAGCGGAACCGTGACCAGCAGGATCTGGCCGACGGTCCACAGCAGCCAGCCCATAGGGGTTGTCCAGAATTCCATCTATTCCGCCGCGAGCTTGGCGGCGCCCGAAGCCAGGGCGGCGCACTCGGCCATGGTCACGCTGGCGCGCGCAATGGGGTTCGTCAGGTAGAACGAAGTCACCGCGCTGGTGAAGGGCGTGTCGGAGACTTCACCCTTGCCGCCAAGCGACGCCAGATCGAGAGCTGTGGAGGCGTCTCGGCCATCGACATGGTCGATGCGGCCGAAGCTCGGATGATCGGCAAAGAGTTTCGTGCGGAGCGCGTCCAGGCTGTCATAGGGCAGCTTGGCGCCTAGGCGTTCCGACAGTGCGCGCAGTATCGCCCAATCTTCCTTGGCCTCACCTTTGGGGAATACGGCGCGGACGCCTTGTTGCACCCGGCCCTCGGTATTGACGTAGAGACCGTTTTTTTCGGTGTAAGCGGCGCCCGGCAAGATCACGTCAGCGGTGTGTGCGCCCCGGTCTCCATGGGTGCCCAGATAGACCGTGAAGGCCTTCGAAGTCGAGGTATCGATCTCGTCGGCGCCTAGCAGGAAGAGCACATCGGCCCCGCCCTTGGCCACCATCTCCGCCGCAGTCTTGCCGCCTTCACCCGGGACGAACCCGAGATCCAGGCCACCCACGCGGGAGGCCGCGCTTTGGAGCACGTTCCAGGTCATGCCAAACGTCTTGGCGACCCCGGCCGCGGCTTGAAGAACCGCAGCGCCATCGGCTCGCATAAGCGCACCAGCCCCGACGATAATCGCCGGCGACTTGGCGGCCTTGAGCGCAGTGACGAAATCATTTTTCAGCTTGGCAAGACCGCTGAGCGTCTTGGGACCCGAGCCCAGGTATTCGTATACGTAGGTTAAATCGGCCTGTTCGCCGATCACGCCCAACTTAAGCGCGCCCGCCAGCCAGCGCTTGCGCAGGCGCGCATTCAGCACCGGCGCTTCAAGGCGCGGATTGACACCCACGAGCAGCACGACATCGGCGTCTTCGACGCCTGAGATCGTTGAATTGAAGAGCCAGCTCTGGCGCGGGCCCGAGCCCAGTATCATGCCGTCCTGGCGACAATCGGTGGATAGCACGCCGAGGCTCCGGAAGAGGTCGAGTGCAGCCTTCATCGACTCTGCATCCTGCAGGTCGCCGGCGATGACACCTATACGGTCCGGAGCGGTGGCCTTCAGCTTCGTAGCGACCGCCTCAAGCGCTTCTGACCACGTGGCAGGCCGAAGCTTTCCGGCGTCACGGAGATATGGCCGATCCAGACGCTGACGTGCCAGACCATCGACAGCATAGCGGGTCTTGTCGGAAATCCACTCTTCGTTGATGTCTTCGTTTACGCGCGGCAGAACGCGCAGCACGGCCGAGCCGCGCGCATCCACGCGGATCGCCGAGCCGAGCGCGTCCATCACGTCGACGCTCTCGGTTTTCTTCAACTCCCAAGGCCGCGCATTGAATGCGTAGGGTTTGGAGGTCAGCGCGCCGACGGGGCAAAGGTCTATGATGTTGGCCGACAATTCTGAAGTTACAGCTTTACCCAAATAGGTTGTAATTTCAACGTCTTCACCTCGGCTTATGAGACCGATTTCCGGCACGCCGGCGACTTCGGTGATGAACCGGACGCAGCGAGTGCACTGAATACAGCGGGTCATGACCGTCTTGATCAATGGCCCCATGAACTTCTCTTCAACAGCACGCTTATTGTCTGCGTATCGACTGTCGTCGCGCCCATAGCCCATGGCTTGGTCTTGAAGATCGCATTCGCCGCCCTGGTCGCAAATTGGGCAATCCAGCGGGTGATTGATGAGCAGGAACTCCATCACGCCGTGCCGGGCCTTCTTCACCATCGGCGTGTCGGTGAAGATTTCCATGTTCTCCGCGGCCGGCAGAGCGCAAGACGCCTGCGGCTTAGGCGGGCCGGGCTTCACTTCCACCAGGCACATCCGGCAGTTGCCCGCGATGCTGAGGCGCTCGTGATAGCAGAAGCGCGGGATCTCTTTCCCGGCGAGCTCTGCCACCTGCAAAACATTCATGCCGACTTCGAATTCGACCTCGACGCCGTCAACTTTGGCTATCGGCATAGGCTTACTCCGCCGCCTGCAGGGAATGACCCTGCACATGGGGCTTACCGGCGCGGTAGAGGTTGATCCGCTCCTCCACCTCGTGTCGGAAGTGGCGGAAAAGGCCCTGGATCGGCCAGGCTGCGGCGTCGCCCAGACCGCAGATGGTGTGACCTTCGACCTGGCTGGCAACGTCGAGCAGCAGGTCGATTTCCGCCATCTCGGCCTCGCCAGTGACCATCCGCTCCATGACCCGCCACATCCAGCCTGTGCCCTCGCGACAGGGCGTGCACTGGCCGCAGCTCTCGTGCTTGTAGAAATAAGATGCGCGCGCGATTGCCTTCACGAGGTCCGCGTCCTTGTCGAAGACGATCATGGTGCCGGTGCCGAGCCCAGAGCCCCTCGCCTGCAGGTCTTCGTAAGTCATGACCGCTTCGTCGCACTGCTCCGCTGGGATCATGCGCACCGAGATGCCGCCGGGGATCACCGCCTTCAGGTTGCCCCAGCCGCCGCGCACGCCGCCAAAGTGATCTTCGATCAGCTGGCGCACCGAGATACCGACGGCGTCCTCGACCACGCAGGGTTTGTTCAGGTGGCCGGAACCCGCGAACAGCTTGGTGCCGGTGGACTTCTCAGTGCCATAGCCCGCAAACCACTCGGCGCCCCTGCGCAAGATGGTGCCGACGACGGCGATGGTCTCGACGTTGTTGACAGTGGTCGGACAGCCGTAGATGCCAGCGCCGGCCGGGAACGGCGGCTTCAGGCGCGGCTGACCCTTCTTGCCCTCAAAGCTCTCCATCAGGGCGGTCTCGTCGCCGCAGATGTAGGCGCCACCTCCGTGGGTCACGCGCATGTCGCAGTCCCAACCGTGAACATTGCCCTTGCCGATCAGCTTGGCGTCATAGGCTTGTTTGATCGCGGCCAGCAGGCGCTCGCGTTCATGGACGTATTCGCCCCGGATGTAGATGTAGGCCGTGTGTGCACGCATGGCCTTACAAGCGATCAGGCAGCCCTCGATCAGGAGATGCGGGTCGTTGCGCAGGATGTCGCGATCCTTGCACGCGCCGGGCTCAGACTCGTCGGCGTTGACCAGCAAGTAGTGTGGACGCTCGCTCTCCTGCTTAGGCATGAAGGTCCATTTCAGGCCGGTGGCGAAGCCTGCGCCTCCGCGACCGCGCAGGCCCGAGGCCTTGATCTGGTCGCAGATCCACTCCGGCGTTTGGGCGACGATGTCCTTCGTGCCATTCCACGCGCCGCGTTGCTTTGCGCCCTCAAGGCCCCAGTCGCGCTGGCCATAGATGTTGAGGAAGATGCGGTCTTTATCCGCCAAGATTCCGACCATCTCTACGCTCCCTTAATCGGGCCGCGCAGGCCGGCGATGAACCAGATCTGGGCTCCGAAACCCACGACGACGGCAGCCAGGAACACAACAAGCGCCCAGGACAGATGGAGTTTCATATAGCCGACGAGAGCAACGGCTGCGGCGAGGCCTGCGCCCAGGCTCAGCGCCATCATCAACGCGCTGCGCCGTTTCATGGTGGTGATGTCGAAACTCATGCCGGGGCCTTCGCCTTGGAGGGCTTCTCGGGCAGGTTCGGGATCTTGAACTTCTTCGCGAGTGAGCCGTCGTAGAGCTTCTCGTCAATCAAGGTGATCGGAGCGCCTTCCGGCGCCGAGCCCCGGCGGCCGATGGACGAGC
>JAYUBY010000013.1:0-1967 GCA_043740635.1 Alphaproteobacteria bacterium
GGGGTTGAAGTCGCACTTCGATCTCGCCTTCGGCAACGATACCGACGCGGACCGCCATGGGATCGTGACCCCCTCGCAAGGCCTGATGAACCCCAACCATTATCTGTCGGTGGCGGTCTCCTACCTGTTCGGCTCGCGGACCGCGTGGCCAAGCACCTGCGCGGTGGGGAAGACCATGGTGACCAGCGCGATGCTCGACCGGGTGGCGAACCAGCTGGGGCGTGAGCTCATCGAGACGCCCGTCGGATTTCGCTGGTTTGTTGACGGTCTGAGCAGCGGCGCGCTCGGCTTTGCCGGCGAAGAAAGCGCCGGCGCCACATTCCTGCGGCGAGATGGCTCTGTCTGGACCACGGAGAAAGACGGTCTCCTGCTCGGCCTCCTGGCCGCGGAGATCACCGCGTCCTCGGGCAAGGATCCGGGGGCGCTCTACGACGGCCTGACCCAGGCTTTGGGAACACCCTTCTACGAGCGTTTGGACGCGCCCGCGACGCGTCTGCAAAAGGCCATTCTGGCAAAAGCCGGGCCAGAACAGCTGCAGCTGACCCAGCTCGCGGGCGAGCCGGTGATCGCCATCGAGACCACGGCTCCTGGCGGCGGCGCGCTCGGCGGCGTCCGGGTGCGGACCAACAACGGCTGGTTCGCGGCGCGGCCTTCGGGCACCGAGGAGGTCTATAAGATCTACGCCGAGAGCTTCCTCAGCCGTGACCACCTGCAACAGATTCAGCGGGAGGCCCAGGCGCTGATCGGCGGGTTTTTCGAGCGCGCCGGCGGCGAGCCGCTGCAGGACTGACGGCCTTCACATCCCGCGCGGCGAGTCGGCCGGGACGACGCCGGGCTCGGCCAGCCACCCACCGGTAAATCCCGCCCGCTGCAAGCCTTCCCGGATAGGGCGACAGCCCCGCATCAATCGCCACACCAAGCCGCTGGCGTGGTTCTCGATCATGAGCACGATCGGACCCTCATTAAGCCCGAAGTGCCAGGGCGAGACCCACCAGCCAAAAGGGTTTCCGGCCTCACCGGGATGAGTGGGATTGAACGACGCCTTGAATCCGTAGGCATTGGATTCTTTCAGCTTGGCCTGGTGGATGCAGAAGTCGATGGCGGGCAGCACAATTTCCGGGGCGAAGGGCAAGGATGCGACCACCGCCCAGGGAGCCAGCGTCCCGTCGTCCGGCCCGTAGGGGACGCCACGTCCAAGATAGTCGAAGAAGGTGCGTTCAACGCCATCGAGCTTGAGCGTTTCCGGACCGGGCCCCTCGCTGGCGGTGATGCCCCAGCAATGTTCCCCATAGCTCGCGAACCTGCGCGGATTGTCCATCGCATAGCGTTGCTGCACGTAGGTGGCGCGCCGGCTGTTCTCGAAGTAGTCGATCCCCTTGTCGCGCATGAACGCGTCCTGGATGCCGCGAAAATCGATCCAGACGTGCGAGAGCTGGTGCGTGAAAAGAGACCCCGCGTAGACGTAGTCGAAGCCGTAACACTGTTCCCACCGGTAGGTGGACAGCCAGGCGTCGTAGCTTGCGCGCGGCAAGGGGTGGGTAGGAGAGGCCAGCCCCAGGATATAGAGCAACAGGGCTTCGTCGTAGCCCTCCCACCGGTAGACGATGAACCCGCTCTCCGGACGCCAGCCGTGCGTGACCGTTGCGCCGCCATTCTGCGCCCAGACCCAATCGGCGCGGGCATAAAGGCGGTCGGCGAGGGTGCGGATTTCCTGTTCATCGGGCGCGTCCGCGTCGAAATAAGCGCCCGCCGTCAGCGCGCCCGCGAGCAGGAAGGCGCTGTCCACGGTCGAAAGTTCGCAGTCCCAGGCGCGCCGTCCGGTCTGCATGTCCAGGAAGTGATAGTAGAAGCCGTGATGTCCTGTGGCGTCCGGCTCCGGCCCCTGCGGGCTCTTCCAGAAGAACCGCAAGGTGGACAGCGTCCGCTCCACGGCCAGCTCGCGGGTCATGAAGCCGCGTTCGACGCCA
>JAYUBY010000014.1:0-6777 GCA_043740635.1 Alphaproteobacteria bacterium
GCCCCATCGGAACCGATCACCGCGAACATGTTGCCCGCCGAGGCCATGGTCACCGACCAAGCCGTCAGCCTCGGCGCCGAGCGAATGATCGCCTTGCCGCTACGTGAGGCTCGCGAAGTGTTTGAGCGCGAGTATCTGAACGCTCAGATGCTTCGCTTCTCCGGCAACATCTCACGGACCGCGGCCTTTATCGGAATGGAGCGTTCGGCGTTGCACCGGAAGCTCAAGTCCCTAGGTCTTTCCGGCGCGCGGGCACTTGAGGACGAGCTTCACTGATGGGTCGCATCGCTTACGTGAACGGCCGCTTCGTCCAGCATGGCGAAGCAGTGGTACATATCGAAGACCGCGGCTACCAACTTGCTGATGCTGTCTATGAGGTCTGGGCCCTCTTCGACGGTAAACTCGCAGACCCGGAAGGACATTTCGCGCGGCTGGAACGCAGTCTTGGCGAATTGTCTATTGCGATGCCGATGGGTCGAGCCGCGCTGACGATGGTGCTCAAGGAGGCTGTGCGCCGCAATCGGGTTCGGGAAGGACTCCTGTACCTGCAAGTCAGCCGGGGTGTCGCCAGGCGCGACCACGCGTTCCCGAATCCGCCGGTCCGCCCGTCTGTGATCATGACCGTGAGCGCAGTGAACCGTACGGCCGACGAGGCACGCGCCGTCAGAGGCGTCGCCGTCGTCACAACGCCGGAAAACCGCTGGGGCCGTTGTGACATCAAGACCGTAGGGCTTTTGCCAAACGCCCTAGCCAAGCAGCAGGCGAGGGCGCTCGGGGCGTTTGAGGCATGGTTCGTGGACGATCTCGGCTTCGTTACCGAAGGCGCATCTTCCAATGCCTGGATCGTTGATCGTGATGGTCGGCTGCGCACGCGGGACGCCAACGCCAACATCCTGCGCGGAGTGACGCGCAATTCGCTGCTCGAGGTCATTCGCCGGGAAGGGATGCAGGTCGACGAGCGGCCATTCACTCCGGCCGAAGCAGTTGCCGCAAGGGAGGCTTTCATTACCGGAGCAGGCTCTCTGGTGCTGCCGGTGATCGCGGTTGATGGCAAGCCGGTGGGCGAGGGCAAACCGGGCCCGGTGGCGGCGAGGCTTCGGAGTCTCTATATCGCGCACGCGAAGGCCACGGCCGTATAACAGGCCGTCCGTGATTGCGCCTGTCGCAAAATGCGGTCTAGTTAACTGGTGTGTGTGGGCGGCGCTTTGGTCGCCCAATCAAAACAAAGAGGCGAAAAGCCATGAGTGAGAAAAAGCAAAACCTGCAGGACACGTTCCTGAACAGCGTGCGCAAGTCCAAGACGCCGCTCACCATCTTCCTGGTTAATGGGGTCAAGCTGCAGGGCGTTGTGAGCTGGTTCGACAATTTCTGTGTGCTGCTTCGCCGCGACGGTCAGTCCCAGTTGGTCTACAAGCACGCAATCTCCACCATTATGCCCGCACAACCGGTGCAGCTCTATGAGCCGGGCGAAGACGAGGCCGATTGAGTTCCTCCAAGAGCGTAAATCGTGAGGCGCCCGTTCAAGGCGCTATTGTTATCCACCCCGATCGGGAAGGGCGCGGCTCCTCCCGGGGCGCTGCTGCGCGCCTGGAAGAGGCAATCGGTCTGGCGTTGGCCCTCGATCTGGAAGTTCGCGAGACGCTGGTCGCCACGCTCCGCCGCCTGACGCCCGCGACTCTGTTCGGCAGGGGCAAGGTCGAGGAGATCGGCCACGTCATTGAACTTGCTGACGCCGCTGTCGCCATCGTCGACGATGCTCTTACGCCGGTTCAACAGCGCAATCTGGAGAAGGCCTGGAACTGCAAAGTCATCGACCGCACCGGCCTCATCTTGGAGATCTTCGCCCGGCGCGCCCGCACGCGCGAAGGGCGTCTTCAAGTTGAGCTTGCGAGACTCTCCTACGAGCGTTCGCGCCTGGTTCGGACCTGGACCCACTTGGAGCGTCAGCGCGGCGGCTTTGGCGTTATGGGCGGCCCCGGTGAAACTCAGATCGAAACCGACCGGCGGCTGATCGCTGACAAAATCCGTAAGCTGAAGCTGGAGTTGGAAGAGGTGCGCCGCACCCGCACCCTGCAGCGCTCGGCGCGCAAGCGGCACCCGTATCCGACAGTCGCCCTGGTGGGCTACACGAACGCCGGCAAGTCGACGCTCTTCAACCGCCTGACTAAGGCCGAGGTGGTGGCAGAAGATATGCTGTTCGCCACCCTCGATCCGACGCTCAGGATGCTGAAGTTGCCAGATGGCCGCCCGGCGATCATGTCAGACACCGTGGGATTCATCTCGGACCTACCGCACGAGCTGGTTGAGGCGTTTCGCGCCACCCTTGAGGAGGTCAAAGAGGCTGACGTGGTTCTCCACGTCCGCGACATCGCCAGCGCCGAAAGCGCCGCCCAGGCGGGCGATGTTCGTGCCGTCTTGGCCCGGTTGGGCGTCGACATGGACGAGCGGTCGATCCTTGAGGTCTGGAACAAGATCGATTCCACGCCTGCCGGGGATCGTGACGCCATCCTGGGAGACGCTCGCCGGGCGCACCCGCCTGCCATTCCGGTGTCTGCGGTCACCGGTGAAGGCTGCGCCATGCTCCTAGAGGCCGTCGCAGGTCTCGTCGATGAGGCTCCACCGGTAGACGTCTACACGCCGATCGGTGAGGGAGCCGCCATCGCCTGGCTCTACCGACACGGCCGCGTACTGGAACGTAACGACGGCAAAGACGGGTCAGTGCGCCTAGCTGTCAGCCTGTCTCCGCAGGCGCTGGGGCAGTTCGAACAACAGTTCCCCGGAGCCGAGGTGCGGGGGCACTAGCCCACGGATTCGGCGGTGATGGGAGCATCTTCGCCGGCTTTCTCCGCCACCTTTGCCTCGTTCCACAGTGCGTCCATCTCGGACAAATCCGACCGGTCAGGCGTCCGTCCGCGCTCGGCCAATTTCGCCTCGATATATTGGAAGCGGCGGACGAATTTCGCGTTGGTGAAGCGCAGCGAATCCTCGGGATCGACATCGAGTGTGCGGGCGAGGTTGGCCACCACAAACAGGACGTCGCCCATTTCTTGGCGGGCCTTTTCCAGATCGCCTGACTCGATCTCCACCTCTAGTTCACCGATCTCCTCGTGCAGTTTGGCCATAACGTCCTGGACCGTGGGCCAAACGAAACCGGCGCCAGCGGCGCGCTTGGAAAGTTTCACCGCGCGCGTGAGGGCGGGCAAGCCCATTGGCACGTCGTCGAGTAAGGACTCGGAACGACCCTTGCCCTTGCGCTCGGCCGCCTTCAGCGCCTCCCAGCCTTCCTTTTGGTGGGCGAGGGAAGCGTATGTCTCCTCGGCGAAAACGTGTGGGTGACGGCGGACCATCTTGTCATTGATCGCCCTCGCCACATCATCGAAGGCGAAAGCACCTTGCTCCTCGGCCATACGGGCGTGGAACACCACCTGCAGTAAGAGGTCGCCGAGTTCCTCCTTCAAGTCGGAGAGGTCGTTGCGCTCAACTGCGTCGGCGACTTCATAGGCTTCCTCGACCGTATAAGGCGCAACCGTCGCAAAGGTTTGCTCCTGATCCCACGGGCAGCCGTCAGCCGGATCGCGCAGCCGCGCCATGATCGCCAGGAGCCGGTCGATGGGCCGCAGTTCGGCGGACGGAGCAGGTCGGGTCATGGAATCCCCAGGGATCGGCACGCTCCAATCTGACCGCGCGCCAATCCTGGAAGCAAGCGATCAGCGGCCAGCTACGGCTTTGCCGCGGTTCAGGCTGGAGGCGAACATTTGGAATGTGCCCTCGGCGTCCGCCCAGGTACCGCCACGACGTGATTCCCGGATGTCGCTCTCATAGTATTTGTAAGCGATCGGGGTGACGGTTCCATCGGCGGCGATCGCACGACCTTCAATCTGGGCGCCGCCGATTCCGAAGCTTTCGTAGGACAGCCCAGGCTTGTCGCTCATCTGCTTGAAGGTCGGCCTGTTCGGCTTGGCATCGGCCAGCACCAACTCGATCCGCGCACCGTCGTATGCGCTGGTCTTGGCGAGCCGTTTCTCGACGGTGGATTGTAGTTGGGCGGCCAGTTCGTTGACGTCACGAACGCCCAAACTTTCTACGGCCTTTGTTTGCAGCGCCGGAGCAATGCTGACGGTGACCGACGTTGGGGCCGCGGAAGCTGCGGTGGCGCTGGCCAGCAAAGCGCTGGCGGCAATGGCAATCATCCGCATAGTCTTCATCTCCAAGGGTCGCCCCCACTCTTAACGTAAGCGTTCCGCAGCGCCGTGCAATGCGGTGCGACGTGAGACTTCCAAGCTGTCGGTGGGCCAGCAGATTCATTCCGTACAGCTACGAGAACTGTGCGATGCCATAAATTGCTGAAAGCCGCGGGCGCTGATGACGATGGTTCGAGCGTTGCTCACCTTCTGCTTACTTGTATTGCTGGCGCCCACGCAGCTCCTCGCTGAGCCTGCGGGCAGGATAACTGGCCTCGGCGGATTGTTTGTGAGCAGCAAGGATTCGAAGGCGCTCGCGGCCTGGTATCGGGACGTATTAGGCATCACGCTGGAGCGCTGGGGCGGTGCGGCGCTCCACTACGACGCCCCGGTCATCCGCCAGTCGTCGTATGGAACGCCTATGCCGCCGGCTCTGCGTACGCCGCGCCATCCAAGCGTGAGTTCATGATAAATTTCGCTGTCGATGATTTGGACCCTTACGTGAAGCGATTGGAGAGCGAGGGGGTAGTCATCCTTAAGCGCGACGACGCCGGTCCGGATGGGAAGTTCGCTTGGTTGCTCGATCCAGACGGAACTAAAATCGAGCTCTGGCAACCAAAGTCGCCTTAGTCCGCATTTTTCGGTGTGTGAAAGAACTATTCAGCCGCGACGGCGTCAAAAGTAAGCTTACTTTCGGTTCCAGAAAGCAGCCGCCGTATGTTTTTCCTATCAAAAAACGGTATGAATGAAATCGTCACAAAAAATATTGCCGCACACATTGTACCCAAAGATACATAACGGGTTAAAACTACTATTATTAAGAACACGAAAAATGAAATAAGATCTATCGGCCAGTTGTTTATAAACATTACAGCCGTTGCTGTAAGTGCGCCCTTCCCCCCTTTAAATCCAAAATATACCGGCCAGTTATGCCCGAAGACCGCTCCTGTGCCTGCCGCCAAAAGGCTAATGCATTCTCTTCCTTCACTCGAATGAACGCAAATTCCAAAATTTAGCCCGATAATGCAAGCGACCACTCCTTTTAGTATGTCTCCTAAAAGAGCCGCGGCAGATTTACCCAACACGCGAAGCGTATTCGTTAAACCCGCGATCTTGCTCCCATGACTTCTTATATTCTTGCCGTACAATTTCCCCATAATCACAGCTGTATTTATGCTGCCTAGCAGGTAGCCAATAAATAGATCAGCGAAGGTCGTTGCAATATTGGTCATCAATCGGCTCCCATATTCACGGTCCGCGGGGGGCATATCGCGAAGGCCGGCCAGCATAGCCGGTGTGGATCTGCAGGCACTTTGGACCCGCCAGAGCTGCAGTCGCTTTCAATCCGTATCCGGTCGCGGGAAGAACGATTGTTACCCACAGAATCAGCAATTGCTGCGCGCGCCTGGTGTTCAAGCAGTGGGCAGAAGCAGCTGGAAAACGGCACCGTTAGGCTAGGGGGCCGCCGCGCCGCCGCGGTCGGCATTGAGACCAAGATCGGAAACCATACCCAGACCAAGTGGCCGAACCCGGTCAACTCGCGGCCGCGCTAATGCGCCCCGGCGCAGGCTTCCATGCCGTGAACGCGGGTTCTGGGCCGCTCGGCGCGCTCAATCATGGCAGCTTGAATTCCGCCCCGGGGGCGGGCGCTCCCGACAGCCCATCGTTAGGCTGGTGCGCCAGTGGGCTCGATAGGCCGATCTCCCACATCGACGTGAACCACGGGGTTCGACGTCGCGAGCGCTATGCCCTGCGCCTTGAGGTCGGGCAGGATCTGGAAGAGCAGATCACTCTTGGCCTTGAACGCCGCCCGCGGGGAGGCGAGATAGACGAAGGCGGTGAACTCCATGGCCCCGTCCTTTATGTCGGTCATGTAGACGGCGGCGGGCGGATCTCTGAGGGCGTCGGGATACGCGCCGAGGCGCTGCATCAGAAGGTCACGGACAGCGAGCGGATCACTTTGGCGTCCACGGAAAGTACGATTTTGACGCGGCCCAGAGCGGCCCCGTGGGTGACGTTTCGGACAACCTTCGACACGAGCTCTGAATTTGGCACAATCAGACGGGAATGATCGCGCATTTCAACTTCGGTCGCGCGCACCTTGATGCGGCGGACATCGCCTTCCATCTCTCCGATCGCGATCCAGTCGCCGACCTTGATCGGCCGTTCGGCGAGCAGGATCAGGCCCGACACGAAGTTGCCGATGATCGACTGCAGCCCAAATCCGATTCCGACTGATAGGGCGCTGGCGAATAGCGCGATGCGGTCGAGACTGAGACCCAGATAGGCGCAGGTCAGCAGGAACGCGACCAAGACGCCGACGTAGGTCACGCCGGACGCCAACGATGTCCGGATGCCGAGATCCATTCGGGTCTTCGGGAGTTAGCGCGACTCGAGCCAGGCCCGCAGGGTCTGGGTCGCGGCTAATCCGATACCCAGGACCAGCAGAGCGCCCGCAATCGCGCCAGGAGAAATCGACACCTGCCCAAGCCGCAAGACGAGATCGGTCGAGGTGACGCGTCCGAACACGTCCTGGGCATCCGCCCCGAGTGGAGCAAGGATCGCTGCCAAGCCCGCAAGCACGAGCCCTAACCGC
>JAYUBY010000015.1:0-14803 GCA_043740635.1 Alphaproteobacteria bacterium
GACGCTGTCACCATCGCCTTCGACGACATCAGTCCCGCGGGCGGGGCCGAGCGGACCATCGTCCTCATTCACGGCTTCGCCTCTAACCGCGTCGAGGGCTGGAAGCGCACCGGCTGGTATGCCGCTTTCGAGCGGCGTCGGACGCGGATTATTGCGTTGGACCAGCGCGGCCACGGCGAGAGCCAAAAGCTCTATCAGCCGCAGGCCTATGCGCGCGAGCAGCTCGCCGCCGACGTCCTCAATCTAATGGACCACCTGGGCGTCGATCGGGCGGACATCTTCGGCTATTCCATGGGCACGCGCACGGCGCTTGAACTGGCCATTGGCCAGCCAGACCGCGTTTCGCACCTCATCCTGGGCGGGGTCGGCGGCAAGCTGCTCGAAAAGGCGCCCGACGTGGCCGGCGAGCCCATGGCTGACGCCATGCTGGCCGACGATCCTTCGACCATCAGTCAGCCAATGCTGCGGTCCTTCCGCGAGTTCGCCGACGAGCAAGGCGAGGACCTAAAGGCGCTCGCCGCCGTCACCCGAATGCGGAACATGCCTTTCGATCCCGACGCCCTGGCGGAATTGCCGATGCCCGTGCTGGTCGTAGCCGGCCAGGGCGATGAAGGCGCCGGCGATCCGGAGACGCTGGCGCGCGTATTCCCGCACGGCAAGGGCGTGACCATTCCGGGCTGCGACCATTTCTCGGCCATCCCGCACGCGTTGACGAAAGCCGCCGTCTTTGACTTCCTCGACGGCGTGATGGAAGACGACTTCCCGCCCTTTGAGTGACTGCTCTCCCATTGCGGCATGCGAAGGGGCGGACTTCGTCTCAGCGGTGAGGGGATTACCGCGCCGGACCCAGGTTATACGGTCCGCCCTTTTCCAACGAAGCCTGATAGGCCGGCCGCGCCTGGAAACGTTCCACCCAACCCTTGATGTTGGGATAGATCTCCATTTGGCCGAAGGCGCGGGCGACTTCGCCGACGAAGCTCATCTGGACGTCGGCGCCGGTGATGTCCGAGCCCATTATCCACTCGCGGCCTTCAAGCGCGCCGTTCACGTAGCTCAGGTGGTTGGCCATCTCGCCTTGGATGCGCGGATGCAGCGGCGCGCCCGCCTCGCCGAGGCGGGCGACGTACATGTTCAACATCAGAGGCAGCATCGCCGAGCCCTCGGCGTAGTGCAGCCACTCATTGTATTGCTCGGCCGCCTTTTCGCCGGCGGGCGCGCCAAAGAGGCCCTTCCCGTATTTCCGCACGATGTAGTCCACGATGGCCCCGGACTCGGCGATGGTCACGTCGCCGTCGGTGATCACCGGCGACTTGCCTAGCGGATGCACCGCCTTCAGGTCCGGCGGCGCAAGCCGGGTGGTCGCGTCGCGGGCGTAGTGCTTTATCTCATAGGGTGCGCCCAACTCCTCCAGGAGCCAAAGGATGCGCTGTGAGCGCGAGTCGTTGAGGTGGTGGACGACGAGCATGGGCGGACCTCACATGAATTTTCTTCGCTTCAGCAAAGCGGTCTGACGCGACGCAAAGCAAGCATCGCCTATAGTTGAGCGTCATGAGCCTCGTCCTTCCCGACCTCCCCGAACTGCTCGAACGTGCCGGCCGCGAGGCCGAAGTGCTGGTCGCGGAGCTGCAGGACGCCGTCGGCGAGCGGGTGCGGCGCGATGATCGGCTTGATCGGGGCATGCTGGACGCCGAGCAGCACGTGGCCCATGGCCTGGCCTGGGCTGCGGCCTATGCAGAAACACTGCGCCAAACAGCCCACTGGGCGCGCAACCTGATCGAACTCGAAAAGTTCGGCGAGGCCGAGGCCCTGCCGGCCCAGCTCCTGGCGCACGAATATTTGAGCCAACTTGTCGGCGGCCTGCCGATGAACCAGGGAGAAGTGTTTCGGCTCGCCGACCTTGGTGTATCAGCGCATCGGCTCGCACCCCTCATCAGCCGACTTCGAGCCGGCGCCACACAATCGGTCAAGACGCGGATCGTCGAGCTGCTCGATGAGGCCCGGGGCCGGCCGTCGCTGGAAGCCAGTGGGCTCGACGAAACCCTGCAGGGCATTCGAGACCAGTTCCACAGCTTCACGGAAGAAAAGATCTCACCTTTCGCGCACGGCTGGCACCTGCGCGACGAGCTGATCCCACTCAGCCTGATCGAGGAAATGGGACGCTTGGGCGTCTTCGGCCTGACTGCTCCAGAGCCCTGGGGCGGCTCAGGGTTCGGCAAGGTCGCCATGTGCGTGGTCACCGAGGCGCTGTCGCGCGGCTTTATCGGTGTGGGGTCGCTGGGCACCCGCTCGGAGATCGCCGCCGAGCTCCTGCTGGCCCATGGCACGGACGATCAAAAAGCCCGCTTCCTGCCCAAGGTCACCTCCGGCGCGATCATTCCAACAGCGGTCTTCACCGAGCCGGAAGCCGGCTCCGACCTGGGATCAATGCGTACCCGCGCCGAACGCCATGGCGAAGTCTGGCGCGTAACCGGCGCCAAAACCTGGATCACGCACGCCGCGCGCGCCGATCTGATGACGCTGCTGGTTCGCACGGACCCGGCGTCGAAGGACCACCGGGGACTGTCGATGTTTCTGGCGGAAAAGCCTCGTGGGACGCTCGCCGATCCGTTCCCCGCACCCGGCATGGACGGCGGCGAGATTGCGGTGATTGGCTATCGCGGCATGAAGGAATTTGAGATCGCCTTCGACGGTTTCGAGGTGGCCCACACGAACCTGCTCGGAGGACAACCGGGTCAGGGATTTGCGCAATTGATGGCAACCTTTGAGTCGGCCCGCATTCAGACTGCTGCCCGCGCTGTCGGCGTGGCCCAGAACGCTCTCGACCTTGCACTCAACTATGCGCTCGCCCGCCGCCAATTTGGGGAGCAACTCTCCGCCTTTCCCAGGGTGACCAACAAGCTCGCCATGATGGCCGCCGAGATTCTAGGGGCCCGGCGCCTCACCTGGTTCGCCGCCACCGCGAAGGACGAAGGCCGACGTTGCGACCTCGAGGCCGGCATGGCTAAGCTCCTCGCCGCCCGTATTGCCTGGGCGGCCGCCGACAATGCAGTGCAAATTCACGGCGGAACGGGTTTCGCCGTCGAGCAGCCCGTCAGTCGCGTACTGGCCGACGCCCGCATCCTCAACATCTTTGAAGGGGCCGGTGAGATCCAGGCCCACGTGATCGCGCGCAGGCTGTTGGAGGGCGCAAACTAGCGCCGTTGGAACCCCGACGCGATTAGGCCGATTTGACGATCCATCACCTCCGTCATGGCCTCGGCATCGGCCCCGTCGAGCGCGGCCATCCGATAGATCCAGACATAGGCGGCCATCAGAAGGTCGACGGCCTCCTGAGGATCGAGGTCGGGGTCGACGTCGTCCTCAGCGATGCCCTTGACGATGCAGTCACGAATTATGCCGACTAGCTTCGGGTTCCGCCCCATGGGCCGAGCTGCCGGCGAAAGTGTCCAGTCGTAGGCCGCCGCGATGTGGGCCAGGAACAGCCGCGTCCGTCGGGACTCAAAGGAAAAGTGGATCGCGAAGATCGATCGCAGCCGATCGGCGGTCGAACCGCGCAGGTTTGGCACCACCTGGTCAAGCTCGCCATAGAGCCCGTCCAGGCGGTCTTCCATAACCTGGCTAAGGATCTCACCCTTGGAGGCGAAGGTCGTGAAGACACTGCCCACCGAGACCCTCGCCTGACGGGCGATCTCGCGGATAGTGGTGCCCTGGTAGCCCTGGTTGTCGAAAAGTTCCCGCGCGGCCTCGATCACGCGATTGCGTGTCGCTTCCTTCTGCGTCTGACGGGCGCCAAGCGGCGGCGCCTCGGCTGGGGATGTCGAGCCCCCCCCCAGGCGGTCTTGGGCTAAGGGGCGGGCTTCCGGCGATGCCATGATTTCTCAGACGGCGTCGATAGCCAAGCTCCTCCGGACACCTGCCAGCAGGATCCTGATCTGTTCGCGCGAACGGTCCTGTAAGGCCTCTAGGGTCCAGCCCTGGAAGATCGCCTGGTCGTAGTTGGCCAAGTAAGCGTCGAACAGCATCTGGGTCCGCAGAGCCTGCTGATCGTCGGCTTTCAGCTCGCCGTTTTGAGTTCCGCGCGAGAGCTGCTCAGAGATAAGGCCGACGAGGGTCTGGACAGGCGAGGAACCGCGCAGCGCGGGACCGTCTTCCGGCGACCAGCCGACGCTGAACGCCGCACGGGCCAGGGGAAGCTGCGTTTGGTAGAAGCGATAGCCCGCCACGAAGAGCTTCAGCAGGCCGTCCTCGGCGGTCGAGCCATGGATGGCGGCTTCGCGCATTGCATCGGCAAGCGCGATCATGTCGGTGAGCATGATCTCGCGGAAGAGGTCGGACTTGTCGGTGAAGTTCGCGAAGACCGCGCCGGTTGACATTCCGGCGGCGGAAGCGATGTCGCGGATCGTGGCGCCTTCATAGCCCTGCTCACTGAAAAGGCGACGGGCGGCGGCTAGAACCTTGGATCGCGTCTGCTGCTTGGCGAGCGCGCGGCGGGTCGGCGCTCTTGTCGGGGTTTCATCTGCGGCTTGGATCTGAGCGATGTGCATCATGGGGTCTGACGGTCGAGCCGCCCTCTCTGGATTTTGCTCACCCAAAATGTGCTTCCATACGCATCTCGGTGAACATGTTCAAAAACCACACTATGTGGGAATTTTACACTTGTAACAAACACGATCCAATAGACTTGAGGTCAGTCTGGCGCTTGGGATGATGGGAATTCCCTAAGACGCCCGGAGTGGGGCCGAAATACGACCGTTTCAGCGAATTAGACTCGTTGAACACGCTCACCAACCGTTGCAAGACGGGGCGGATAGCTTGGATCTCGGTGGTTCGCAAGCACGCTATAGCGTAAGGTGGGGCGATGGACGTGTTTAGTTACCTTATTCCCGTTGCGCTGTTTGCTGTGGCCGCCGTGCTGGCGATGGGGATCTATTCCCTGTTTCGGGGCGGAGATTTCGGACGGTCTTATTCCAACAAACTCATGCGCTTGCGCGTCGTCATGCAGGCTATTGCCATTGCCCTCCTGATGGGGGCCGTCTGGTGGCGGACAAAGCACTAGGCGCGACATGGTGACGCTGAACCGCATTTACACCCGGGCTGGCGACACCGGCTCGACCCGGCTGGCCACTGGCGCGACAGTCAGTAAGGCCGACCCGCGGGTCGAAACCTATGGTGCGGTGGACGAAACCAACGCCTGTCTGGGCCTCGTACGCCTCCATACTGGGAATGCCGGCCAACTCGACGCAATGCTGGCGCGTATTCAGAACGAACTTTTCGACCTGGGAGCAGATCTTGCGACCCCGGCAAAGCCTGATGAAGCAGTCGGCTCGATGTTGCGCATCCTGGATAGCCAGGTGGAGCGGCTCGAACGCGAAATCGATTTGCTCAACGCCGAACTGCCGGCCCTGACCTCTTTCGTCCTGCCGGGTGGCAGCGACGCGGCCGCAGCCCTGCACCTGGCGCGCACGGTGTGCCGCCGGGCGGAACGCGAGGCTGTAAGGCTGGTTGAAGCCGGCGAGGCGGTCAGCGGGTCGGCGCTGCGCTACCTAAACCGCCTTTCGGACCTGCTGTTCGTCGCGGCCCGTTACGCGAATGACCGCGGCGCGGCGGAGGTTTTCTGGAAGTCCGGCGCGACACGCTGAAATTGGGGCCCGAGCTAGGGCTTGGCAGGAGCCAATGTCTCAGCCGGCAAGCGGCCGATCGCGCGGAGGGCTTCGTTCCGAGCCTTCTGGTCGGTGATCACCCGCCCAGTTATGTCGGACGTCAGGATCGGCTGGCCGCAGGCCCGACTGGCAGCGTCCCACCACTTGTGGCTGTCAACGCATTCCTTTTCGGGCCGCACCCAGCCAAGGGTCCAGATCAGGAGGCCAACGTTCACCACGGCGAAAATGCCGACGAAGATCAGCTTGACGCGTTCGATTGATGGGTTCATGGCCGCCGTCTTTAACGGATTGGGGGCCCTGCTGGCTAGCCGTCCGCCCGCGCCGAATTGAGGCGCCCGAGATGACCCCAGGTTTGCAAACCGCGCCGGAAACGCTATTGGCCCCCACGTTCCATTTTTCCCCCAGCAATTATGAGGCGCTAGCGACCCATGAAGGTGTTGGTCCCGGTCAAGCGGGTGATCGATTACAACGTCAAGGCTCGGGTGAAGCCCGACCAGACGGGTGTCGACCTCGCGAATGTGAAGATGTCGATGAATCCCTTTTGCGAAATCGCGGTCGAAGAGGCCGTGCGCCTGCGCGAAAAGGGCGTCGCGACTGAAGTCGTCGCCGTCTCCATCGGCCCGGCTCAGGCGTCGGAAACCCTGCGCACGGCGCTCGCCATGGGCGCAGATCGGGCGATACTGGTGCAAACCACCGAAGACCTCGAGCCGCTGGCCGTAGCCAAAGTGCTGAAGGCGATCATCGGGAAGGAAAGTCCCGACCTGGTGATCATGGGCAAACAGGCCATCGACGGCGACAACAACGCCACCGGCCAGATGCTGGCGACCCTGCTCGACTGGCCGCAAGCAACCTTCGCCTCGGCGCTGGAAGTGGCCGCGGGCAAGGCCAAGGTGACCCGCGAGGTAGATGGCGGCCTGCAGACGATCGAAATCGACCTTCCAGGCATCGTCACCGCCGACCTGCGCCTCAACGAGCCGCGCTACGCGAGCCTGCCCAACATCATGAAGGCCAAGAAGAAGGAGCTCGCGATTGAAGAGCTCGCTTCGCTCGGCGTCGATACTGCACCCCGGCTGAAAGTGCTCAAGGTCACCGAGCCGCCGAAGCGCGCGGGCGGCATCAAGGTCGAGTCCGCCGCCGATCTCGTCTCCAAGCTCAAGACCGAAGCGGGGGTCCTCTGATGGCCGTTCTCGTCATTGCTGACCACGACAACGCAACGCTGAAGGACAACACCGAAAAGACGGTGACCGCGGCGCTCAAGCTCTCCAGCGACGTCGATATCCTTGTGGCTGGCAAGGGAGCCAAGGCTGTCGCCGATGCAGCCGCCAAGATCACCGGCGTGCGCAAGGTCTTGCTGGCTGAGAGCGACGAGCTAGGCGAAGGCTTGGCCGAAAGCATGGAAGACCTCGTTGTCCCGCTGATGTCCGGTTACGACGCCGTACTGACGCCCGCGACCAGCCAGGGCAAAAACTTCAGTCCGCGCATCGCCGCCAAACTGGACGTCGCGCAAATCTCCGAGATCGTCGACGTCATCGACGCTAACACCTTTGTGCGGCCGATCTACGCCGGCAATGCTCTGGAGACTGTCCAGTCCTCCGATGCCAAGAAGGTTATCACTGTCAGGCCCACCGTCTTTAAGGCGGCGGCGGACGGCGGCTCGGCCAAGGTCGAAACCATTTCGGCTCCGGCCAAGCCCGCCAAAACCCACTTCGTGGATCAGAAGCTGGTGAAGTCGGCGCGTCCTGAACTCTCCGGCGCCAAGATCGTGGTCTCCGGCGGCCGCGCCATGGGTTCGGCGGAAGAATTTCAGAAGGTGATCGAGCCACTCGCCGACAAGTTAGGGGCCGCCGTCGGCGCTTCCCGTGCCGCGGTCGACGCAGGGTATGCCCCCAACGACTACCAGGTCGGTCAGACCGGCAAGGTGGTCGCGCCGGATCTCTACATCGCCATCGGCATCTCGGGCGCAATTCAGCACCTAGCTGGAATGAAGGACTCGAAGGTCATTGTGGCGATCAACAAGGATGCCGACGCGCCGATCTTCCAGGTCGCCGATTATGGCCTGGTGGCGGACTACAAGACCGCCGTGCCGGAACTGATGGCTGCTCTCACGGCTGCGGGTAAATAATTCCCCGAACAGCGGTTTTCAGTCGGAAATTAGGGGCGGCTCCGAAAGGAGCCGCCCTTTACGTTTCGCGAACTCCAAAGGATCACGCTGCGCCGCAGCAAAAACTTGCGGCAGTACGGCGCCACCATGCTAGAAAAGCGTCGCGGAAATTTGGCCGCCCCCTCGCGGCCGCTCATTGAGGCTCTGCTGAATGGTTCAGATTAAGTCGGTCGGAGTCATAGGCGCGGGCCAGATGGGCACCGGTATCGCCCATGTGGTGGCTTTAGGCGGCTACGATGTTCTGCTGCACGATGTGAGCGCCGAGCGGCTTGATGCCGGGATGGGCCTAATCCAACACAATCTCGCCCGTCAGGTGCATCGCGGGATCATCAGCCAGGAACAGATGGACGCCGCGCTCGCCCGCATCAAGCCGGCGGCCGAGCTGCAAGCCATCGGCCAGACCGACCTCGCGATTGAGGCCGCTACCGAGAACGAAGAAACCAAGAAGCAGATCTTCAAGGCGCTTGCGCCGCACATGTCAGAATCCATCCTGTTGGCGTCCAACACCTCCTCGATCTCGATCACCCGTCTGGCCGCCGCCACGGACCGGCCCGACCGGTTCATCGGCCTGCACTTCATGAACCCGGCGCCTCTGATGAAACTCGTTGAGATCATCCGCGGCATCGCCACGGGCCCCGAGACCTACGAGACCGCTGTCCAGTTCGCCCAGTCTCTGGGCAAGACTACCGCCAACGCAGAGGACTTCCCGGCTTTCATCGTGAACCGCGTCTTGGTGCCGATGATCAACGAGGCGATCTACACCCTCTATGAAGGCGTTGGCACGGTCGAGGCCATCGACACCGCCATGAAGCTGGGCGCCAACCATCCCATGGGTCCGCTGGAACTCGGTGACTTCATCGGTCTCGACACGGTGCTGTCGATAATGAACGTGCTTTACGAGGGCTTGGCGGACTCCAAGTACCGTCCCTGTCCGCTGCTGGTGAAGTACGTCGAAGCTGGCTGGCTCGGCCGCAAAGCAGGCCGTGGGTTTTACGACTACAGGGGAGAAGTCCCGGTCCCGACGCGGTAGCTCATCTGCGCAAGCGGAGCTCGATCGGGTTCGCAGACTGAAGGACCGGAACCTACGGGTTCGCTCGCATGCAGCAACCCCGGTCAAGACAGCTGTCGCGCCATCTACCATGATGGCGCTCATGAACGCGCTCCCACAGCCCCGCTCGCGCATTGACCCGATGGACCGGGCGCGGCGGCACATCGAGGAGAACCTCGACTGGGCGCTCTGCCTCGGCGATCTCGCCGAAGCCGCCCACCTGTCGCCCTATCCCTTCACGCGGCTCTTCACGGGCCGCTATGGGCACAGCCCCATGGCCTATGTCAGGGTCCGCCGGTTGGAGGCCGCCGCTGAGCGGCTGCCGCAACGGGCGGCGCACCACTCTCATAGACCTGGCGCTGGATTTCGGCTTCGAGAGCCAGGAGGGGTTCACCCGCGCCTTCAGCCGTGAATTTGGGATTTCGCCCGGCCGCTATCGAGACGGCGAACGTCCCCCCAGATCGGAGCGCGTCACCATGCACACCGAAGGCCTGCCCACCGCCAACCTCACCCAGTCCCCGGCCCTTTGGGGGGAGTTCGCGCCGCGCCTGCCGTTTCCCGGACAAGCCGACAGCTGGACCTTCGGCGTCTGCTTCGCCGGGCCCGGCGGCAAGGGCGTCCACTACATCGCCGGCGCGACGCTGGCCGACGGCGCGTCCGCGCCCGAGGGCTTCGAAGTCATCGAGCTGCCGCCCCAGGCCTATCTCGTATTCCGCCAAGTGCTGAACGGTGGCCCGCTGCATCCCCAGATGCAGGCAGCCGTCCGCGAGATCTGGGGCGAACGCGGCCCCAACTCCGGCTGCGCGCTCGCGCGCGGCGTCCCAGACCTCGAGGTCTATCCCGACAACTTCGAGCCAGACCGAGCTGGAGCCTGGGTGGAGTGGTGGATTCCGGTGGAGGGGTAACGGCCTTGGCCGCGAGTCCCTCCCCCTACGGCTTCACTAACGCATCATAGATCCATGTCCGGTTCTTGCGCTGGTAGTCCATCGCAAGTTCGCGGCTCTGCACCATGAAGACCATGAAGACGTCATTCTTCGGGTCGACCCAGAACTCCGTCCCGGCGATGCCCCACCAACTGAACGTGCCATTGCCCGGCCGCTGTAGCTTGTCGTCATTGACCAAGCTGAAGCCCAGGCCAAAACCCATGCCTGCTCCCGGGAAAAACAAGCCCGCCTTACGGATGTCTGGCGTCGTCTCGTCCTGGCGCATCCGGGCAAGGGTCTCGGTCTTGAGGATCCGTATGCCCTTGTACTGGCCGCCGCCCTCCAGCATGAGCACGAAGCGCAGATAGTCCTCCGCCGTCGAGGACAGGCCGCCGCCTCCCGAAAGGAACGGCGTCGGCTTGGCGTAGTCATAGTAGACCCCGCCGCCGCCGTCGGTGACCGCCTCGGCGAACCGAGCGCGCTTGGATTCTGGCTGGTAGAAGGCGGTGTCGGTCATGCCCAACGGGCCGGTCACTCGTTCATGCACCAAGACGTCCAGTGGCTTGCCACCTGCGACCTCGACCACCGCGCCCAGAACGTCGGTCGACCGGGAATAATACCAGGCTGTCCCGGGCTCCGAGCGCAGCGGCAGCTTGGCGATCACCTTCGCGTACTCGCGGGGGCTCAGATCGTTGCGGTTTTCGCCGCCGGCCGCCCAGGCCTTGGAGATCGGCGTGGTGGGCTGGATGAAGCCGTAGATCAGGCCCGACGTGTGGCTCATCAGGTTGCGAACGAGCATCGGGCGGATCGCGGGCTTAGTTGAGCCGTCCGCTTGCCATACGCTGAGGTTTGCGTATTCCGGTAGGTACTTCGAGACTGGCGCATCGAGGTCGAGCTTGCCCTCCTCCACCAGCGTCATGGCGGTGACCGAGACGATCGGTTTGGACATTGAGAAGACGCGGAAGATGGTCGCGTCCGAGACCGGCGTCTTCTGACCCGGCCCCTGGACGCCGAAACCTTCCTGGAAAGCCACCTTGCCGTGGCGGCCGATTAAAAGGTAGGCGCCGGCGATTTTGCCGGCCGCTACATCGGCCTTCAGGCCCGAACGGACAGCCTCGAGCTTAGCGGAGTCGAAGCCCAGCGATGCCGGGTCTGCCCGTACGATCGACGAGACCTTCGGATCGACGACGCCTTTGGGCGCCGCAGCCGCAAATCCGCCGATGCCCAGCGCAAACACCGCCGCCAATGATGCAAAGGCTCCTGCGTTCAACATTCGATTGCCCATGATTGAAGTCCCTCCCGCCTTTGAGTGATGGCGCCTTTCGCAATGCGCTGGCAATCCTGTGTATCTCGGTCGTCGAACGACGGTTGCAGCGACTCACGCCTCGTGCAGAAGAGAGTAATGCTTACGTCCTTGATTCTGCGGCGTGGATTAGGTGGGCTGATCACCACTGGATCGTTGCGCATCGCGCTACCCAACGGCCAGGCCTTCGACTTCGGCGACGGCTCCGGCCCGCCGATCCAGGTGCGCTTCACTGACAACGCTGCGGTCCGGGCGCTGATCCTCGACCCTGACCTTCGCACCGGGGAAATGTTCACCGAAGGCCGGCTCGTGATGGAGCAAGGCACGATCTACGACTTCCTGTGCCTGGTGCTGAGGCACGCCCACGGGGCCGACTCCGGCCCTCTGGACGCAGTGCTGGACCCGCTTCGAGACATGCAGATGGCGTTCTTCCGCCGCAACGACCTCAGCGCATCGCGGCGCAACGTAGAGCATCACTACGATCTGGACGACCGCATCTACGCCCTGTTCCTCGATCCGGACTGGCAATATTCCTGCGCTTACTTCGAAAGTCCTGACCTGACGCTTGCGGAGGCACAGCGGGCCAAGCAGCGCCACATCGCCGCAAAGCTGCTCATCAGCCCCACCGACCAGGTGCTGGACATCGGCTGCGGCTGGGGCGGCTTCGCTTGCTATCTGGCTGAGGTCGCTCAAGCAGCCCGCGTCCTGGGCGTTACTCTTTCAAGCGAACAGATTGCCGGCGCCAAGGCCCGGGCAGGCGCGCGCGGCCTGGCTGACCGGGTCGACTTCCAGATCCAGGACTATCGCAAGGTCGAGGGGTCCTTCGACCGAATCGTCTCCATCGGCATGTTCGAGCACGTCGGGCGGGCAAACTACGATGAGTTCTTCCGCACTTGCGCCAAGCGGCTAAACCACGACGGGGTGATGCTGCTTCACACCATTGGCTCGACCGAGAAGCCAGCGCTGACCAACCCGTGGATTACCAAATACATCTTCCCCGGAGGACATCTCCCGTCCTTGTCGGAGATCGTGGCCTCGGCCGAGCGCGCCGACCTGATCATCACTGACGTCGAGGTCTGGCGGCTGCACTACGCCAAGACCCTGCGCGCCTGGCGCGACGCCTTCATGGCCCGCCGCGCTGAGGCCCTAGCCCTCTTCGACGAGCGGTTCTGCCGGATGTGGGAGTTCTACTTGTCCCTGGCCGAGGCCGCGTTCCAGCACGAGGAGATCGCCGTCTTCCAGGTGCAACTCGCCCGGCGGATCGAAACGGTTCCACTCACTCGCGACTACATCGCCCAAGCCAAGGCTGCGCTGCGGGCGCGGGAAGCGGCCTGAGGCGCGGCTGCTGACTTAGCGGTCGAACTCCACTGCTCGAACTACTGACCTGCGCACCGCCTGTATTGCGTAACGGCGGCGGCGGCTTGTTGCACGGCCAAGCGATCGGCGGATTGGCGATCCCGTTCCGACCCCGTTTCGTGAGCATCGATGGTCACGCCTTCCAAGCGATCGACCCGAATGCGACACTGGGCGATGATCCTATACGCGATAGCCTTGAACGGGGCGGCAAGGTTGCGCGTCTCCTACCCCTGATCCTTCAGGCACACCGCGAAATCCACTTCCGACCGACCAGGCTTTGCGCCGGGCTCGGGCCACGGCCTTGGCGGTATGCTGTTCCCGGCGCGGTCCTGAGCGACCGCTTGTCGCCAACCCGCGAGCACGCAGAGAGCCAGCATCAGCAAGAGCCGCTCCTGCGTCCTGCTTTTGACTCCGGCGTGCAGCACAGCTTGCGTCAGAGACCCTTCAACCGCCCGCGCTGGGTGGACAGCCGCGTTACCCACAGCAAGATGACAAGTGCCGACCGGTGTTCAGAACAACATGAAAAAGAGCGCACCGACCGAGGGGCAATCCCCCTCTCAGCTGATCGACACGAGGATTGCTGAACTCGACGGCTGGCGGGGCAGGGCGCTCTCTGATGTCCGCCCGGTGATCAAGCATGCGGACCCAGACGTAGTCGGGGAGTGGAAGTGAAACGTTCCGGTGTGGTCTCACGACGGAATCATTTGCACCGGCGAGACTTACAAGAAAGCGGTGAAGCTGGCGTTCGCCAGGGGCGCCTCCCTCAATGACCCTTCAGGTCTGTTCAATTCCAGCCTCGAAGGCGCCACTAGACGGGCGATCGATATTCCGGAGGGTGTCGACATAGACGAAAGCGCCTTCAAGACGCTCATCCTTGCCGCTGTGGCCCTGAACAGATTCAAGCCCGGGTAGTCGAAGCGGCTCGCCAAGGGGTTGGCGCCTATCGCTTCACCGCGATGCCCATCACCTCGAACTTTGCGCCGCCGAGCAGGTGGTCGACGCCCAGGTAGGCGCGCGCCGGCATCGGGCCCTTGAAATAGGTTCGATAGACCTCGTTGAACGCCGCATAATCCGCAAGGTCCGACGAAAAGATCTGCACCCAGACGAGATCGTCCATCGTCAGGCCTCCGGCTTCCACCGAGCGTTTGACGTTGTCGAGCACTCGCCTGGACGCGGCGGCTGCGGTGTCCCCGGGAAGCGGCCCGCGGTCGGTGCTCCCGGCCACGTAGAGCGTTTTACCGGCCAGGACCGCGGCGCTGAAGGGCGGGTTAGCACCCCCCGCGCCACCGCCATCAGCGGGGAAATGTTGTCGGTCGCCCTCGGCATGGACGGACAACGGCGCGAGCGCCGTGAGCGCGGCGAACAAGGTAACGAACTTCATCTCGCTTCTCCCCGAGTTTTAGATCCATGGCGTCGTCAGGGCGAATTGCGGGCCAGGAGTGGCCTCCCCCTTAGTGCGAAGGAAGTCTCCGCGTGGCCTAACCCACCACCGTCTCCCTCGGCGTTGCCTTTGCAGCCTTCGGATTTGAGAACTCCAGCGCCCCGTCCTCCAGTTTCGCGTACCTGAGGCTCATTATATCCATTGCGTAGTTTTGGTGCAGTCGCCACGGCGCCTTTGAGCCCTGCTTGGGAAACTTCTCCATCGCCCGCTGGACGTACCCGGAGGAAAAGTCGAGCCAGGGTTGGCGCTCGACGCTGGGGTCTTTGTTGCGTGGGGTGACCTGGCGCAGGCCGGTCCGCTTCATCTGGTTTAGCAGGCGGCAGACATACTCACAGGTGAGGTCGCATTTCAGAGTCCAGGATGCGTTGGTGTAGCCGAACGATGAGGCCAGGTTCGGCACATCCTCGTACATCATACCCTTATAGGAAAGCGTCTGGCCGGGATCGACAGCGCGGCCGTCGACGGTGATCTTCAGGCCGTTCATCACCTGCAACACTAAGCCCGTGGCGGTGACGATGACGTCGGCCTTCAGCTCGGCGCCGGATGTCAGCTTGATGCCGTCCTTGGTAAAGGTCTCGATGTGGTCGGTTACCACCGAGGCAGCGCCCTGCCTGATCGCTTCAAACAGGTCGGAGTCCGGCACCAGACACAAGCGTTGGTCCCAAGGATTGTAGCGCGGCGTAAAGTGGGTTCCGACATCGTAATCCGGCCCCAATTGCTGGCGGACCATTTCGATGATGTTCTTTTTCACGACCTCGGGCTTTTTCCGCGCCAGGCGGAAGAACCACATGCCGAACAGCACATTGCGCCAACCTACCTCACCAGCGACCTCCTGAACGCCCACGGCGCCAAGACCACGGCCAACATCAAGGTCGTCGGCTCGGCCAATGTGCGCGCCGCCCTCGAGAGCG
>JAYUBY010000016.1:0-1704 GCA_043740635.1 Alphaproteobacteria bacterium
CTAGGCCTGCCCCACAGTCCGATCGCACGCAAACTCGAGGCATAGATGTGCTTGGCGTGGCCGAATCCAGGATATTCAAGCAAAGACAATTCCAAATCCCGCTGGATGCGCAAAATTCATCTAAGCAATTTTGACAATCCGGATTACGGGGGCGGGCTGCTAGAGCAGCGAGAAATCCCCACGGTTGCGCTCATTGCCCTTGTCGTCGTGCCGAAACTCCGCCTGCGACGACGGCCAGGTGCGGTAGTTGCCGATCACCAGCGGCGCTCTTGCAAGCTTCTTCTGCGCGTGGGTGGCCAACAGATGCCACCAGACCGCGTCGCCGATCACCTTCATCAAGGTCCCGTCCGCAAAGCGGTAGGGGAAGCGCGGTATCGCCAGATGGGCGTCCATGCGCCACAGGCAGGCAGGCCCGAAGCTGAAGGTGTTCAGACCGTCGCCCGATCCCAGCCGCGCCTCGACGTCGCTCGCCGGCGGCCAGCAGAGGCTGTGCGGCAGGCGGTCGAGCGGATAGGCGCGGTCGATGGAGTCGGTTTCGGGCTCGGATGAGGTGATCTTCCAGTCGCCGCCGGCGAGATAGATCTCGGGATCCTGGTTGAGGGTCGCCAGCAGCACCTCGATCCCGTCGATGGCCAGCCGGTCGTCGAGGTTCAGGTTCATCACAAACGGGGTGCGCACCAGCGACAGCGCCACGTTCCAGGCCTGGTAGAGGGTCAGCGGCTCGCGCGAGGTCAACGCGTGGCCCTTGAGCCATTCGGGCGGCTGGTCGCCCTCGTCGAACACATAGATGCGCTCGTGGGCCACGGTCTGGCGGTCGAGATTGGCCATATGACCCCGCAGCAGCGCCTCCTTGTCCTGCTGATGGCGCCAGACGGCCGATATGACAGTGACGGGAACGCTCAAAATGCTTCTCCACCCGTGGCCGCGAGCCGGCGCGGCGCACCCACCGCCTACCCATCGCCGTCCACGGCTGATGGGCCCTCCCCCGAACGCGACGTCGTTCCGCGGATATAAATCGCCGAGTTGACCGGCACAACGCGGCGGCCGACGGTTTCATCCGGCCAAGCGTCATGCGGCTAATCGCCGTCATCCGCCGCAGCAAGTGAGGATAGGGCGTTAGACTGGACAAGTTTCTGCAGAAAGTCTTGCTGAACTCGACCATTTACCGGACCAACGCCCGGATCTTTCCGAGCAACCGCGATTTCCATTGCGTCGACTTCTGCCTGAAGAACATCCAACACTCGAATTCGCAGCTGCTGCAGGACCTGTTCGTCCTGTTTCACACGCGCGAGAAGCCGGGCGGCATTTAGGTCGATCCGCGCTCAAGCCAACCCTAACGCACGAACCCTCAGCCAAGCGGCAAGGCGAGATCTGCCCGCACTGCGGCCTGCCAACGGCGGCGCCCGTCGCCTCGGGATCGGCCTTTACGTGCTCCAACTGCGGCGAGGCGGTTTCGCCCTCGGATGCGGCCGTCAAGGCAGCGCGCCAGGCGGAACAGGACGCGACCGATAGCGCCGCCAAGGAGCTCGATCGCGCGCACAAGAAGGTCAGAGCCAACGAGGACTGGTTGGATACCAAGCCCAGCGAACGTCGCCAGGAGGCGGCGAGGGCTCGCAAGGAGGCGATGAAGCGAAAAATCGCCGACGATCCCGACGACAGGGCGGAAAAGGCCATCGCCGATGCGATGGCGAAGAGCTACGACGC
>JAYUBY010000017.1:0-10626 GCA_043740635.1 Alphaproteobacteria bacterium
GTCCGACCATCACGCCGCACCAGTATGGTCACCTATCGGAGGGAAGGTGGACCTTCCCATCGTCAGGCAGGGCCACCCTGGAGACGCCGGCCGGGTCAAAATGCATTAGTCACACCCACGAAAACCCTACGTCTCGGGCCGTACTCCGGCGCGCCCACTCCGGACCCATCGCGAATTTGGTATTTTTCGTCGAGTGCGTTGATCAGGTCGGCGCGAAAGGTGAGATCTCCGCCCGAGAGACCATCGAAATCATGGGCGACGCTGAAGTTCATCTGGGGTTTCAGAATGCCGCTCGCCAAACCTTGCAGGCTGTTGGCGGCATTCGCCACAGCCCTTAACGTACTTGACGGGCGAACCCCAAATTTCCAACGACCGCGCGGAGGAGCGCCTGTTCAGATGAAGCTGTATTCCGGAGATCTCAGCCCTTATTCCGCGCGCGTCCGCATGCAGATTTACGCCAAGGGCATCACCGACATCACGCTCGAGAGGCCGGCGAGTTTCGGATCACCCCAATTCCGGAAGGATCATCCGATCGGTCGTATCCCAGTGCTCGACATCGATGGCGACATGATACCGGAGTCCGAAGTGATCGCGGAATATCTCGAAGAGATTTATCCCGAACCTTCGATGTTGGGCGCGACGCCGCGCGAAACCGCACATATTCGGACGATCGCCCGTGTCGGCGACATCTACATCATGAATAACATGTTTATGCTGTCGCCCCAGAGCCGGGCCGCCACCCGCAACGAGGGGATTGTCGACCTGCTCGCCGGCCAAGTGGTGCGCAACATCAAGGCGCTGGACAAGCTTATTGGCCAAGATGGCTTTGCCTGCTGCGGCCGCCTCACCATGGCCGACTGTGCGCTCGTACCTGGCCTCTTCCTGGTCGAAAATGTCCTGCCGGCTGTGGGCGTCGGCAATCCGATCCCTGCGAACGCCAATGTCGCCACCTACTGGTCCGCGATCCAGAAGAACGAGCACGCCGCCAGGACACTGGTGGAACTGTATCGCGGGCTGGAGGAGCGTCGCGAAATGATCCGCAACGGGTCGTTCGAAAAGATCATGGCGCAGGCTGCGGCCGCAATGGCGGCGGCTGAGAACGCCTGACCGCTCGCGTGACCGGGGCGAAAGGTTCCGGCGCATTGACGGTGCAGCCGGGCTGGGCTCAGTTTCGGAGGGCGTGGGGAGTGGGCGATGAAGCGGCTCAAGCCCGGGAAAAAGCTGCCGCTGGTGCTCTACATCCACGGCGGGCCGAGCGCAGCCTCGCTGCAGACATTTACAGCGCAGTCGCAGTTCCTGGCGGCGGAGGGCTGGCTGATATTCGAGCCGAACTACCGAGGCAGTAACAACGAGGGCAATGCCTTCCACCTAGGTGTGCTGCACGACGCCGGCGAGGGGCCGGGGCGGGACATCATGGCCGGCGTCAAGGCGCTGGAGGCGCGCGGCATCGTCGACGAGAAGAAGATCGCCGTGAGTGGCTAATCCTACGGCGGCATGATGACGTCGTGGCTGATCTGCGCCTATCCAGACGTGTGGAAGACGGCGATCGCGGGGGCTCCCGTAACTGACCTCGTGGACCAGTACACACTCAGCGACAACAACATCAACCGAGCGACGTTCTACGGCCCATCGCCTCTCGTCGGCGACAACATGAAAGCCTACGCAGCGCAGTCGCCGATCACTCAGGCATGGTGAGCAAAGCCTCCGACGCTGATCATGTCCGACGTGGGCGATTGGCGGGTGACGACGACCCAGGCCTACAAATTCTACCACGCGCTCAGCGACAACCATGTGCCGGTAGTCTTCATCACCTATCCGGTGCCGGGTCACAGCCCTGCCGATCCGGTCGCGGGACGTGTGGCGGCTATGGACGGCGTGGATGAAGGCGCATCTGGGGGATGCGCCGGCCGCAAGCGAGGCCGCGCACTAGGTGTGGCCCGGCGTGCTTCCGCCGATCTCGGACGATACCAAGTCGAGAACCGGCATAGATCACTCTCGGGAGGCATGGTGGTGAGGCGCCGGCAAGCGACCATCGGATCGAAGGGGCCCACTTTCGGTCCACAGATTCTGGCAACACAGATCCTGTTCGCCGCGATTTCAGCGGGGCTTGCGCGGCGTTGGTGGGTCTTCCCTTTGCCGCTGCGCTCCTGGCGCCCGCAAGCCTAGCGCCTCTTCTGGTGCTTGGCGTTTTGGCGGTCTTGGATGTCTTCGTCGGAAACCTCGGCGCTGATGAGAGCAGCAGGCCGCCGGAGGTCCCGTCAATTGAATCAGCCGCATACGCAGAGTTTCACGCCGCTGGCCAATTCACTATGCTGAATGGCGTTGCGGCGGGCTACGACGGCCCTGCGGTGCGCCATTTCGGCCCCGATCCGGACGCAGGGTCAAAGCGTCATCGCAAGAGGGCTTTCCCGCCGCAGCGTCCCTATTGCTGCTGCTGACGCTGCTGGTCGTAGGCCAGGCCGGAATATTGAGCGCGACGCTGACCCGCGCGGGGCGCCGGCTGGGAAATTCGCAGGAATTCCGGTTCTGAAACCGCCGCGCGCGCCTTACGCACAGTGACGCCGACAGCCAGCTCGCTCTCGGCTTCGCCCTTGTAAACGCCCCGCGAGGGCGGCACGTCAGAATAGTCGCGCCCAATCGCGCAAGCGATGTGGCGTTCGGCGGCGATGATGTTGTTGGTGGGATCGAAACCCACCCAACGAAGGCTTGGCAGAAACACCTCCACCCAGGCGTGCGTGGCGTCGGGGTCGGACCGGTCGCCGGACTTTCGATCGGTGAAAAGATAGCCGGACACATACCGCGCTGGGAGACCCCACTCGCGGCAGATCGCGATCATCACATGGGCGAAGTCCTGGCAAACGCCCCTACGGGCTTTCAGCACATCGTCGATAGGAGAATCGGCGCGTGTAACCCCGGCCTCGTAGGCAAACGCCTGGTAGATTGTGGTGTTCAGGTCAGTGAGGGCGCGAAGAGGATCGCGAACCCGAAGTTCCTCTAAGTTCTTCTCAGCGACGAAGCCGCGGAGCGCCTCGGTGGGGCCTGTAAACCCGTGCGGATGGAGGAAGTCGAAGTGCTCGCCGCGCACGAAATCGGATTTCAATCGATCCCATTCGCCGCGGTCGAGACCTTCGGGCAACGGCGTGGGAGCCTCGGTCTCCACGGCCGATCGCGCGACGATGGTCAGGCTGTCGTGTGGTTGCGGGATATCGAAATGGTAGACAGCGTTCCCGAAGGTGTCGGCGTAGGAGAAGAGCTGCGCGGCCGGATCCAAGTCCAGATCGAAGCTGATCAGCCGCTGGTTGGCTCGCTTTTGCGGCTGCATCCAGACTTCCATGACGCTCTCGCGCACGGGCTGGTCATACTGGTAACGCGTAGAGTGACGGACGGCGAGGAGCACGTTGGATGTTTCCTGGGGGTAGGGCTCTATGCGGGCAGCCGCTGTTCAAGGGTGTAGGCGACGAAGGTCTCGTAGATCTGTCGATGCACGCCAGCGCACTCATCGAGCACCGCGCCTAGGAAGGCGCTGGAGCCGCTTGCCTGGACTTCGCCGATTTCGGCGTATTGGAGGCGGGCCCGAAGCCGACCGGCGAGGCGATCAGGTCCGCTGACACCGGCGGCTTCCACGTGGCGGCTGATGGAGGTCAGATGCTCCTCGATCCGCGCGGTGCAGAAGCGGACCGAACGGGGGAAATCCTCATCAAGCAGGAGGAACTCGAGGATGTACTGGGGCTGCATGTCGGCGGTGTAGACGCGCAGATAGGGCTCCAATGCGCATCCCATGCGCAGCAGGCTGGTCAACGCCGTGTGGTCGGTTATTGCCCGTCGGCCCCGGTCGCCGAAACAGACCTCCAGCAGGGCGCCGATCAATTGTGCACGTTCGAGGTAGACGCCGAGCAGTAAGAACCGCCAGCCTTCGCCATGGCTCATGGTCGCGTCGGCGGCGCCTTTGAAGAGGTGAAGGTCGGCGATGGTGTCGTGGAGAAAGGCCTGTGAACCGCCTGCAAAGGCTTGGGCAGCCTTGGGATCGGTCATCCGTAGGTGGATGAGGTTCAGCCGCTCCCAGGTCTCGGTCGTGATCTGGTCGCGCACCTGACGGGCGTTTTCGCGAGCGCGGGACAGCGAACTGGCGACGGAACCAGGATCCCCTCGGTCGAGCACCAGCGCCAGCGCTGCTTCATACGGGGTGCGGGCCTTTGTTTTGTCCTCCGGATTGCCAACAGCGGCGAGCGCGATACCTGCGATCTGGGTAGCTGACTCTGTGCGGTCCAGGGTCGCCGTCAGCATGACGTCAGAAAGCCGACAGAGATGCTCGGCCCGCTCTACATAGCGTCCGATCCAGTAGAGGCTATCTGCGACCCTCGCCAACATCATGGCTGAAGGTCCTTGCGATCCGTAAGTACCCAGGTGTCTTTTGAGCCGCCACCCTGGCTGGAATTGACGACTAAGGAGCCTTTGCGCAGCGCCACCCGGGTCAGCGCCCCAGGCGTGACCACGATTTTCTCGCCGGACAGAATGAATGGGCGAAGGTCAACGTGCCGCGACTCTATCGCGTGGTCGATCAGACAGGGCGCAGTGGACAACTGGATCGTGGGCTGGGCGATGTAGTTGGCCGGATCTGCTTTCAGGGCGGCAGCGAACTCCTCCTGTTGGGCTTTGGTCGAGTGCGGTCCCACCAGCATGCCATAGCCGCCCGATGCGCCGACCGCCTTAACCACGAACTTGTCAAGATTGGCCAGCACGTGGCTGAGCTGTGCGGGTTCCCGACAGAGGAAAGTCTCGATGTTGGGCAGGATGGCGTCTTCGCCCAGATAGTAGCGGATGATCTCCGGCACATAGGCGTAGACCGCCTTGTCGTCGGCGACGCCGGTTCCCGGCGCGTTGCAGATCACCACATTTCCAGCGCGGTAGGCATTGAAGAGGCCGGCCGAGCCGAGCCCGGAGTCGCTGCGGAAGGTCAGCGGATCGATGAAATCGTCGTCGACGCGGCGATAGATGATGTCGATCCGGCGCAAGCCCGTGGTGGTGCGCATGTAGACCATGTTGTCGTGCACAACGAGGTCGCGCCCCTCGACCAGGGGCACACCCATGAGGCGGGCCAGGTAGGCGTGCTCGAAATAGGCAGAATTGTAGACGCCGGGCGTCAGCACCACGACCTGCGGATTCGGTCGCCAGTCAGCAGCCATGCTCTTTAGCGTCGTGAGCAAAAGGTCCGGATAGCGGTCGATGGGTCGCACGCCCGCGCCGCGGAAAGTGCCGGGAAACACCCGCTTGGAAGCCTCGCGGTTCGCCAGCATGTAGGAGACGCCCGAGGGGACGCGCAGATTGTCCTCCAGGACCGCGAACGCGCCATCGGGCTGGCGGATTAGGTCCGAGCCACAGACGTTCGCGTAAGCCTGGTGCGGCACGTAGAGGTTCTGCATCTCGCGCCGGTAGGACGGGGCTTTCAGCACCAGATCGCGAGGCACCACGCCGTCCATGAATATCTGCTGACCGGAATAGATATCGGCCAGAAACATGTTCAACGCCTTCAGACGTTGGGTAAGGCCGGCTTCGACCGTCTTCCATTCCTCGGCGGAGATGATGCGCGGGAGCAAGTCCGTCGGGATAATGCGCTCTGTGGAACTCTCAGCGCCGTAGACGGTGAAGGTTATGCCTTGCAACAGGAAGAAGCGCTCCAGCGTCTTCTGGCGCCCGGCAAGTTCGTCGGCGCTCAGTGTCTCAATGCGGGCGGCTAATGCCGCATAGTGGGGCCGAACAACGCCCTCGGCGTCACGCATTTCGTCGTAGGGCAGAGCAGGCGCTGAGGCGGTCAACGCGCGGGCGACGGACTTGGCTTGGGCGACATCCAACTTCACACGTGATGTTCCTCTTCCCGTCCCTTGTCCTTAAGGCCCTTAAGGCGTCACAGGAAGATGGGCGCGGGCTTTCGTGAGCAGACGCCCATTGGGTGTGCCGGCGCCCACGCATTGGGCGCCCAGGTGACAGCCCGGCGGGGCGCGTCTACACCCATGGGGGGCGCGCGCGAGGATTCGAGAGCTTGGCTCGTCTAGTCTACGCCGTGACGGCCGGGGCCGCCCTCGTATTGCAGGGCCTAAGCACGCCAGCTGTCGCCGCTGAGCCGAAGGCGCAGATCGAAGGAACCCTGGCGCCAGATCTGCGGACTGCGATCGTCCGTGCTGTGGGCGACATGGATCGACCGATCGAAAATCGCTTCGAAGCTCGTCGTCGAGCGCGAGAGGCTGCGGAAGATGCGATCACGGTGCTGCGCTCTGAGGGCTACTACGCCTACGAGGTCGAACCGGATGTGGGCGAGGGGGACGCCCCAAAAGCGCTGGTAAAAGTCGCGCCAGGTCCGCGGTTTCAACTGGGTCCTGCGCGCATCGACTGGATTGGCCCCCCACCGGAAACCCTCTCGGCAAACGCCGCGAAGGCGGCCTTGGCGTTGACACCTGGCCAACCCGGCCGCGCCGCAGAGGTGGTGGCCGCCGAAGGGCGCGCGGTAGCCGCGATCCAAAAGCGCGGCTACGCCGATGCGAAGACGCAACCGCGCGAAGTCACGGTAGACCATGCCGACAAGACAGTGAGCCCTGACTATCGGATTGAGGCCGGCAGTATCGCTCGTCTCGACAGCATCCAGCTCACCACCAACGGCCGCACCCGCCCGGATTGGATACAGCACCTCGCGCCTTGGAATCATGGCGACGCATACGACCCTGACGCGGTGGCTAAGCTGGAGCAGCGACTGATCGATACTGGCGTCTACGAATCGGTGACTGTGGCCCTGGCGCCTACCACCGACCTCACGCCTGACGGTCTGCGCCCGGTGGTCGTCAGCGTCGCCGAACGGCAAAAGCGCACGCTGGAACTTGGCGCGAGCTACGACACAACCGAGGGTGCCGGTCTCGACGCTAAATGGACGCGATATAGTCTGCTGGGTCGCGCCGACACACTCTCGGTCCTTGGACGGATCTCCAACCTCGACACCCGCATTCAGGTCGATCTGTCTCTGCCCCACTGGCTGATACCGCAGCAAACTCTGGCAACCCGCGCAGCGGTCTACCGCACCAGTACCCCAGCCTTTAACCAAGAGGGCGTGATGGCGAGCGCCGACGTCACCCATCGTTGGGGTCAGAATGCGACGTTCGGCCTGACTGGGACCTATTTCACCTGGGGCGGTTCGGTGGATCTCAGCCGCACCAGCGAGGTCAGGATCGGCAGCCTGACGCCCCTTGGCCGCGACATCGCGACGTTCGCGGCCCTGGCCGACATGGCGCTCGACCGGTCGGACGATCCGCTGGATCCCCGTCGTGGCTGGCGCATCAGCGCCCGGGTGGAGCCGACCCTGCTGACCGGGTCTGTCGTGTTGCCGTATCTGAAAGTGCAGAGCCAAATTTCCGGCTACCTGCCGTTCGAGGCCAAAGGCGACACGATGCTTGCCGGTCGTCTGCATCTCGGCAGCATTATCAACGGGGCGGTCGAGGATATTCCGGCGCCGCAGCGGTTCTATGCCGGTGGTGGGGGCTCGGTCCGCGGATTTAGGTTTCAGGAGGTAGGGCCGAGGCTTGCGGACAATACGCCTGAGGGCGGCCAATCACTCGTGGAAGGTTCGGTAGAACTGCGACATCGGATCAACGAACGCTGGGGCATCGTTGCCTTTGTCGATGGGGGCGCGATAGGCGGAGCCCAATTTCCAAGCTTCCGCGATCTCAGCATCGGTGCGGGGCTGGGCGTTCGCTACAATCTGGGCTTCGGGCCGATCCGCATAGACGTCGCGACGCCGGTGACCAGCCGGCGCGGCGAGGCGCCATTCCAGCTCTATGTCAGCATTGGGCAGAGCTTTTGAGCGCGCCTGAGCCCATCCTGACGAAACGACGCCTGCTGGCGTTGGAGGGTGTCGCTGCGGTGGCGCTCACATTTGTGGTTCTGGTCGCGGTGATGTTGGTCGGCGCGCGCTATGGCGTTTTGCTTCCGCAGGCGCGTTTTCTGATCGAGGCGGCGACGGACGGCCTGAAGGTCGGACGCCTCGGACGGCTCAAAATCGAGGGCGTGACCGGTGACATCTGGCGCGACGCAAGCGTCCGAAAACTCACGATCCGTGACGAGGGAGGCGTCTGGTTGGAGGTAGATAATCTCCACATGACATGGCGTTATGCCGAACTCCTAAGGCGACGGTTCCATGCCGACGCCATTGAAATCCAAACTTTGAAGCTGATCCGGCGCCCAACGCTGACGGCGAAAGGTGCAGACACCGGTCTTCCGCTCTCTTTCCACATCGATCGGGCCCATGCCCGCGTCGAGCTGCTACCGGCGTTCAGCTACGAGCGCGGCGTGTACGACCTCGATCTCAATCTCGACCTGGACCGCAATGGCGACCAGCGCGGCAAGGTCCGGGCGGCGAGCGTGCTTCACCCGGGAGACCACCTGAACGTCGACTACGACGTCGCCAAGCGCCGCCCCTTGGTGGTCGAGGTTGACGGTGGTGAGGCGCGTGGCGGGGCACTCGCCGGCGCCCTGGGCCTTCCTTCGAATCAGCCTTTCACTCTGAAGGCGACGGCGCGTGGAGAGATGTCGAAAGGCCGCTTCACCACGGTTGCAAGCTCGGGCGCGTTCCAGCCTCTGAAAGCCCAGGGAGCCTGGACGAAGGACGGCGGTGACGCCCGCGGCGTAGTTGCACTGACGGCGTCGACCCTTACCGCGCCATACGCAAAGCGGTTCGGACCGAGCGCGAGCTTCGTCCTTGTGGGTCGGCGCGCGGAGCCGGATCTCTTCGCCCTGGAAGGCCGGATTACGTCGGAGAATCTGACCGTTCGCGTTCGAGGTCTGGGAGACCTGGGTGGCCGAAGGGTCGGCAAGGATGGAATCGACGTCTCAGCGGAAACGGCCGCCCTTTCGCGCATCACAGGTGGCCCGGAAACGGGATCGACGCGGATCGTCGGTAAGCTGACAGAAGGCAAGCCGGGCTGGCGGTTTTCCGGCGCGGCTACCGCGGCACGCGTCCAGGTCAGCGACTATGAACTGGCGCAGACGTCAGGTCCGGTAGAGATCGCCGAGAATGCCGGACAGTGGGATATCAAGGCGCGGCTGACCGGGGCCGGTGGGCGAGGGCAGGGGTTCGTGGCCGCGGCGCTGGGCGGGGCGCCACAAGCGAATTTTGACGGCTCGCGGCTGGCGGATGGGCGGCTCCTGTTGCGACAGTTACAGGTGGACGGTGCAGGGCTGAGGCTCGACGCGACGGGCGGGCGCGGACTGCTTGGGGGTCTGACATTCAAGGGCAAGGCCTCGATGTCCAATCTGGGTGCGGCGCGAGCCGGCGCATCGGGTTCTGCGGAAGCGACCTGGTCGGCGGCTCAGGGCAAGGCCGGTCAGGCCTGGGCGTTCAATGTCGATGCCCATGGGGACAAGCTGATCACCGGTTATGCCGAGCTCGACCACCTCCTGGGCGGAAAGCCACAGCTGAAAGCTCAGGCGAGCCTGCAGGATCGCCGTCTTTCCGTGAGTTCGGCAAGCCTGACTGGCGCCGCACTCGCCGCCACTACATCGGGTATTTTGACCCCGGACGGCGGCCTCGGCTTCAAGGTCGATTGGAGCGCCGAAGGACCGTTCCACGCGGGACCAATCGAGATCGCTGGCAAGGCCAAGGGCTCCGGCGCGATCACCGGTTCGATTGCCGCGCCGCGCGCGGATCTGGCGGCGGACTTCGCGGCGATCGACGTTCCCAGCCTTCCCCTCAAGGACGCGCATCTGACGTTGACCTTCCAGCGCAAAAGCGATGGAACGAGCGGGACAGCGTCGTTGTTCGCCACCAGCAGTTTCGGGCCGGCGCGCGCGCGTTCGGATTTCACGTTCCCACAGGATGGCGTCGATCTATCCGACCTGTCGGTGGACGCCGGCGGCGTGAAAGCATCCGGTTCACTAGCTTTACGAAGCGACAAACCTTCAGCGGCGAACCTCCAGCTAACGGTCACTCGGGGCACCCTTCTCGACGCCGGACAAGTAACTGGAGCGGTCAAGCTCACCGACGCACCAGGTGGGCCGAAGGCAACCATGAACCTGACGGCGGAGAATGTCCGCTTTCGGGGCTCGATGGTTACGGTGCGCGCGGCCAAGGTTACGGCAGATGGTCCATGGGACCATCTGCCCTATCTCACCCAGGCTTCAGGAACGTCGGACGGTGGTCCATGGAGTCTGAACGGGCGTGGAGTCTTTTCCGACGCCAAGCCGGGTTACGCAGCGACTTTCGATGGCCAGGGCCGACTGGGTGGGCGCGAGGTTCGCACCCTCGAAACCGCTCAGGTGCTGTTCGGCAGACCTGAGCGCAGCGCTCGCTTGAAGCTTGCGGCGTCCGATGGCGGGCGGATCGCTCTGGATGGTCAGTTGTCGGATGCGGGCGCCGAGGTGCGCGCCCAGGTCACCGGCTTGACGCTTGGCATGGTGGACGAGGACCTCGCCGGACGGACGGACGCCACGTTGATGTTGCAGGGGCGCGGTGCCCGCTTGGAAGGAACCCTGGAGGCGAAATTGGCTGGCGCGCGGGGACGTGGAACGCCGGCCGCCTCGGGCGTCGATGGCGTCGTTCATGGCAAGCTCACGTCCGATAGCCTGGCGCTGGAGATGACCGCCGCCAAC
>JAYUBY010000018.1:0-11349 GCA_043740635.1 Alphaproteobacteria bacterium
GGCGACAGTCGCACTCAGAAGACGCCGGCGCTGTTCGAAGCCTTCGGCCGCGCGGTCGAGGACGTGGGCGGAAAATATTGGACGGCTGAGGACGTCGGCGTTTCGCCGGCCGACCTGATGCATGCCCGCAAGACCACGCGCTATGTCGCGGGCCTGACCGGCCACGCCGCAGCCTCCGGCGACCCGAGCCCTGTGACGGCCGAAGGCGTGTTCCGGGGCGTGACACTTGGCGTGCGCCGGGCGCTCAACCGCGACCTGGATGGGATCACCGTGGCGATCCAGGGTGTGGGCCACGTGGGAGCCTATCTGGCCGAGAAGCTACATGCGGCTGGCGCCAAGCTCATCATCACCGACGTTAACGAAGAGTCCTTGCGACAGGTGGCCGGGCGGACCGGGGCCAAGATCGTCGCGCCCCATGCGATCTTCGAAGCCGACGCCGAAGTCTTCGCCCCTTGCGCGCTAGGTGGCGCGATCAACTCAGACACCTTGCCGCATCTGAAGGCCAAGGTGATCGCCGGAGGCGCCAACAATCAACTGGCCGACCCCGAAATCGGCCGCGCCGTCTATGATCGCGGCATGCTCTATCTGCCTGACTACGTGATCAATGGCGGCGGGATCATCAACGTGGCCGGTGAGATCCGCGCCCTCGACCGCCAGGAAGCCTTCGATCCGGCGTGGGTAGAGATGAAGCTCGCCCGCCTGATGGAGACCTTGGGTGAAGTCCTCGACCGCTCGAAGTCCGAGCACCGCCCGACCCATGAGGTGGCAAACGAAATGGCCAAGGGCCGGATCAGCCTGGCGGCAGAGCAGAAGGCGGCGGCTTAGCGGCTTACATCGCCGCCAGTCGCGCGGTTCGCGGCTCCTTCACCGCGACGACCAGTAGCACCAGGCCGGCGATGAGCACGCCGATGGAAAGGCCGAAGACGACATTGTAGCCTAGCAGATCGGCGACTTTGCCACCCACGAGCGGCGCCAGCGTCGCCGTGATGCTCTCGGCGGTGGCGGAGACGGCAATTCGCATCGGCAGGTCGTCTCGCTGGCCGAACTCGAGGATCATCGTCTGCGCGGACATCATGTAGCCCGCCTGTCCTGCACCCAGGCCGAAGAAAGCCAGAAACACCGCCCAGGTCGTGTGCACCTCGAGCAGCAACAGCGTCGAAGCAGCCCAGGCCATCAGCGAGAAGAGCAGCACTAGGCGAAAGCCGGTCTTGTCGCCCAGATAACCCCAGACGAGGTTCGAGATTGCGTCGGCGCCGATATAGGCGAATGAGAGCGCCCCAATCAGCTTGCCCGTCATGTGCATCGAGGCGCCGACGTAGAGAATATAAAACGGTGTCGCGATCCTGCCGCAGCTTGAGAGCATCTGGACCACCAGGAAGTAGGCGTAGGCGCGATCCTCGGTGATCAGACGGGGAAATTCTCGCAGGCGATCGCGGAACCGGCTCTGCCTCCTGGTCGTCGGCGGCTCAGGCTCCTTCAGAAACAACTGGAGCGCGGTAAGACCGAGCGTCGTCAGGATGACGGCTAGAACGAAGGTCGTACCGTAGCCGTTTCCGAACACGTTCGGACCGATGAGATAGCGTCCGGCCACATAGGCCAACGCCGCGGCGATCAGGCTGCCTGTGGCGTTGCGCCAAGCTTGCAGTCGTCCGCGGCGGCTGATCGGGATCACCTTGGCCATCAGCAGTGAGAAGACCACCCGCTGCGCGCCCATGAAGATGCCGAACATCAGCATGAACCCGAGAATCGAGCCCACAAGCGCATTGCCCTTCAGCAGCCAGCCGGAGATTGCGATGCCCGCTACGGCCGTCCGCGCCAGTCCGCCCATCCACATGGCGGCCGGCATCACCTTGGTTCGATGCTCAATCTGGCTCGCACCGAAGATCGGCGAGATCACGCCGCCAACCTGTTGCAGCGCTAGGCCAAGCCCGACGATTGTGTTCGAGCCGGAGATCATGTGCAGATAGGCCGGTAGGAACGTCGGGGTGTTCACCAGCCGAAAGCCGGTCATGCCCAGCATGCCGTGCAGGTAGTTGCCGAGGTAGTTGCGCCTCAGATTGTCCCAGACAAACTTTTCGTACTCAGCTTCGCGCGTGGCAAGATCAGTCTCGCCCGTATTCTCGGCCGTGGGTGCAATCTCGGCGTTCAAATGACCAACGCCGCTCAAGACCGGCAAAACAGCCGACTCCGGCGCCCCTCAGCAAAGGCATGACTTCAATGGGGCTGGTCTATCAGAGTCCCGCGCGGCTGCGAAAGGGCGAGGATTCCCGCACGCCAAATGACCTATCGCGGTGTGCGCTTACCGCCCGTGCTTGGGGGCCATGCGCCTAGTGCCCTGGGCGAGGGTCGAGTAAGCGCAGGCCGGATGGGCGCGGCGGCCTTAGTGTCCGGCTTCTGTCCGTGCTGAGGCGAGCGGGCTAATTTCGGAAATGTGAATCCGGCTGACGGGTCCTGCTGTTGGAAGCCATGCGTCATGGTCACGCCTCCTCTGGTTTCAGCCCCCTATGTGAAGATTGCCTCAGGGCGGCTCCGGATGCGACGGGGCAATCTGCACGTCTGCGTGAGGGCCGTCTCTGGCTCAATGCCGACCTTGTAGCGGTCTGCTGGGCAGGCAGTCTCACCGACTGAGAATGATGACCTTCCCGGCTCAAGGGGGCGCCCGTGATGTTGATACCGAGAGCCGGGGGAGACCGTGCAGATCATCGCTATTACCAATGTCACGCTGGACGGCGTCATCCAGTCGCCCGGAGCCTACCTATGAGCCCCACCAGGGTTTGCTTGATACAGGCGATCGTGTGCTCCGCGATGAATTGGACCAGACCGGGGTGTTCGACAGCTCGCGCCAAGGTGTCCCGCGCCTTGGCCTCTTCGGCTTCGCTGAAGGTGCGCGGCGCCCCAGACAGGCTGCTGAGTGCGCCCCACTCCGTCCACTCACCCGTGGCGGCGTTATAGAGATCGACGCCGGACATCGCGATGCGGGAGTAGAGTACGGTCTGCGATTGGGGCAGGTAGGGTGCGGCCCCGGACGCCACCATCGCCTCCCAGGTGTCGATCTGCCATGGCAGCGGATAGGGCTGGGGAATTGATCCGACCCGGCCCAGCCGCCGGGTCCTGCCCCCGTTGTCGAGGATGGCCCTAACCTCGCTGGCCCGGGCGGCCATGCATGCGGATTCTTGGTCGGTCTCGGCCTTGTACTCAACGAACCGTGCGAAGTGTCGCGAAGAGCTTCCTCGCCCCGGGCGACGATCTCGCGATGGTGCAGCGCCTCGACCGTTTGCTCCGCAACGATCGCTGTCAGCACGCCCACCACGATGATCACGTACTCCTTCAGGAACTCGCGAAAGCCGTGCCAGGGCTTGGGTTTGTGGATGTCCATGCCGCCGCCTAGCGGTTTACCGGCGGCGAGCGTAGTCAGACTCTCCCGCGGTCAGCAACGGTGCGATGTCCCGCAGTGCAACGGTTCCGAAAAGAAGCAGACACTGGAAATGTCGCTTAAGGGGGGCTCAATCGGTGAACGTCTACGCTCAGGGTGTGCGCGCAAGCTCGTAGGCGTGCCGCAGCAAGTAGGGTCCGCCTGGCATTTGGGTCAGCCTGGTGATCGACAGTCGGTCGGCCCGCCGCGTCACGATCGCTCGGACCGCGACGGGTCGGCCATTCTCCTTGCCATGGCCTTCAGCGACCAGTGTCAACGCGCCCGCTTCCGGACCGCCCCTTCGTTCAACAATGGTCATGACCTCGGCATCTCGGCCCTTCCCGACGGTCAGGGATTTGCCGTCAGCCTCAACAGACCACCGCTCGCTAGCGCGGAGGGTTTTGCTCGGGCCGTCGTCGAATGCAAACTCTAGGGTCGCACCATCGCCTCGCGAAGTTCCCACCGCTGTCATCGGCAGGATCGTGCGCCGATCATCGCCGAAGTCACGATAGTCCAGAGTTCCACGCCAGCCGCCGACCATGGCCATAGCCAAGGGCGGCGCAGGGGGGATAACCGCGCCCTTGGCCACATCAAACGCCCGGTCAACCCCAACCTCAAAGTCGGCGACGGTGGGCGTTACGAGATTGTCCACCGCAACGCCGCGTCCGGGAAGGAAGTGGTCGATTTTGGTCCGGTTCCAGGCGTTGGGAATCCGCACCTTCAGTCCGCTATTCGGTAGGGTCAGAAGGAAGATGTGTCCCGCTGTCGGGCCTTCGGCGCTTCCGGAGCTGTCTTCGCCGACCAGGGTTGCGCCCAGCTTTTCCTTGAGCTGGGCGATGGTCCGGGTCGAGCCCGATCCGTTACGCGGACCCGTCAGGATCGTGAGGCGGCCGGTGAACCGGTCTGGCGACACCGCTTGGGGCAGGACACTCTCATCGTCATCGTCTGGGTCCGCGCCGGGGTGGCGTTCCCACCAGCCGCTCGGAAGGTGCGTGAAGTGGTCCAATGGGGGTTCGAATAGCGCCTTGGGATCGCCCCAGGTTTCCATGTGGGCCGGAAGGTCGCCGTAGCGGACCGCCTTGAGCAGGACGGGCTCGGACCAGGTAAAACGCGCGGGCAGCAGGTAACGTCCCAGAGCCACCGAAACGTCCTCCGAACCGCCGCCATTCGCGCGCAGGTCCAGGATGAGATCGGTGACTCCCTGTGATTTCAGCGTCCGGAAAAAGCCTCCCAAAAACGCGGTTGCATCCACTGGATTGCGGTAATTCACAAACGTGTCGATGCGGAGGTAGGCTTTCTTTCCCGCCACCCGCCAGCGTATCGCCTTGTAGAACTCGTCCCGGTAGACCCCGCCGGGCCAGGTCAGGGCGGTCCAGGCCTCGAAGCTGATGGGCGCCACAACGGTGTGCGACACGCGAAGGTCGCGCGGGGCCTTCCAGTCCAGCCGCCATTGGGCGGGGAACCCATAGAAAGCCGGCCAATATTCGTTGAAATCGTCCCCCGTCAGATCGCCGTCGGCGCTAAGCTTGGCCAAGATCGACGCGTCGGTCGCCCCGTCGTAGGCGACGGCCGTTCCAAGCACCGACACCACGGCTGGAACGGCAACGCCATTGATTCCGACGATCTCCGCGCCGCGCGGCGGCGCACCAGCCTGTCCGTCGTTGGAGACGACCATCATACGGCCTTCGATGAAGGTGAAGCGCAGCGGGAGTTGGGTGGCGTGACCGGCGCGGAACCGGTCGATGGTGACGGACACCTCGGGCTTGGTGTGATCGCAGTGGATCTCAGCCAGCATCACGGCAATGTCGCGCCATAAATGAACGTCGGTCGTGGGGGCGCTCGCCGCGGCTTCCAGCCGGGAGAACGCCGCGTCGATCTCAGCGCGCGAGCGGTAGCGGTAGAGCCCGGGATGAATGGTCTCCAAGCCACGACGTAGCAGGGCGACGTCGGCGCGGGCTTGGTCGGCGGTGAGCGTGACCGGCAGGTAGTCCGCCGCGGTCTGTGCGGTCTGTGGCGCTTCAGCTGCCGGCAGAGCCATGGCGGGCGCCACCGCCGATATGAGCGAGGCCGTGCAGGTCAGCGCGGCGTAGAGCGGAAAGCGACGCATCAGATGGAAGACTCCGGTCGTCCTTCGAGACCGCCTCGAAGACGCGATCGGAGCTAAACGCCGGCCTAGCGCGGCGTCGCCTCAGATATCGAACCGTTGCGATTTTCCTGGAAATGAGCCGCGCGCCAGGCTGTTGGGCTGAGGCCGGTATGTTCGCGAAACACCCGATTGAAGCTTGCCTTGGAAGAGAAGCCGCAATCCAGCGCCACGGCCAGCAGCTCGGCCGACTCCTGCGTCAACGCGGCCTGCACCGCCTCGACCCGGAAGCCGTTGATCACGGCGTTGAAGTTGAGGCCGAGGCCTTCGTTGAAGGCGCGAGAGACATACGTCTCGTTGGTGGCGAGCCGCCGCGCCACCTCGGTGAGGCTGAGCCTCGGTTCGCGCCACCACGCCCCGCGGCGGATCATCTCGGCCCACTCCCGGGCCGTCGCCGGCCAGTCGCGAGCTGCCGGCGGCGGGGTCGCGGGACGGGCGGTCATGGACGGGAAGGCGTGGTTTGCGTGGCGCCATCCCTCCAGGCCTAGCCAGAGGATGATTGCGGAGAACACCAGATACTGTGGGAAGCGACTGCGATAGCTCAACTGGACCGCGAACCGATCCACGAAATCAAAGCCGACCGTCACCGCCAGCCAGACACCCAGTCCGGCCAGGACCGTGACGATCCAGGGCTGGCGATGTTCCTCGCGGTCGCTGACGTTAGCCGACAACCAAGTTTGATAGCGGTTGTAGGACCTGATCGCGGCTGCAAGGTAGATCGCCAGCGATACGATGCCCGCCAGAGATTCCAGTGGATCGATCCAGGGCACGTGGACCGTGTCGTTCCAGTGCAGCTTCTGAGTCAGCGGTAGGCTGAAGGCCCAGAGATTGTAGGCCAGATCGATGGCAGCTGGCGCGAAGTGCCAGACCCAGCGGCGCGGCAGAGCCACTGTCACCAAGCTGAGGACGTAGAGGTAGAGCAGAGGGCCGATCGCCAGCACCAGATCGAAGGGTGCAAACGACAGCCACGGGTAGGCGTCATAGAACCCCGCGAAACCGATGATGTAGGGCATCAATCGCAGCAGAGCCACGACCATCAGGGCGGCGAGAAATCGGTTGGCGACACGATTGCGCGGCGCAGCCAGCAGCAGGAGCGATACCAACACGCCGAATCCGGCGGCGGCTCCCAAGATTGTGCTCCACGGCCCGAACCTGATCACCAAGGCCCCCTGCATGCTGCCTAACCGGACGTTCGGCCACGCTGGGAGCTGTGGCAATCCACCCCGCGCTTTTGGCCTAGGAACTTCCAATCGTGTGCCCGAAAGCCTCCACGCGTGGAGATGCTCATGCCGGGTCTCGCGGACGGCGGACGGACGCACCGAAGCTCTCTTCAGGGGCAATAGCCGACATCGACGGCCCCTGTTAATTGCTGCCCCAGAGACCAAGGATTCACTCTCGATTGAGCCTCAGGCCGATAGCGTCCGCGCGAAAGCTCATTGGCGAGTCGACAGGTAGACGACTAGATTTCTCAGTCGAGGATTTAGTGACGGTCGTTGTTGACGGAGTCGTATTCCCGCACGATCTGGGCGGGCGGATCCTCCCAGGTTCCCAAGGGCAACGACTTATGGAGTGCGTCGGACCAGCGCTCGATCCAATCGATCCCGTCCTTCCCGACGTAAGGGTCGACCAATTGGTAGGCCGGATCCCTCATCGCTCCTCCAACGTGACGCCCTTCAGCTTGCGCCGCTTTAGGAGATTGGCGATGTCGTCGATGCAATCGGCGTTCAACCGCGTGTCGTGGAGCAACATCACGAAGGCGATCTGCCGGCCGAACAGCGCGGCGGACGCGCTTTGATACCAACCGATGGTGCGGTCCGTATACTGAAGATACTGCGCCTTGATGCGGAGGCGCTTGATCTCGTCACGGCGTGCGATAGCGTCGTCATAGGGTTCGGCGAACCCCCAGTCGTCGGCGTCGATAGTCACCGGCGCGACGCGATAGCCGTGCGCAGCCAGCCAGTCGTCGATTTCACGCTTTTCCGCCTCGGGGAAGCCGGTCTCAAGGTAGGGGTGGCGGAACTATCCGAGGAGCTTGCCGCGCTGCAGTAGGAGGCCGCGAACAGCGGGCTCGCCGCGGGCGATGTCTTGGATGTAACCCTTAGCGCCCAGCGTGTTCGGTGACTCATGGCTGAATGTGTGGTTGCCGAGGTTCATTCCAGCGTCGAGCCATTTCCCCAGGTTGGCGATCTGCTGGGGCAGGTTGATCTCGTCGAGCTTGCCTTAGTGGACGAAGCCGATCGCAAGCAGATGATGTCGCCGCAGTCCGCGCAGCAGCATGTCATTGAGGTAATTCACATAGGGCTGGTCGGGAAAAGCACTGAGGCCTGGCAGATCGTCAAAGGTCAGAGCGACCTTGCCGGGCGCGGCCTGGGCGTCGGGTGAAAAGGCCGCAAGCAGCAACAGGCCAAGAAGTCCGGCTAGGGGCCTCAGTTCGCTCATACGGCGCGGGCTCCTCGTTCGTGGCTACGACGCCGAAATCGCGGTGTTCCTGGGCAGGAGCGGGTTAGCAAAAGGGGAGAGGACGCCGACGGCGCCGGCAATCGTCGGCCGCCTCGTGCCGTCCAGAAAGCTGACCCGGGGAACGTCTCGGCTGGGGGGCAAGCGGTCCTTGGCGCCCTTCGCGGACTGTTCTAACCAACCCATGGTTGGAGGGTTCATGGATATTCATAAGCCGAAGGCAGCGCACAGCTGGCGCGAGTTTCTAACCGAAATCGGATCAATCATTTTCGGTATCGTGATTGCTCTGGGCCTCGAACAGCTCGTATCAAATTTTGAGTGGGATCGGAAAGTCGTCGAAACGCGCCAGGCACTTGGGTTGGAAGTCGGCGACAATCTGGGCAAGCTCGATGCCCGTGTTAAGTTCTCGAGCTGTACAAATCAGCAACTAGACGCGCTTGCCTCTATCGTCGATCGCGCTTCAAAAACGGGATTCCTACCTGCGCTCGCCACGCCCAGGGCGCCGCCCAACCACAGTTGGAGCACCGGCGTGTGGAGCAGCGCCCTCAGCGCCCAGAGTGCGTCCCACCTCTCTGCGGAGGAACTGCGCGGTTACAGTCGCGTCTACCAAATCGTCGAGCGCATCAGCGAGCTCGAGCCCAAGGAGGAGGAGGCCTGGACGACCCTATTCGAACTAGCTGGACCCGGACGCCCGTTCGACGCGGAAGATGCGCGAGCCTATCGGAAAGCGATCAGCCAAGCTCGCGAGTTTAACGGCCTTATATCGGGCTTCGGAGTTCGCGAGAGGCAGGCTATCGAAGGCTACCACATACCATATAACGCGAAGGTACTCGCCCAGAGGACGGCATTTACCAAAATGGCGTCTGACTGCGGGCCGCCGAGGGGGATTCCTCCGGACACGTATGGCGCGGCTCCCGATGCAGATTTTGCTACTGTCGCATTGCGTCACCCCACAAAATGATGGCTCCGAGACGCGCCAGCTTAAAAAATTCGTTTCTTCCAATCGACGCTGTAAAAATGTCTCCTGACCAATAAGGATGGTATTTTCTAGTACTGTTCTGGTTGATCGGCGACCAGCGATGTACCAGCCCAACTGGCTATTCGTGGCCTCGCGGCTGCTCGGCAACGGGTCGCTGGAGGCGCCGGCCCGGCGCCGCTAGGATGGGAGAATGGATACTTCGTTGAAAGACCCGATTACCTGGGTCGTCGTCATTGTCGCGCCGGTGATCATCGTCGCCGTACGCTGGTCCCTGCGTCGCCGAAAGGGGAGCGACGACGACTAAGTCCAGGCTCAAGGCGGCCCGGCCGCCTCTATCCCTTGCGGACACGGATTCTGGCGCTCGTAGCGTCGAGACGCTGTCGGGACAAATCGGCCACGGCTTGGCGGCGTGAAGTTCTATCGGCTCGCTAAGGCCGCCTTCTCCGCGTTGGATGGGGAGGGCGCGCGTCTTTACGGCGGTCGCTGGAATTCTCCGGGCCGACCGATGATCTACGCGGCTGGCAGTCCAAGTTTGGCTGTGCTCGAGGTGCTGGTGCACCTCGATCTGCCCGCAGAATTAATGCCCGATGACTATCGATTGCTGGAGATTGAGATTCCGGACGACGCAGTGGTCGAACATCTCAACGAAACGCCAGTTAGCGCCGAGGCCTGCGTGTCCGCAGGAGATGGGTTTCTGATACGCGGGGGGGCGCTTGCCATGCTCGTGCCGAGCGTTGTCGTTCCCCAAGAACGGAATTCGCTTATAGACGTCAGGCATAGAGAGATGGCGTAGGTCCGAATAGTAGGCGAGGAGGATTTTCGATTCGACCCGCGTCTGTTGGGTCTTGGGCGGCGGTAGTCCTTCGGACCGGTCATAAGTCGGGGGTCTCGTCGGCGCCGCGGGATCGCCACGTTTGGGACACACATCGGAGTTCACCATCCATTGCCCAGCTTCAGCGGGGCTGAGGGGACGTGGACGGGTGATACGGGGTGTGGCGATCCTGGCTCTGGGACTGTTCTGCGCCGCCTGTGGTCAAGTGGCGGACGCTCAGGGAAAGCTTGTTGAGACCCTCCGTGTCAGGAGTGCGATCGGCGAATATGAAAAGTCTGCTGCGCCCCTGGACCGATGCGTAAAGGCCAAGCTCGTCGCCGTGGCCTATTCCGACGCCAATGACCTGGCCGAAAGTCAGGCCTGGCAGGCGAGGGAGCACGAAGATTGCGTACAAGCCGCCGCAGCGCTGCAGGCAAAGCCCTCTGGTCGGGTGAAACCTTAGATTGTATCTAAGGCGCCAGAAAGCCCGCCTCTGCGAAGTCGAGCATACGCTCTAGAAGTCCGGCCACGTCTGCTTCTCGCGTCAAACCGCCTGACAGGTGGTGCAGGCGGTCGAATTCCACGAAGCGATTGTTGTGGACCATGCCCAGGACGAAGTGCAGTCGCCAGTAGACGCTCTCCGGCGCGAGGTCGGGATTTGCAGCCTTCAGCGCCTCGGCGAAACGCGCCAGGTGGGAGACGTCGTTCTGCAAGGCGTCCCGCATCTCCGCAGTGCCCTCGGAACGGGCGCGAATGATGAACTGCACGCTGATCCGCCGGTCGTTGGCGGGGTCGGCCCAGCGCAGGGGCGGCGCGAATAGCGCCTCGAGAATCTCGCGCACCGGCGGCTTGCCGCCGTGGCGGTCGTTGGCCTCGTGCAGCATTCGCGCCCGCTCGCGATTCAGCTCCCCGGTGCGGCGGCGGAAGATCTCGAAGAGCAGCGCGTCTTTGGACCCAAAATGGTAGTTCACGCTGGCCAGATTGACGCCGGCTTCGGCGGTGATGTCGCGCACCGAGACGTTCTGGAAGCCGTGCAAGGCGAACAGTCGCTCCGCAGCGCCGAACACCGCGGCTTTGGTGGCCGCATGGGTCTCTTCGTCGGCGTGGCCCTCGGGGGCGTCGGGCGAGATTTGATCGGTCATCGGGCCCCGCCTCTACCGGGCGAGCTCCTTCATGGCCTTCTCGAGGCCCGCCAGCGTCAGCGGGAACATCCGGTCGCCGACCAGTTGTTTGAGGAGCCCGACGGAGGGCGTGTAGTCCCAGTGACGTTCGGCCGTCGGGTTCAGCCAAATCATGTGCTCATAGATGTTGGCCACACGATCCATCCAGACCGCGCCGGCTTCCTCGTTCCAGTGCTCCACCGAGCCACCTGGATAGGTGACTTCGTAGGGACTCATGGTCGCGTCGCCCACGAAGATGACTTTGTAATCGTGGGGGAACTTATGGAGGATGTCCCAGGTGTTGAGTTTCTCAGCGTGACGGCGCCGATTGTCCTTCCACACGCTCTCATAGAGGCAGTTGTGGAAGTAGTAGAACTCCATGTTCTT
>JAYUBY010000019.1:0-9065 GCA_043740635.1 Alphaproteobacteria bacterium
TCAGATCACAAGGACCAGGCCGCATGACACGCTCCATCGGCCGCCACCCTGGTCCAGGGCATGCCTGGACCAAAGCAAGAACGAGCGGACAGATCACGAACTACATAACCCGGACATCTTTACGAGCTAGCGACACCACGCGGGCGAACGCTGTTCGCCTTTCGCCGCGGGGTGGCTGGAGAGCCACAGTCGTTCACTTGCAAGGCGGCTCTGCTGAACCGACGTTACAGCTGTTGCGACGTTGCGGGCCCTGTGCGCCCGTCTCCGCGCGCACGGAGTATTGAAGATGTCTAGGCCACAAGAAGTTTGCGGCATGCCTCCACCAGACGTGACCGCGTCGCTGATCCTGGATTTCCCAGATTCGCTCGTGTCCGGGCCTAGCCCTTACATTGAGGTGATGGAGGCTTGGCGAACCTCGTGCCCGCGCCTTACGGTATGGGAGGATGCTGTGGACGCCGGCTGGGTCTGCCGCGAGCGCGTCGGGCGCGAGGTGGTTGTCGCACTCACACCGATGGGCGTTCAGCGTCTCTGGGACGCCGGTCGGAGACGTGCGGCCTGAAGGCGCTGGCGCCGGGTCGAGGCTCCCCATAAAGGGACCCAGATGTCTCCTGTGACTGCACCCCTACCCGACGCCATACCCAGCAATTGGGTTGACCGGTTCGCGCCAGCGGGACTGCGGCCGTGGCTGAAGATCGGGCGGTTCGATCGGCCGGCGGGGATCTGGCTTCTAATGTTGCCGGGCTGGCAGGGGATCGCGCTGGCCGATGCCATGGAGCATAGGGGGCCGAACTTTGGGCTAATGGTCCAGGTATTTCTGGGCGCGGCGCTGATGCGCGCAGCTGGCTGCGCCTACAATGACATCGTCGACCGCGACATTGATGCAAAGGTAGCCCGGACGGCGATGCGGCCGATCCCGGCCGGGCAGATCAGCGTCCAGCAAGCCTGGGCCTTCGTGATCGCCTGTTGTCTCATCTCATTCACGATCCTGATCCGCCTGCCGCCGACCGCGGTGCTCCTGGGCGCGGCATCCCTGGTGCTGGTCGCGGTTTATCCCTTCATGAAGCGGATCACATGGTGGCCGCAGGCCTGGCTCGGCCTGACTTTCAACTGGGGCGCCCTCCTGGGCTTCGCCGCGGCGACCGGGGCCGGCCCGCAGTTCTGGCGCGGCATTACCCCCTACGTCCTGGAAACCGGCAATACCCGTTTCCTGATGCGTGCCCTAGCGGACAGCGCACTCGCATGGCCTGCAGTTCTTCTCTATGGCGCGGGCGTATTTTGGACCCTGGGTTACGACACCATCTACGCGATCCAAGACCTGGAGGACGACGCGCTTGCCGGCGTGAAGTCCTCGGCGCGGCGGCTAGGGACGCAGGCGCCGCTGGCGATCCTGGGTTTCTATCTGACGAGCCTCGGCATCCTGATTGGCATGGGCGCTGCGGCTGGCCTTGGCTCTCTCTATTACCTGGCGCTGATCGCCTATGGCGTGCAGCTCTGTTCGCAGGCCCGCAAGGTGCGCGTAGACGATCCGGCGGGTGCGCTGAGGATCTTCAAGTCCAATGGTTGGGCAGGCCTGATCCTGGTCCTGGCCATCGTCGCTGGCACCCGGCTCGGCGGCTTCTTCTGAGCGCGACCAAGCAAGGGTTCCTTATCGTCCTCCTGTTTTCCCTGAGTTTTCGAGGTTAGACTACGTCCATGGCCGTTGCTGCGCGTATTGATCCGAAAGCCTATTTCGCGTCCCAGGAATGGGCACCGCTGTCAGGCCGTTCGCAATGGAAAGGCTTGGCGCTCTTGGCGCACGCCTGGGCCGTCATCGCCCTGACTATGGCCTTGGCGTGGGTATCTCCCTGGTGGTTGAAGCCGATCACGATCCCGTTGGCCATCATGATCATTGGCGGCCGCCAACTCGGCGTCGCGATCCTGATGCATGACGCGGCCCATGCGGCCCTGCATCCGAACCTCAAGGTCAACGACTGGGTGGGCAACCACCTGACGACCGGCGGTCTGATCGACTATCGGAACTATCATCTGCAGCACCACAAGTACGCTCAGCAGGTGGAAGACCCAGACCTGGTGCTTTCAGCGCCCTTCCCAATCACGCGGTTGTCGCTGCGTCGGAAAATCTTCCGTGACCTGACAGGCCAGACCTATTGGAAGCAGCGTTGGTCCGGCCTCTTCAAGCGGATCACGCACCGCAAGCCGGACGAGCCGCTTTGGCCGATCCTGAAAGAAGCGATCTATGCGCGCCGCCGCTTCCTGACCGGCATGGTCGTCACGCTCGCCGTAACGGCGCCTCTCGGCGGCTGGTGGATTTGGCCGGTGCTATGGTTGGTTCCGCAAGCGACCTGGCTTCCGATGATCAGCCGACTGCGCAACATCGCCGAGCACGCATGCGTGGGCAAAGACGAGCCCGACCCGCTACGCCATGCGCGCACTACCAATGCCAACTGGCTCGAGCGAGCGGTGATCGCTCCTTACTACGTCAACTATCACTGCGAGCATCACATGTTCATGCATGTGCCCTGCTACAACCTGCCCCGCGCCCATCGCCTTCTGAAGGCTAAGGGTGTGCTGTCAGATATGCTGACGGCGCCGGGCTATCTGAGCATGCTGAAGGTCGCAACGGCGAAAGCGGCCTAGCCGGGGCCCTTGGCGGGGTCCATGCGATTGACTCTAAATATTACAAATGTAGTCTTCCAATGAATTACATGCGTCATCTGGAGAACTGCCCATGTCGAAATTCAGGAAACTCGTTGTTACGCTCACCGGGCTCGCCGCCGCTGCTCCCGCGTACGCCCAGGCGATCGCCCCGCCGGATGCACCGTTGGCGATCGTCCCTCTGGCTCAGCGGCTGACGCTGCTCGGCATCTTCGCCCACGCCAAGCCGGTGGTGCAGCTGCTCATCGCGGGCTTGGTCGTCGCCATCGGCTATGCAGCATTCGTCTACATTCGCGGTCTTGTCGGCCGCAGGGACCTACGCGTTGGCGGCCAAGGCTTCCTCTTCGCACTGGCCGGCGGCGGGCCCCTGATCGGGCTGTTCGGCGCAGCCTACGGCATGCTCGACAGCTTCATCGGCGTGGCCAACGTGCGCCCGACGCCCAGCCTCAGCATCCTGGCGCCCGGCCTCGCCGAGGCGCTGCTCTGCGTTTGCCTGGGTCTGCTTGCCGGGGCAGCCGGCATCATCGGCCTGTCGGGCCGCGCTCAAGCCATCGCGCACGCCACGCCAGCCTCCGCTGACGCGCCGCCTGCGCACCTTGCGCGTGCGATCGCTTGAGACCTTCGGAAAAGGTTCGCTGACACTCTCAGATCCGCGCGAAGGCCAACTTCGCGCGGATCTGGCGCCGAAGCGTAGCGCCCGCGCCGGCGAAACCGACCAGCATGAGCGCCCAACCACTAGGCTCGGGCACGACGATCGCAGCGAGGCTTAGCTGGTTGGCCTGGGTCACGGTGATGTTGCTCGCGTCCCAGCCCTCGTCGCTCAGAGACTGGGGGCCGGCGTGGCCGGCGACGAGGGAATTGTAGCCGAAGGTCAGGATGTTGGCGCCCGCCGCCAGAGTGAGCGGCGTCGCGACGTTGACCCGGCCACCAGTCCAGGTGACCGCCATGCCATTGCCGGAAACGTTGGAAGCCGTTGCACCGACGGGCGCAAAGAACACCACGTCGTTTCCGCCGCCCCCCAGGTTGAACGTCCCTGAGAAAATCGAGACGCCATTTAGCGCCAGGGTGAAGTCATCTTCGTAGAAATTCTGGCCGTCGAGGCTTCCGAAGCCATTGATCGCAAACGACAGGTTTGCCAACCCCGAGCCAAGGCTCGTGAAGGTCTTGTTGAATGCGGTGTCATCGGCGCGCGCGAAGGGCGCCGATGTGTCGCTGAGCAGGATCGCTGCATGCGCGCTGGCCGCAGCTAGGCTGGAAATCCCCATCGCCGAAGCCACCAGCGCCTGTCGAATGTTCATCATCACTAACCCCAGTTTGAGTCCCGCAGTCAGGATCTCAACAGGCGCCAACGCAGGGGTCAGACGGTCAGTTCCAACCCCGACGCAACTTTTTGTAGTGAAGCCGCTCTACTCAGGCTTGTGCTCAATCCTTGGGCGGATTCATCCGCTTGGCGGTGAACAGCGCCTCAACCTCGTCCGGGCGAGGATTGTTGAAATCGAGCCGGACGCGGCCGTCCTCGGTACTGCTGACCACCACGGGGGCGCTAGAGTTGCTCAGCATCCAGCCTTTCGGAAGGACCACGGCATTGTTGGCGCGGCCAAAGGTGCGATCGAAGACCAGCTCGTCGCCCACCAGTTTGTAGCGTCCGGGATCGGTGTAAGTCTCACTCATGCGTAGACGGATGGATTGATTGAACTTCAACGATTTGAAGTTGAAAACCACGATCTCGGTCTCCGGGGTTATCCTGCCGATCTCGGGATCGTCGATGCCGGCCTTGGTGATCTCTGCACCTTTCAGATGGACCGCCGGAATGGCCTCGCCGGTGTCGAGGTTGCGGGCGCTTGGGTTCGTCGCCACCGACCCCGTCCGGACAACATTGATGTAGCGGCTCACCCCGGCCTTTTCCTCGGTGTAGTCGTGATAGAGGTCAAAGGCGTGGGTCTCCGGCTGTTGCAGGGAGTAGACGATATCGCGCGTCTGTTTCGCTCGCTCGCCGAATTTTCCTTTCACGCTTGTGGGCATGGAGGAGAGCGTCCCGGGCGTGGCGCGCAATTTCAGCGGCGCTTCGCCAGGCGTCACGTTGAAGAAGCTCACTCGAATACGGCCGTCGGCTTCTTGGGTCACCTGGGATGGATAATTGCAGCTCGCCAGGACATAGCCGGCTGGCAGGACTACGGCGTTCTTCTTAATGCCCAGGCCGCGGTCAAAGATGATGTCCTTGCCGTCGACGCGATAGCTCTTGGCATCCTCGTAGGTCTTCTCGATCAGGATCCGCGCCTCGCCGCCGTTGGCGGGCACCGCGTGGGCGAGTTCTACGCGGATGTAATCCGAGGCCGGATCGGCCTCCGGCAAGCCCGTTGTCTTCGCAGACTCGCCTGAGACCTGAGCGAACTTAAGCGGCTGGCCGGTGGCGAGGTCGGTGACCTTCTCGTCCGATGCGACAGAGCCTTTGCGGATCGGGTTGAAGAAGGCGGTCGCACCCGTTCGAACTGCGGTGATGTCGTAGATGATCCGGAACTTCCCCGAGCCCGGCGCCAGCAGCTCATAGCGTGTGTAGCCGTTGGCCTCTTGCGGTTGACGCTGAACTTGGGCGTTCGCACGCCAGGCGACTGCCAAACTCACGGCCCCGATCAGAGCGCCAAACTTCCGCACGTCCAACTTCATCGTCAATCCGCCTTCGAGATCATGAACTGTTCGAGCTTGCCGTCCGGATAGCCGAGCTCAACGGCGCTAAGGACGCCTTTCTGTGTGGTGATCTTCCAAATGCGCGTCCTCATACCGCCGCGCATGGACTCGTTCTCCAGCTCGAACAAGCGAGGCGCTCCGAAAGCTGAGAGACCCGTCTTCTGATCTGCCAGTACAGCCGGCGACAGGTAGGCGTTGCCGTTTTCGGTGAAGAGGCCGCGATCCGCCCGACCGGTCTGGAAATCGCTGAAGACGCGGCGCGCGCGGGCCTCCGACTCAAGGGGCGGCAGCACCACGAACGCGACGCGGGCGTCGACCGCGTCCGGGCTCGCCCAGTCATTGTTTGTGAGCGCGACCACGGCGATTTTCTCGGCTGGCCACATGCGATTGGTCGCCAGGAAGCCCGATCCGCCGCCGTCGTGACCGATCACCTGACGGGCATGGTTGGTCGCAACCTGCAGTCCCAAGCTATAGCGACTGTCGCGGCCCGTGTTCAGCTTGATCGGCTTGTAGAAGGCTTCATAGGAGGCCGGCGCCAGTAGGCTTTTCGCCATAAGGCTGACGTCCCAGCGGGCGATTTCCCGGGGGGCCATGGCGAGCTCGCCGGCCGCAAACAGCCAGCCCGCGCCTTCCTTCGGCGCGGGCCGGACAGGTCCGGAGGCGGCCCGGGTGTAGGCGCCCGCGTCCGCGGGGCGGAGCGCCGTCTGGTCGGCGTCAGAGACGCGCTGCATCTTCAGGGGTTCAAAGACATTGGCCCGCAGAAAATCCACCAGCGGCTGGCCGGCCGCCTTCTCCACGATGGCGCCTGCGATCACGAAGCCGGTGTTGGAATATTGCCAGTCGGTCCCTGGCGCGAAGTCGAGCGGCTTCTTGCCCCATTCGTCGAGCACAGCGCGCACCGTAGTTGGATGACCCATTTCGATGGTTACGTAGTCTTGGGGCCAGTAGTCGCGGTAGCCAGCGGTGTGGCTGAGAATTTGGCGCAGCGTGACCTGGTCGGCGCTGGCGAGGTCTGGAAAATACTTGGCGACCTTGTCGTCCAAGCTCAGCTTCCCGGATTCCTGCAGCTTCAGCATCGCTGCGGCGGTGAATTCCTTTGAAACGCTATCAATCGCGTAGCGGGTTTGCGGCGTGGCCAGCCGGTCCGGCGCGAGGCGCGCCCAACCGTAGGCTTTAGCGAAGACGACCTGGTCGTCGCTTGCGACCTCGATGGAAACCGACGGAGCGCCCGTCTGCGACAGCCACTCACCGATGCTGGCGTCGATGTCGTGTTGCTGCTGTGCAGTGATCGGCGCGGCCACCGCGAGCGTCGGCAAGGCGAGCGCCAGGACACCCGCAAGGATATGACGAACCATTGACCCCCCGCCGAAGAAGACAGGGGACACTAAGCGGCCCCTATTCCGCGGTCGAGGGGTGCTAGATCGACGCCAACCGCATCGGTGCGGCGAGCCGCCAGCTGCTCAAAAGTCGGGCCTCCACATGTGCCCAGTCGAGATCGTCCGCCGCGAGGTTGATGCCGATCCAGCCGGAGGGACTGAGGTATGGCAGCCAGGAATAGAGCCCTGGCGCGGCCTCGATCAGCAGATCCTGCTCGTCCCGCCCCGAGGTCTTCACGCAGGCCGCTGTTAGGCCATCGCCGTGGTGGTTGTTCCAGAAGTAGCAGAACATCTGCCCGGCCACGTCGAAGGCCGGCATGCCATGCGACAGGCGCTCGCCGGTTTCTGGTAACGCGAGGCAAAGGCTGCTCAGCCGCATCAGAGCCGCGTCAGCGTCAGCGTCAGCGCCCAGCATCTGCTCATACCGCGCCAGTGGCGATCAGGCTGTTGGCGCAGTCCAATATCGTTTCGTCCAGCGCGCGCGGCTTCCAGCCCAACATCCGTTGGGCCTTTTCGGAGGAATAGTCGTGCTTGTGCCCAAGGCTCGGCGCGACCGAACCCAGGTCCTTGTCGAAAAGGCCAGCCAGACGGATCACGAAGTTAGGCACCTTTCGGGTCGGGACCTTGGCCGCACCCTCGCCCAGCCTCTCGCGCAGCAGTGCGGCGATCTCGCCCATCCAGGCAAAATTGGCCGCCGCAATGAACCGCTCGCCGGCTGCGTCCGGGTGGGTCATAGCCCGAATGTGCAGATCTGCCACGTCGCGCACGTCGACCACATTGAAGCCCAGACGCGGCAGGCCTGGCACTCGGCCGGATAGCAGGCGCTCGACCACCTGCACGGACTCTGAGAAATCGTCACTGGTGACCGGACCCAGAACAAGCGCCGGGTTCACCGTGGCCAGCGTGGTCTCGCCCGTTGAGGCGTGAATCAAGGTCCAGGCAGCCCGTTCAGCTAGGGTTTTGGATTGCGCATACGCGCTGACCTTGGGCGCGGCCGGATCGGTCCAGATCGTCTCGTCGCTGGTCCAGTCGCCGCCCCCAGAGCCCTTGCTAGTCGCAGCGACCGAGGAGGTCAGGACCACGCGTTTGACGCCCGCCTTGATCGCCGCGCTCACCGCGCGTTTAGCGCCCTCGCGCGCCGGGACAATTAGGTCGTTGGGATCCTTAGGGTCGGCGACACCTAAGGGCGAGGCGACGTGCAAGACGTAGTCGCACCCGGTCACGGCCTCGTCCCAGCCGGCATCGGCAGTCAGGTTGGCGGCGTAAAAGGCGAGCCGGTTGCCCGGATTAACAATCTTGCCAAGCGAGGCACGAACCGCGACCTCTTTGGAAAGGTCCCGAACCGTCGTACGCACGACATAGCCTTGCTGCAGCAGGCCCGCCACGCACCATCCACCGATGTAGCCGGACCCACCGGTCACCAACACCGTCTCGCCGCTCATCCGTCCGTCCCTTATGTTTACACTGCTAAGATATAGGCGATCGTAGATTTAGGGAACGGCGGAATTGGTTCGCGGCACCGATGCGCCTGCAACTTCGTGCATCTCGCCGCACCGCGGTGCAACTGCCCGCCATCGGCGATCCTGCTTAGATTTTGGAGTATGGAAGCTCAGCGTATTTATTCCGAACTCGACAGCGATCCGAGCCCTCAGATGAAGTCGCGCATGCGACAGGCACCAATCGACGCCGCAGCGGTGCGCTACATGCAGGCGCGGCTAGGGCGCGCGATCCGCCACCGGCGCCGGATGCTCGAACTGACCTTGCAGGACCTCGCCAACGCGTGCGACGTCAGCTTCCAACAGATCCACAAATACGAATCCGGCGTTTGCAGCCTCGCGGCCTCTCAGCTCTGGGCGATCGCCCAGGTGCTAGAGGTGCCGGTCTCCTACTTCTACGAGAGCCTCAGGCCCTCCGAAGTGTGGCGGAACCCAGACGCCGAGATGGCCTAACCGTCCCCTCGGAAGAACATCCCGCGCGTCCGGTCACCTCAAATCCGCTCGTTCCCGCTTCGGCGGCGCTTCGGCGGGAGCGAGCGGAGTTGGGCCAAGGCGAGCGCCACAGACATCGGCCGGCGCTACGCTACATTTCCTCGGAAATGGTCGCAGCGACGGGGACAGCGGACATGAGGCGAAACTTGGCGCGCGCTGCGTGGGAGCTTGACGAGTGGCTGCAGTCAACACTGGGCCGGCCCTACAACGCCCTTCTCGGTGTGGGTCTTGTTCTGGGGACGGTCCACCTGATCGAAGGTTTACCTTAGAGACCGTTTGGAAATTCACGGGTGGGCGTTTCTGCGTAGCAGATTGCCGCCCATGGCGACGAGTATCATGGCCTCGGAGACGTCGAGGCGGG
>JAYUBY010000020.1:0-2847 GCA_043740635.1 Alphaproteobacteria bacterium
TCTTTCTCTCAAGATCCATCGTGCACCCTTCATGTAGTGCACGCCGCACCACTTCGCAACCCTTCGCGCTCAACTATTTCGCCGCACCCACGGAACCCCGCGGAACGGTTTAACTTTCGGGCGGTCGATTTCTGCGCAGTCACCGCCCCGAGATAGGTTGGTTGCGGTTGGGCGCCACGGGCGACGCGTTGGTGCCCGGCGCGGTGGCCCCGGCGTTCTTCAACGCGACGTTCAGCGCTTCGAGGTACGCCTTCGTCTCCCCGAGCTGGCGGTGCATGTCGGCGTACTTCATCGACGCTTCCGCTTCGCCCTGGGCGCCCTTGTGCTCGTCTCCCCAGTTCGTCTGGGCGTATTTCCCGAGGCCGGTATCCAGCTCGGTCTGAAGTGACGCGGCCCGCCCCATCGCGAGGTTCTTCTTCACCTCGATCTGCTCCGGCGTGAGGCTCTTCACGTCGGCGGAAGCGAGGCTCGCGCCTTCCCGACCTTGGTTCGCCTTTTCCTTGTCCGCGGCATTGATGCCGTACTCGATCATGCCACCGAATAGCGCGAGCGGCACCAAGGCCCCGGCTGCGCCACCACCGCCACCACCGCCTCCGCCGCTGAGCGACTTGGTGAGGATCGACTTGATTCCCTCGCCGATCTGAGCGGCCACAATGTCGCCCGCAATCTTCGCGAGCACGACGGCGCCGATCCCCTTAAACGGATTCTCCATGAAGAAGTCCGCCAAGCTCGCCATGACGTCGATGACCTTCTCGACCTTGGGGACAATCTCCGGAAGCTTGTCCGCGAAGCTCTCCATGTAGGGCGCAAGCTTCTCTTGAATGACGTCGCTGACGCGCTTGGCCGCCGCCTCGAACTTCTCGCCCGGTCCGCTGGCTACGTTTGCAACGTCTGCCGCGAGTGACTTCTCGTCGTACCCACCTTCGGTGAATTGCGAGATATGAGCGCGCACGGCGTCGGCTCCAGCCTTGCCGCCTCCAGCGCCCTTGAAGTTCTGCATTTCTGCAAGGAACGGCGTCAGCGCCTCGCGGTTGATGCCTGCTTTCTTGAGTTTCTCGGCGTCGCCACCGGTCGCCTGCATCAAGCCGGCGATGATCTCGGTTGGGTCCTTGAGGTTGCCCTTCGAGTCTTTCACGCTGTATCCGGTGGCGCCCTGAATCTTGCCGGAGTTCTCAGCCATGCTCAGGCTAAACGCCTTGACAGCAGTCGCGGCCTCCGCGGCGCCGCCAGCGATCGGCTTGGTGACCTGCGACAGGCCGATCAGCTTCTGTTGATTGAGTGACTGATCGCCGGCATATAGTCCCGAAGTGCCAGTGATGACGGGAACGTACTGCGCGAGTTCGCGAATGTCGACGGACCCCTTACGAGTCTGGCCCACGAGTCCCATCAGCAGGTTTTTCATACCCGCTTCGTCAAGGTTCGGATTCTGCACTCGCAACGACCCGGCCGTGTCTGCGATCGTGCTCATGTCCTGGCCGGTGGCTTTGGACAGTTGCGCGAATAGTCCGGCGTTCTTCATCGCGCCAGGCGCATCGCTCGCGCGAGCGAAGTACATCTGCATCGACGCGGCAACGGCTGCCGGATCTACGTTGTTCGCGATGCCAACGGATCGCGACCGAGACATGATGTCGTTCGTCGATATGCGTCCCGTCGACATGCTAGACGTCGAGTTGCTGAACAGCGCCGCAGACCGTTCGAGCGCGAAGCGCTGCTGTACGACGTCAGCGATACCGAACCCGCCGCCCAACGCCAAGGCGCTACCTGCGAGCCCCACGGCGCCGCGCGCCATGCCGCCCAACGAGCTCCCGATCTGCCCACCGGTGGCCCTGGCGAACCTGTCACGGGTCGCGGCCTTCCGCTTCTCGGCGCTCTCTGCGGCGCGCACCTCTTCGTCCGCAAGACGGAAGGCGAGCTTGGCGGAGTTCTCTTGGATGCGGGCGCGCTGCTTCGCCCAGCGATCTTCGGAGCGCAGCTTCTCGTCAACGCTCGCCGCGTGGGCCTTGACGGAATCCTTCACCAACCGCAGGCCATCGCGCTCTTCGCGTCTGCGGCTTTGCTCGGTCGCCTTCTCCAGGCGGAGCACCTCGCGCTCCTTCTCCTTCGACGCCTGCCGGGCCAGCTTCTCCTCTTCCGAGTAGAGCTTGCGGGTGCGGGTGTCGAGACGATCCGCCGCCTGTTGGACGGTGCGAAAGCCGCGCTCGATTTCTGAAACTCCGCCGACTGCGAACCGTACGATTATACTTGATGGCATGGTGTCTCAGTTCTTCGAGTAGATGTGGGTGCTCTCAATCGCGAGGATCGACTTCTCGATCGCGTTGAGGGCAGAGTCTGGAATCGACGATTCGGCCGCGCACTCAGCGGCCATGAGGGCTTTGGTGATGGCGGCGAGCGCCTGCACACGCTCGGGAGTCCTCTCGACGTTGAGCGCCGCGATCCTCTCGACTCGCAAGCCAAGCGTCCGAACACGTTGGTGGCGCGTCACAGCGTCACCCCCGCGTCGCTACATCGCACGCTCGCAAACGTCGTCTTGTCCGCGCTGTTCCAGCTCATAAACCCGCCGCCACCGCTGCGGACGTACCAGCGCGTAGCGGTGCCGACGAGGCGCGACACGTGACGCCAGGTCACGCCCCGGTCCGACGAGGTGAAGATCCGCCCGTCCGCGTTTGTCATGACGATGAGAGAGCCGACGCACGCCATGTCCTGCGCGGTCACGTCGGTTGCGCGGTAGAAGACCGACGTCCACGACGCCCCGCCATCGGAGGACCGGAACACCTCCGTCGACGGCGCGGCGCCAGAACTGGATAGCGCCACGAACCAATCTTTGAGCACCGCGTCGTAAGCCGGCTT
>JAYUBY010000021.1:0-1830 GCA_043740635.1 Alphaproteobacteria bacterium
CCGGCCGCCAGGGTGTGCAGGATGTCGCTGGCGAGATGAAGGAACCCCATTGCGCCCTTGCTTGCCGCGCCGTGGCCCATCCAGGCGAAGCTCGCGCAGATCACGCCGCCCGCCAAGGTCGCGTGCCACCAGGCTGCACGAGGCGGTTTGAGAAGGCGGAACGTTAGCAGGAACAGGGCTGCGACGATGGCGCGCGCCAGGCTCGATTGCCCGAAGCTCATGCCGATCGCCGCCGCGCTGATAGCATCAGGCTGCAGCGCATCCTGGAGTGAGCCGGCCAGAACCGCCGTCTGGGCGAAAAAACCCAGGATGCAGGCCACGAGCACAGACGCGCCGCTGACCATCAGGAGCGGGCGCGGCCAGCGAAACGCTGCAGCCGAGCCCGGCCCGATCCTGGGCAAGGCGTAGAGGAAGAAGAGCGATGATCCGAAGAGGATCATCGCTCCCGTCATCTGAATCCACCTGAGGACGACGACCGCAGGCTCGAACACCTGGCTACTTCACCGTGAAGGCGAGGGTCCCCGTCGACTTATGGCCGTCCTCGGCCGCGGCGACATGCCACGAAAGCTTATAGGCGCCGGGCATGAGGGGCCCCGTCGGGACGCCCGTGATGGTCTTCTTGTCCTTGGACACCTTGGTCTTGAACTTCATCTTCATGGTGTCGCCCATGGTCACGTCGAAGCCGGAAAACGCCGGCGTCAGTTCGTCGTCAAAGCTCAGGGTGATGGTCTTCGGCGCGGCTACGGTGGCATTCGCCGCAGGATCCGACTTGACCAGGGAGGCGTGGGCTGCGGCTTGGGTCGCGGAGAGAAGCGCCGCCCCGGCGAGGCTCATAGCGACCGCGAAGGTCTTAATCTTCAACATGGAATTCTGTCCTTAGGCTGTGACGTCCCGAGATCAGTACGCATCGTCGGCGGCTGATCCCTTGAAGCAATCCAATTTCGTTTCGTTCGCCCCGAGCTGGGCTCTGGCCCCGAAGCCCCAAGCGGGCCCGCGCCGCCCTCGACCACGCGCGATCTTTCAGTCCGCGTTGCTGCGATCATGCCGCGCCAGGCGCTGCGGCCCCGTCGCTGCCACGGCGGTCCTAAGGAACCAGCTTCGTCAGGGGACCCGGCCGCCTCGCGCCAGGACCAGGCGTTTCGATCCAGTCGGTCACGGTTCCATCGGCGAAGTGCTGGTGGGCCGTCCAGGCGATCTGGCCTCCAGTGGCCGGGTTCTTCGCGACAATCCTGAACTCTCGGTGCTCACCCGGTGCAATGAGGGTCGCCCAGGTGATCGAGGTGTGATCGCCTGACGTCCGCATTTCCCTAGGCGAGCTTTCGATCGAGACGATTTCCACGTCACTCGGCGCTTCCAGTTCGATGGACGTGGTCGCCACCTTGCCTTCGGTGGGCACCACAATGGTGTAGGTCTCAGTGGCGCCCGATTTCGACTCGGCGGGGCGTATCTTCACGTGGGCTTGCGCCGCCGTTGCCGCCAGCAGGATCAGCGACGCAAAGGCGACGGCGGTCGGTTTCATGGCAATCAAAAACATGGGTTTCATGCAGGTGCTCCTCGGGGTGATGCCGGTAAGGCCGGGTCGCGCGAACGCCGGCGGCGCAGCAGCAGGAAGGCTGCCGGGACGACGAGCATGGAAAGCAGTGGCGCGGTGAGCATTCCGCCGATCATGGGCGCGGCGATCCGGCTCATGACTTCCGAGCCGGCCCCGTGCCCGAGCAGGATCGGCAGCAAACCCGCCAGGATCACGGCCACAGTCATCGCCTTGGGCCGGACGCGCATCAGGGCGCCGTCCCGAACCGCCTCTTCCAGCTGTTCGTCCGTCGGGTTTTC
>JAYUBY010000022.1:0-18970 GCA_043740635.1 Alphaproteobacteria bacterium
GCGCCGAAGCCGTAATGCCAAGCGACCTTTTCGCCTAAAGTGCCGGTCACCATCGGACCGAAGATCACGCCGGCGTTGATGCCCAAGTAATAGATCTGGAAAGCGTCGGCCCGACGATTGTCAGCGACGCTGTATAGCCCGCCAACCTGGGTGGCCAGATTGCCCTTCAGGCAGCCCGCGCCGAGCATCAGGCAGATCAGCGCAATCAGGAAAGAAACGTCGAAGGCCATAAGAAAATGGCCGAGCGCCATTAAGCAGGCGCCAAGGATCACGGTCTTTGTCCGTCCCAGCACATAGTCGGCCAAGAGCCCGCCGAAGATCGGGGTTAGATAGACGGTGCTGGAATAGAAACCGTAGATCGCAGAGGCCAGCGCCACGACAGAAAGCACCTTGCCGCCGCCATAGGTGTGCTGGAGAAACCAGCGCGCCGCGTCGAAGCCAGCGACATGTTCCACGTGCCCCGGTAGCAGCAACTGCTTGGTCATGTAGAGGACCAATAGTGTCGTCATCCCATAATAGGAAAACCGCTCCCAGGCCTCAGTGAACGACAGAATGGCGAGCCCTTTCGGGTGGCCTACAAACGACCGGTCGTCAGCAGTGGATGGCGCGGCGGTCATAGAATCTCCCAAGGCATCAGCAAGTTAGGCACCAAAGTTGACCTTAGCGGAAGCCGTCGTGCAATCAGCGGGGAAGGGCCTTCATTTCCCGGTCCAGTACCCCGACGATCGCCTTCCAGGACGGCGTCGTCGGGATGACCAGGTCAAAATGGGCCGCATCCGGGATGGCTATAACGTCGGCAGAATCGCCCGCCCCGCGGACTTTCACGACGTAGTCACGGCCGGAGTAAGGCGGCATCACGGGATCAAAGGTCCCGTGGACCATCACGACCCGCGCTCCGGTCGGCAGGAGCTCGGCTGGCGAGGTGTCTGCGAAGGGCTGCTTGCGGTTCGCCGTATCGAGCAGGTGGTCGATCGTGTCATCCCCACAGGGAAGAGCAAAGATCCTGCCCTGCCCTTTCAGGTCCCCGATCCCAGCAAGGCTGATCACGGCGCCGATCTTCAAAGGATTGGCGATACGAAGCGGACTATTGAGGGGCAGATTTCCCCGGCTCGCGGCCCACAAGGCCAGGTGGCCGCCCGCGGAATGACCGACAGCCACGACGCGCTTGAGATCCAGGTCGTGCTTCGACGCCTCAACGCGCAAAGCATCTATCGCCATCGCCACGTCCTGAAACGTGCCCGGATAGCCCGCGCCGGCCTCGCCCAATTTGCGGTACTCGACATTCCAGACGGCATAGCCGCGCCCGGCCAGGTCGGCGGCGAGTCCGCTCGTCTGCGGAAACCCCTCATACTGTTTGAGGAAACAGCCGCCGTGCAGCAACACGACAATCGGATGCGGCCCCTTCGCTTTGGGCAAAAAGAGCTCGGCGACCTGCGAGGGCGCGGGGCCGTAGTGAACGGTCTCGTCCGCCGGATACCGCGGCTGTTTCATATAGTCGTCGAGAGTTGCCGGCTTAGCGACTGCCATCGTGGCCCCCATCGCCAACGATATCCCTATCGCCCATCTGAGCACTCGGCGTTCCAATCTCTCTGCGGAAGCCCGCCTTCGCACGCCAGGTGGCTTACTTAGCGGCTGGACGCCTTGCCCACGAAGGATGGTGGGCGGCGACGGGTTCGAACCGCCGACCCTCTCGGTGTAAACGAGATGCTCTGACCAGCTGAGCTAGCCGCCCTTTGATCCGGAGTTCTAAACCAGGTCGGTCGCAGAGTGGAAGCCTCAGCGGTTGAGCACGGCCTTCAGCGTGTCGCCGACCCGGAAACGGCAAGTCCGCGAGGCCTTGCGTTTTACGGTCTCGCCGGTCCGCGGGTTTCGAGCGGTCCCAGCCGGGCGCTTGATCGGCACGAAACTTCCGAACCCCACGAGACGGACCTCCTTACCGTCCTTCAGCGAAAGAGAGACCGAGGAGATGAACGCGTCCAGAGCCTCCTTGGCCTGGGTCTTGTTCAGGCCCGCCTTGTCGGCCATCGCCTCGACGAGTTCAGCCTTCGTCATATCCATCCATCTCCCAGCGCGTTTCTTATTTTTGGCACAAGGGCCCCCAGCGCCCGTTGTCCTGTTTCGAATTAAGGCCTGTCCGCGCAGGGCCGTCAAACGAGAGCGGCGCGGGAAGTACTCCCGCGCCGCCTGTTGTCACAACTTGTGATCAGTTCTTAGTGCGTCAACACGTTTTCCACGTCGCCATCATCAGCGACCGAAACCGGCGGCGCATCAGCCTCCGACCACTCGATCGCCACTGGCTGCCGCGTTAGAGCCTTGGCCAGCACCTCGTCCATGGTCGAAACCGGGATGATTTCCATTTCCGACTTCACCTTCTCCGGGATGTCGGCCAGGTCTTTCTCGTTGTCCGAGGGGATGAGCACCGTCTTGACGCCGGAACGGAGCGCCGCGAGCAGCTTTTCCTTCAAGCCACCGATGGCAGTCACCCGGCCTCGCAGCGTGACCTCGCCTGTCATGGCGATATCCTTCCGGATCGGAATCCCCGTTAGCACCGAGACGATGGCAGTTGCCATTGCCGCGCCGGCAGACGGGCCGTCCTTGGGCGTTGCGCCATCCGGCACGTGGATGTGGACGTCTGTCCGTTCGAAGCTTGGCGGCTCGAGGCCAAACTTGGTAGCCCGGCTGCGGACGTAGCTGTTCGCTGCCGAGATCGACTCCTTCATCACGTCTTTCAGATTGCCGGTGACCGTCATGCGGCCCTTGCCCGGCATCTTGACTGCCTCGATCGTCAGAATGTCGCCGCCGAAGTCAGTGTAGGCGAGACCGGTGATGATGCCGACCTGATCCTCGGCGTCCATTTCGCCGTATTTGTACTTCCTGACACCGGCGTACTTGGCGAGCCGATCCGCATCAATGGTGATTGACAGGAGGCTTTCACGGCCCAGGTCGCGCACCGTCTTGCGGGCCAGGTTGCCCAGTTCCCGCTCCAGCGACCGCACGCCGCTTTCACGAGTGTAGTAGCGGATCAGGTCTCGGATCGAGCTGTCGGGGACGATAAACTCCTCCGGCTTAAGCCCATGGTCCTTGGTCAATTTAGCCAGGATGTGCCGCTTGGCGATCTCCAACTTCTCGTCCTCGGTGTAGCCGGGGATACGGATGATCTCCATGCGGTCCAGCAGGGGCTGGGGCATGTTCAGGCTATTGGCCGTAGTGACAAACATCACCGGCGACAGATCGTAGTCGACCTCCAAATAGTGGTCGCCGAAGGTCGAATTCTGCGCCGGGTCCAGCACCTCGAGCAGGGCCGAGGACGGATCGCCCCTCCAATCGGAGCCCATCTTGTCGATCTCGTCCAACAGGAAGAAGGCGTTTGTCGACTTGGCCTTCTTCATCGACTGAATGATCTTACCAGGCATGGAGCCGATGTAAGTCCGGCGGTGGCCACGGATCTCAGCCTCGTCCCGAACTCCACCCAGCGACACGCGAACGAATTCACGTCCGGTTGCCTTGGCGATCGAACGTCCGAGCGAAGTCTTGCCGACGCCGGGCGGACCCACGAGGCAGAGGATGGGCCCCTTCAGCGAGCCGACGCGGCTTTGCACCGCCAGGTACTCCAGGATCCGCTCCTTGACCTTTTCCAGGCCATAGTGGTCGCCTTCGAGGATGTCCTCGGCCTTCTGCAGGTCGATGGGCTTGATCTTCGCCTTGCCCCACGGGATCGACAGCAGCCAATCGAGATAGTTCCGCACGACGGTGGATTCCGCCGACATCGGGCTCATGTTGCGAAGCTTTTTGAGCTCTCCCTCGGCTTTGGCGCGAGCTTCCTTTGAGAGCTTGACCTTTTTCATGCGCTTTTCGAGCTCAAGAAGCTCGTCGCGCTGGTCGTCCTGTTCGCCCAGCTCGCGCTGGATCGCCTTCATTTGCTCGTTCAAATAGTACTCGCGCTGGGTTTTCTCCATCTGGCGCTTCACGCGGTTACGGATCTTTTTTTCCGTCTGCATGACGCTGATCTCGCCCTCCATCAGGGCGTAGACCTTCTCCAGCCGCTTCACGACGTTGAAGACTTCCAGCAACTGCTGCTTCTCGGCGATCTTCACCGATAGGTGTGATGCGATGCGGTCGGCCAGCTCGCCTGGATTTTCGATCTGCGGAATGGCGGCCAGCGCCTCCGGAGGCACCTTCTTGTTAAGTTTCACATAGTTTTCGAATTGCTCAACCACAGCACGGCTGAGCGCCTCGGCCTCAGCGGAGCCGGCGCCGTCTTCCGCCACATAGGCGATTTCGGCTTCGTAGAATTCGGCTTGGTCGGTGAACCGTGAAACCCCTGCCCGGGCGCGGCCTTCGACCAGTACCTTAACGGTGCCGTCGGGCAGCTTTAGAAGTTGCAAGACCGTGGCCACGACGCCGACATCGTAGATGCCGTCGGGCGCCGGATCGTCGTCATCCTTGTCCTTCTGTGTGGCGAGCAGGATCTGCTTGCCATCGGTCTTCATCGCTTCTTCCAGCGCGCGCACGGACTTCTCGCGCCCCACGAAGAGCGGCACCGGCTGATGCGGGAAGACAACGATGTCCCGCAGCGGCAGGATCGGCAGGATTTTGATCTCTGACATATGCCTCTAACTCCTGACCGGCCGCATCGATCTTGCAGCCCGGCCTCCCGGATCGTGGTCACTCAGACGATGCGCCTGAGTCGAACGATCCGTCCGTCCCCGCAGGCGACGGCTTTCGGTGATTTATGTGGACCATTTGGCCCATGGTTCAAGCGGAGCAAGTTCCTTGCGCGACACTAGGTCCCATCGCGGTTCACGAGCCGATTGAGCGGTGAAAGCGAGGTCGTGTGCGAAAATCCTTGCTCCGACCCTTACAATCTATGTGGGCAATGGCGCCGAAATTCTCAAGACCGCGAAAGTTCGAGCGCCTCTTCGACAAAATCTATCCGGTCCTGGCCGAAGAACATCTCTTCGCCAACGAAGAAGGTAGGGGCCCCGAAAACGCCTCGGGCTATCACCCCCTCTGTGGTGGCCTTAAGTCGATCTTTCACTTCCCCGCGCTCGATGAGGGCGCGAAAAACGTCGGGCTCCAAGCCTGCGCGGCGGACGACCGGAACGAGCTCAGCCACGTCGCCCAACTTCTTGGGCTCGCGCCACATCGCGTCGAAGACAAGATCGCAATAAGTCAGGAAGCGAGTGTCATCGATCAGCCCAGTGGCCCCTCGCATCAAATGCAGCGTGTTGATCGGGAAGTGCGGGTTGAAGCTGAATTCCGTCCCGTGGCGCTTGGCCCAGCGGCGGAAATCGATACTTGTCCAGCGCCCCTTGGCAGGGATCGTGGCCGGAGAGGCGTTGCCAGTCGCCTTGAAGACCCCGCCCAGCAGCATCGGGACGTAGTCGATATGGGCGCCCGTTCGCGCCGCCAATGCGGGCGATCGTTTGTAGGCCAGGTAACTTGCAGGACTCCCGAAATCGAACAAAAACTCCACGGTCTTGGGCATAGTCACCAAGCCTCCCTGCAGGGACGAAGATCGAGTTCGTGGGCCAGGCGTCGCGCGGCTGGACGTGCAGGGCCCAGTAGGAATCGGCGATATGCTCTGGATTGAGAATCCCGTCCTGAGCTTTCTGCGCATAGCGATCGGGGAAGTTTTCCGCGATCCAGGCGGTATCGATCGCGCCGTCAATGATCGTGTGGGCCACGTGCACGCCCTCGGGTCCGAGCTCGCGCGCCATACTCTGGGCGACTGCGCGCAGGCCATGCTTGGCTGAGGCAAAAGCGCAAAGCCCTCGCGACCGCGAACGCTGGCGGTGGCTCCTGTGAAAATGACGGTGCCCTTCCCGCGCGGCGTCATGTGCCTTGCGGCTTCGCGTCCGGCCAAGAAACCGGAAAAGTAGACCATCTCCCAAACCTTCAGGAAGACGCGACTGGTGGTTTCGGCAATCGGGAAGCGGGCGTTCGCGCCGATGTTGAAGACGCAGACCTCCACGGGCGCGATGTTCGCCTCGACCTCTTCGAAAAGCGCGACCATCTGGTCTTCCTGGCGGGCGTCGGTCCCAAACGGGTGGGCCTCGCCCCCAGCAGCACGGATGGCCGCGGCGAGCGGTTCGAGCTGGTCAACGTGTCGCCGGACGATGACGGCCGCATAGCCCTCGCGGGCATAGCGTCGGGCGATTGCGCCACCCAGAGCATCGCCGGCTCCAACAACAATGATCGCTTTGTCGGCCATTCGCCGAAAAGATGATGATCGTCATATGTATGGCAAGAACTCAACCTTTACGCGATTTCAGAGCGCAACGTAAAATAGTTACTGCCTTGGCTGCAGTGTCTGATCGACGCCACAGCGCGGCGAACGGGGCGGAGCTATGGGCTCTGTCACGACTCTTTCAGCCGCCGGCAGTTCAACTCAATGGTGACACCATTCAGCTCCGTCACGAACATCTGCCGGATGCCGCCATCGGGTGAGACTGAGGGCACGTAAGCCAAGCCTGCGGCGTCCAATTTGCGTTCGGCGTCCTCATAGTCGTCGATGGCAAAGGCAAAGTGGTCGAGCGATGAGCCCCGGCTGGCGACCCCGGCTCGACTGACCTCGACCAGATGCACGATGTCCTTGGTGCCAGCGTAAAGCCAGGCTCCCCCGAACGAGAACTCCGGCCGCCAACCCACCGTCAGGCCCAGGACATCAGTGAAAAATCCCTGCGTCTTGGCCAAATCCGTCGTTCGGATATTGATGTGATCCAGTCCGGTAACCGCCAAGACCCGCCTCCACTTATTCTTGCGCAGTATCGCGCACGAAAAAGCCCCGCAGTCACCTGCGGGGCTTGAACGTTTTGGAGCGAGAGACCCCGGCCTTATGCAGCGCCGCCCTTGTCTCGGCGTTCGGCGTAGATAATCAGGGGCTGAGCGCGGCCTTCGACCACCTCGGCATTGACCACCACCTCTTCGACGCCGTCATAGGTCGGCAGCTCATACATGGTGTCGAGCAAGATAGCCTCGAGGATTGAGCGCAGGCCGCGAGCGCCTGTCTTGCGGGTGATCGCCTTGCGGGCCACCGCGTTCAGCGCGTCGTCGGTGAAGGTGAGGCCCACGTTCTCCATGTCGAAGAGACGGACGTACTGCTTCACAAAGGCGTTCTTCGGCTCGGTAAGGATTTTCACCAGGGCCTTTTCGTCGAGATCGTCCAGGGTCGCGATGACCGGGAGACGTCCGACGAATTCTGGGATCAGGCCGAACCGAAGCAAATCGTCCGGTTCCACCTGGCGGAAAATCTCGCCGGTGCGGCGGTCATCCGGATCGGAGACCTTAGCCCCGAAACCGATCGAGGCGCCCTGGCCGCGCGCGGAGATGATCTTCTCCAGGCCCGCGAAGGCGCCACCGCAGATGAACAGGATGTTGGTGGTGTCGACCTGCAGGAATTCCTGTTGAGGATGCTTACGCCCGCCTTGCGGCGGCACAGAGGCAACGGTGCCTTCCATGATCTTCAGCAGTGCCTGCTGAACGCCCTCGCCCGACACGTCGCGGGTGATCGAGGGGTTGTCTGATTTACGGCTGATCTTATCGACTTCGTCGATGTAGACGATGCCGCGCTGGGCCCGCTCGACGTTGTAGTCCGCGGCCTGCAGCAATTTCAGAATGATATTTTCGACGTCCTCACCCACGTATCCCGCTTCGGTGAGGGTCGTAGCGTCGGCAACGGTGAACGGAACATCGATGATTCGAGCCAACGTCTGGGCCAGCAAGGTCTTGCCGGTGCCCGTTGGGCCGATCAGCAGGATGTTCGCTTTGCCCAGCTCAACGTCGTTGTTCTTTGTCGCGTGGTTCAGCCGCTTGTAGTGATTGTGGACCGCAACGGAGAGAACTTTCTTCGCGTGGTCTTGCCCGATTACGTAGTCATCAAGGACTTCTCGGATTTCCTTGGGCGTCGGGACGCCATCCTTCGACTTAACGAAGGAGATTTTGTGTTCTTCGCGGATGATATCCATGCACAGCTCAACGCATTCATCACAGATGAACACGGTTGGGCCCGCGATAAGCTTGCGGACCTCATGCTGGCTCTTGCCGCAGAAAGAGCAATACAGTGTGCTCTTGGAGTCCCCGCTTGCGGCCTTTGTCATGTCGGTTCTCACTCTCTAGGCGACCCCAACTGGCTCCATAGCCCGGAATCGCCCCACGGACGTCGCCGCCCTATCAATGCAGAATACGCGCCGCGGGTTGTCTAAGTCTTGACATTCCTCGATCCCGACCGGGATCACAACCCTTGCCGCACGGACGCGACGATCTGCGGCGCAACGCCCGCTTTGTAGGCGACACGCAATATTAGATGGGATTTTGGCCGAAATGGCACAAGACCAGTCGGCCGTCGAGGGGGATCCGAAGACTTCCGACACGTCGCCGATCGTGGCGTTCGATTTTGACGGCACACTGACGGTACGAGACAGCTTCCTGGCCTTCCTCAAGTGGCGCGCCGGGCCGCGTCGTTACGCCTTAGGCCTGTGGCGCCTGGCGCCGGCCGCCCTAGCCTATCTGGTCCACCGCGACCGCGGGCGAATCAAGGGTGCGGCTGTGCGAGAGTTTTTGCGTGGCGTTCCGCGCGAAAGGCTCGAAGCTGACGCGCGAGCCTTCGCCGAGCTCTTCTCTCGCAGCCTCTTGCGGCCGGATGCCGTGGCGGCCTGGAAGCGGTGGCGCGGCGAGCACGTGCGATTGGTGATCGTCACTGCGTCCCCGGACCTTACTGTGGCGCCTTTCGCTCGGGGCCTTGGCGCTGACGCGCTTTTGGGTACTCAGCTGGTGTTCGATGCCCAAGACAGGGTTGCGGGTGGTCTGGCCAGTCCAAACTGCCGGGGGCCGGAGAAGGTGACGCGGCTGAAGGCGGCTTTCGGACCTGATTTCGAGCTCAAAGCCGCCTATGGAGACACGAGCGGAGATCGAGAGATGTTGGCAAGAGCTAAAACCGCCGGCTACCGGATCTTCAAGAGCTCGCCATGAGACACCCGCGCGATTGTGACCTCGACCGCCTGAAGGATTTACTCGCGTAAATCCGCACCTTGCCCGGCCTCAACGAGAAATCCCGCGGGTGCTTCTATTGGAAATCGCGGGGCTTCCTGCACTTCCATGAGGACCCCAAAGGCCTCTTCGCCGATCTCGGCGACGCGCCCAGCGGCGGTTTCGATCGCATAGAGGTAACAGACGAGGGTCTCGCCGCATTGCTGGCAGCCGTCCGGCGCCGCCTGAACGGCTAGCCAGCAGGGATCGCGTCCCAGGCAATCTTCAATTCTGCCCAAACGACGCCTGAAAGACCGCCCCGCGCGGCCTCACAGCTTGTCGCGGGCGGGATCGCTTCGAGGCCTATTCGTCCTTCTCGCGCTTTTCCCAGACGTGGTCGACGATGCCCCAGTCTTTGGCTTCCTCGGCGGTCATGAAGCTGTCGCGGTCCAGCACGCTCTCGACGGTCTCGACCGTCTGTCCGGTATGCTTGGCGTAGAGCTCGTTCAGGCGCTGCTTGGTCTTAATGATGTCCTCAGCGTGGCGCTCGATGTCCGAGGCCTTGCCAGAAAAGCCGCCCGACGGCTGGTGCACCATGATCCGCGAGTTCGGCAGCGCGATCCGGTGTCCCTTCTCCCCGGCCATCAGCAGGAACGATCCCATAGAGGCCGCCATTCCCAGGCAAAGCGTGATCACCGGGCTCTTGATGTATTGCATGGTGTCGTAGATCGCGAGGCCAGAGGTCACCACGCCGCCTGGCGAGTTGATGTACATCTGGATTTCCTTCTTCGGGTTCTCTGCTTCGAGGTGGAGCAGCTGGGCGCAGATCAGCGCCGCCATGCCGTCCTCCACGGGCCCCGCCAGGAAGATGATCCGGTCCTTGAGGAGCCGGGAGAAGATGTCATAGGCTCGCTCGCCTCGGCTCGTCTGCTCGACGACCATCGGCACGAGGCCCAGCGCGGTGGTGACGGAGTCACGCATAGGGGAAGTCCTTCTTGGATTCTTGACGAGCCTGCCGCCGGCCCGTTCCTGCAGGATATCGCGTGCCGCGGGCGCCGGCGCAAGGTGACGTGAACGCGCGGTGCGTTTCAGTCTTGCGCTCGTTCTCCGCCCGGCCATGTTGGCAACGGTCTGGACCGGGGGATTCCATGAGCTTCAAATTCATCGCACTCGTAGGCGCTGCGGCCCTCTTGAGCCTGCCCGTGCAAGCCGCGCCCGCGCCGCCAGCCAAAGACGCCAAGGTCTGGGCCGCCGCAGAGGCCGCAAAGCCAGCGCAGCTCAAGCTCCTTGAGCAGGTCGTGAACGTTGATTCAGGGACGGGTGATGTCGAGGGTGGACGAAAAATCGCTGCCATCCTCTCCGAAAGACTGAAGGCGATGGGTTTTTCGGTCGAGAGCGTGCAGGCCGAGACTGACGGCTTGCCCGAGAACACCGTCGCGACCCTGACGGGAACTGGCAAAGGCCGTATCCTGCTGATCGGCCACATCGACACCGTCTTCGAGCCCGGCACCGTCGCCAAGCGGCCCTTCCGGATGGACGCGGATAAGGCATATGGCCCTGGCGTCTCCGACGAAAAGGGCGGCGTGATCGAGGGGGTCTACGCACTCCAATTGCTGCACGACCTGGGCTTCAAGGACTTTAAGGAGATCGTCTTCCTGATCGAGACCTCCGAAGAACGCGGCTCCACGGGCACGCGCAAGCTGATCTCCAAACTGCTGACAAACGCGGATGTGGAGCTAAATCTTGAGCCTGGAGACCTGCCAGACGTCCTGACAGTGTGGCGCAAGGGTGGCAGGACCTTCCACATCGACGTCCAGGGCCGCGCCGCTCACGCGGGGATCGCGCCGCAGGATGGCCGAAACGCCATCAGCGAGCTGATCCACCAGATCCAAGTCGACGACGTTTTTCCCAAATCCGGCGATGGCCTGACCGCCAACGTGACCGTCATTGAGGGCGGCACCCGCGGGAACATCATTCCGGACCACGCGTCAGCTCTGATTAACGTGCGGGTGCGTGACAAAGCAGACTATGCTCGAGTCCAGTCCATTCTGGAGAAGAACGCCCAGACCACGGTGGTGTCCGACACCAAGGTCATTGTCTCGGGAGAATCGTCCTACGGGCCGCTGGCCGACAATCCCGGCACCGACGCCTTGGCAGACCGGGCGGAGAGAATCTACGCGAGCCTTGGGCTTAAGATCACCAGGGGCGGCAACGGCGGCTCGTCAGAATCAGCAATGGCCTTCGAGTCCGGAATCCCAGCGCTCGATGGCCTGGGCCCAGCCGCCGGAGGCTTCCACGCGCCGTCGGAGTATCTGGTGCTGGGGACCGTAACGCCCAGGCTCTACCTGCTGACCAAGCTCATTCAGGAACTTGGCCATCAGCCGCCGCCCCGGCTTAACTAGCTACGCGGCGATCCGGTCCAGCCACTCCTTTAGGATCGTCACCACCTGTTCGGGCGGTGCATATCCGCGCGTGACGACGCCGTAGACCCCTTCGTCGTTGGGACCGGCAACCAGGGTCGGGAATCCGGTAACGCCGGCGCGCTGGGATATCGCGTAGTCGCGCCAGGTCTCTTCCTTCGCCGCCTCGCTGGTCCAGGCCTCCAGGAAGGGCTCGCGGTCAATCCCCAGGTCCTCCGCGAGATCGGCGAGCACGTCTTCGGTCGTTACGTCTCGCCCCTCCGCATAAAACGCCTGCTGGGCGCGCAGCAGAAAGGCGGCAGCCATCTCCTCGCTGTCACGACGGGCCACGATCACGGCGCGGGCGGCGGGATCGGTATCATAGACGAAACCGGGCGCGGACATGCCCGTGCCATTGAACGGCAGGCCGGTCGCCTCATGGACGTGTGTCCAGTGGTCGGCGATCTCATGCTTGGCCTCCTCCGTCATCGGCTTTTCCGTGCCCGGCCGAAGACCTCCCATCACGACGCGCACCGGCAACGTCCGACCGAAGGTCCGCCGTATCGCTTCCATCACCGGCGAAAACCCGTAGCACCAGGAGCACATCGGGTCTGAAAAGTAGATCAGATGGGGCGTGGTCATGGCCTGAGAACCTCCAAGCCGGACAAGCATCGCAGGAGACAGGGCAGCGGTCACCTCCCCGCGCTTCACCTTTGCGCGCTTCTCAGCCATTTTGAGGTATGGCGCACGACCACCACGATCATGACCACAGCCACGACCATGGCCAAGAGCCGCCCTCCGACATGGCCCTGCGCGTCAAGGCGCTGGAATCTCTGATGGTTGAGAAAGGCCTGGTCGATCCGGCGGCGCTTGACGCCATTGTAGATCACTTCGAGCACAAAGTCGGCCCTCGGAACGGAGCCCGCGTCGTGGCACGCGCCTGGACAGACCCAGCCTATAAGGCCCGACTTATAGAAGGCGCTACCGGTGCAATCGCGGAGCTGGGTTATTCCGGCGGTCAGGGCGATCACATGGTCGTCGTCGAGAATACCGCCCAAGTCCACAACCTTGTCGTTTGCACTCTGTGCTCCTGCTACCCGTGGCCGGTGCTGGGGTTGCCGCCGGTCTGGTACAAGTCCGCGCCCTATCGCTCCCAAGCCGTAATTGATCCGCGAGGCGTGGTGGCGGAGTTCGGCACGACGCTTCCAGATGACATCGAGGTTCGGGTCTGGGATTCGACAGCCGAGATCCGCTACCTCGTCTTGCCAGAGAGACCCGCGGGAACCGACGGTCTGGATGAAGAGGCTTTGGCAGCCCTCGTCACCCGAGACGGTATGATCGGGACGGCCAGGCTATGAACGGCGTTCATGACATGGGCGGCATGGTCAATCTCGGGCCGCTGATCCCCGAGCCCGAAGGCGTTGTGTTTCATCATGCCTGGGAAGGCAGCGTCCATGCCCTCAGTGTGGCCTCTCCAACGCGGGCGAACATCGATGCAGGCCGCCATCAGCGAGAACTGATCCCAGGGCCGGAATATCTGGCAATGAGCTACTATGAGAAGTGGTTCCGGGGGCTCACCCAGCGCCTAGTCTCACAGGGTTTCGCCACCTGGACCGAGATCGAAAGCGGTAAGATTGAACCGGGCTCGGCAAAGGCGACGCCCATGCTGCATGCCCCCGAAGTGGAGGCGCGGTTCGCCTATCGCGGCTCCTATGTCCGCGAGGCCGCCGCGCCCGCGTTCGCTGAGGGTGACCGCGTGCGCGCTCGCAACCTCAATCCGACTGGTCATACGCGCTTACCGCGCTACGTGCGCGGGCATCTGGGCGTTGTTGTTGCCTTGCATGGCGCCCACGTGTTCCCGGACTCTAACGCCCACGGACACGGCGAGGACCCGCGACCTCTCTACACAGTGCGATTTGCGGCCCAGGAGCTGTGGGGGTCAGACGCCAACCCGCGCGACAGTGTCTGCCTGGATCTCTGGGAGGCCTACCTTGAACGCGCCTGATCCGCTCGCGCTGCCACGTTTGCCGCGGGATGAGACCGGGCCGGTATTCGCTGAACCGTGGCAGGCGCAAGCCTTCGCGCTCGCCCTGCATCTTCACGCACAGAGAGCCTTTACCTGGACCGAATGGGCAGACGCGCTCTCCGAGCGCCTCAAAACCGCCGGCACTGACGACGATGGCTCTCGATACTACGAGCACTGGCTGGAGACGCTGGAAGGTCTGGCGAAGACCAAGTCCCTCCTCACAGCGAAAGCGCTAGCTGATCGTAAGGACGCCTGGGTGGATGCATATTTGCGCACCCCCCACGGTCGGCCTGTAGAACTTGTCGCCGAGGACTAACCCCGGCGCATGGCCGATTTTGCTTCGCGCTTAGCGCGCGCTTCGGCCTTGGCTGCCGCCTTGCGGTCCTTGCGGTCCTGGCGCTTCAGCTCAAGTTGCGCTTCTTCGTTGTTGGCCAACGCCAAGCGCGCCTCTTCGGCGGCGGCTTCGGCCCTTAAGCGGGCGGCTTCCTTATCGGCGACCCGCTTAGCGCGGACTTCTTCGATCTCACGCTCTTTGCGCCGGGCGCGGGTTTCGAAGACCTCAGGCTTAACCGTGGGCTTCGGCTTGAACTTCTCGAGCAGGGCTCTCCGGGCTTCAGCCTGCGATTCCAGGCGTTCGTTGAAGCCCCCGATCTTGGACTCTCTCATCGCGACTTTCGTAAGGGATTGGACGTCAGGCGGGGAAACCCTGCCGAGCGAAGTTTTTTGGGGGTATCAGCCGACGATATCGGCTTCGTTAAAGAACTGAGCGATCTCGAGCGCCGCGTTCTCCTGGCTGTCCGAGCCGTGGACAGAGTTTTCGCCGACGCTCTCGGCATAGAGTGCCCGAATGGTGCCAGCGGCCGCATCGGCGGGATTGGTAGCGCCCATGACTTCGCGGTATTTTGCCACGGCGTTCGGGCCTTCCAGCACCTGAACAACGACCGGCGCAGACATCATGAACTCGACCAGCTCGCCGTAGAAGGGTCGGACTGCGTGCACCTCGTAGAACTTCTTGGCCTGCGCCTCGGTCATGTGGATGCGGCGCTGCGCCACGATGCGCAAGCCGGCGTCCTCGATCACGGCGTTGATCTTACCGGTGAGGTTTCGCTTCGTGGCGTCCGGCTTGATGATCGAGAAGGTGCGTTCGGTCATGGGTCTCTTTACGTCTCTGGGCGAATAGGAAATACCGCGGCGCGCCGCGGGGTGGCGGGCTCTATACCCGCCTCGCCGCCGCTCGCCAAGGCGCTGGGCTGCAACACTGTCTAGTTGATCGGCATGACGCGGGCGCGACGGTCTGCTATGGACCCGCCCGGTCAGGCAGCGGCGCGGCTTCTCATCCCTGACCTTCCCATCCTCCGCAGGTCCGGCGTCGCTGGTCCGCGCCCCGTTTCGCGATACCCCAATGCTGCAGATCAAAGACCTCACCTTCGACGCCTGGGGCCGCCGGTTCTTCGACCAGGCCACCGTTAGCCTGCCAAAGGACGCCAAAGTCGGCCTTGTGGGCCGCAACGGCGTTGGCAAATCGACCCTCTTCAAGCTGATCCTGAACCAGCTTGCGCTAGGCGCTGGCGAGATCGGCTTGCCCAAAGCTGCACGCATCGGCTCCGTCGATCAGGAACATCCTGCGACGCCGATACCGTTGTTGGAGACCGTGCTGGCCGCTGACGTCGAGCGCGCGACCCTGCTGGCCAGCCTCGACACCGCAGAACCTGAAGATCTGGGCGACATCTACAACCGTCTGATCGAAATCGATGCGGACCGCGCGCCGAGCCGGGCCGCCGAAATTCTCGCGGGCCTTGGATTTTCCAATGCCGACCTTGCGCGGCCGATGGCGGAGTTTTCCGGCGGCTGGCGAATGCGAGTGGCCCTGGCCGCCTCGCTGTTCGCGGCGCCAGACCTTCTGCTCCTGGACGAACCTACCAACTATCTCGATCTTGAAGGGGCCCTCTGGCTCGAGGCGCGGCTGCAGAAATATCCGCACACCGCGATGGTCATCAGTCACGACCGTGAGCTGCTCGACAATTCGATGGACCACATCCTCCACCTGAAGGACGGCAAGCTCGACCTCTACACCGGCGGATACGACAGCTTCGAACGCCAGGTCACCGAGAAACTACGCCTGCAGGAGGCCATGCGGACAAAGATCGAGGCTAAGCGCGCCCACATGCAGTCATTCGTTGACCGCTTCGGCGCCAAGGCCTCGAAGGCTACCCAGGCCCAGTCACGCCTGAAGATGATCGCCAAACTGCCTCCAGTCTCCAACATTATCGAGGACCGGGTCGCGCCTTTCTCGCTCCCGTCCCCTGAACGGCCGTTGCCGCCGCCGCTGATCCGATTGGAAAACGCTAATGTCGGCTACGGCGGGCCGCCGATCCTGCGAAAGCTGAACCTGCGGCTCGACATCGACGACCGCATCGGCCTGCTAGGCGTCAACGGTGCAGGCAAATCGACCTTTGCCAAGCTGGTGGCGGGCGCCCTCGAGGTGGAAACCGGAACCTTGTTGCGATCCTCTCGCCTGAAGGTCGGCTGGTTCCACCAACATCAAATCGAGGCGATGGACCCTACGGATACGCCCCTGGAGATCATCCGCCGGGCCATGCCCCAGGCGGCTGAATCCCAAAGGCGCTCAAGGCTGGCCCAGTTCGGCCTCGGCTACGAGAAGGTGGAGACCACTGTCGCCAACCTTTCCGGTGGCGAGCGAGCACGCCTGTTGCTCAACATGGTGGCGATGGAAGCGCCGCATCTGCTGATCCTCGACGAGCCGACCAACCACCTGGACATCGACAGCCGGCGCGCTCTGCTGGACGCCCTCAACGACTACGAAGGCGCGGTCATACTGATCACCCACGACCGTTCGCTGATGGAGCTGGTCGCCGACCGCCTTTGGCTCGCCGCCGATGGGGGGATCGAGCCCTTCGAAGGCGACATGGAGGACTATGCCAAGTTCGTCCTCGATCGCGCCCGCGTGGCCGCCCGCGCGCCAACGCAGGTCGCAGAGGCTCCGGTCGAAACGCCTGTGCCCCCGCCGCCCGCCGCCCGCGCTAAGGTTCCCACGGGAACCGCGCGCCGCAGAGCCGAGGCGGCTGAGGCAGCTCTGGGCAACGCGACTGCAACCCTCACCGAAATCGACGCCAAACTCACCGATCCGGCGGTGTTCGCGAAGGATCCGTCCAAGGCTGCGGACCTAGGGCGTCGACGTGACGCGGCACAGGCCGCCGTAGACGCTGCTGAGCAGGAATGGCTCGCAGCCCAAGAGGCCTACGAAGCCCTCACTGCAGACTCTTGAATGGTCAACTCGACCGGCGAGGTGTCGTGAATACGGGTGATGTCGAGTTCGATGAAGCCGCCCGGCAGTTCGCGCAGAATGTTGTCGAAGACATGCCCGAAGCGGATGTCTTCAGGCCTGTAGCTCTTGCGATCATTGATCGTGGAAGAGATCGCTTCATCGAATCCAGAGATCGAAACGAGTATCGTGGGCGCCTCGGAGAGGATCCGAGCATCGGTCATGCCGAACAAGGGACTTTCCTCATCGATGGGGTGGATCAGAGTCCAGGACAGGCTGAGCACCGGGAGGTTGTCCCGAGCCAGCTTCAACTCGCTGAAACGTCGGAAGCGCGTTGCCCCGACGGGCTCGTCGCGAAGGTATACCATTCGGGCCCGCGCCTCGCTGATGCCTTGGAGCCTACGACTGGCGACCCGCACCATTAGGGCTTGGCGACCTTCATAGGGCGTGACGACAGCGTTTTCGCTGAAGACCAGCCGCGCTTGAGGCCGCGCGAACCGAGCAAAAAATGCGCCGGTCACCAAAGCGGTCAGAAACATACCAACGAAGATCTCGGCCGTCGCCACCACGTGGCCGTAGGTTGTGTTGGGCGTCATCACGCCATAACCAACTGTGGCCAAGGTCTCGACGCTGAAGAAAAAGGCGTCGCCGAAAACGCCCGGCCGGACGTTGTTCACAGAGCCCGGGTCGAGCCAGAAAAGCGTCGCGAAGATCAGGTTTGTCGCGAGGAAGGCCAGCAAGACCGAAATGAAGAAGGTCGGCCATCGCATGGCCAGGACAAGGTAGTACGGGTCCTCTAGGCTGAATCGTCGGACACCGACCTTGACCGCGCTCATACCTCTCAGGTTGATGCGGGGCGGCGGAAGCTTCACCGCCGACGATTAGCACGGTGAGCCCAGTCCGTCGAAGGACCGCCCCTTCCGCGCACGGTCAAGTGATGTGTTTAGGGCTGATAGGATCGCTGCCCGGAAAAGTCTCTTCGATCGCCTCGTCCAGCAGAGCTTGCTGGCGATTTTCCGTGCGTTTTTCACGGGCGGCCATATGGTCGTGTTTTTCCCCGTTCTTAAGAGGCTCGACCTCGCGGGAATGGGGGACTTCGATATGGCGGTCCTCATGGATCGGGGCCGCCTCGACAGCCATGTCGGCATTCGCGCCGCCGGATCCGTGCGTAAACGCGCGCCTGGCGACATCTTCGGTTACCTTGCTGGACATGATGCATACCCTTCGATTGAAGCCCTAGATCCGAACAAACCCGGCGCTGTGGCGTTCGGTTCCCGTTTTCTTCCAAACCCCCGGCGACGACGCCCTGACTCTCCTGCCCGACTCAACGGAGACTTTTCCGCGCCGTGACCCCGCCGCCCGATGCGCCTCGCCCCGCAGAGCCAACGCCCGTTGAGGTCGAGCTCGCGGACGCCGTCACCACTCGCCAACATCATCTGACCCGTTGGACCGCAGTCGTGGTGCGCGTTGTCCCACCAGTCATGCTGTTGGCGGCGATTTGGGTCCTCTGGCGCGAGTTCCACAAGCTTAGCTTTGCCGCCGTGAGCCACCACATGGCCGCTTGGGGTCTCCCCGCGATCTTGTTGACCCTAGTGCTATCGATCGTGAGCTTCCTGCTGATGGGAGCCATCGAGTGGGTGGGTCTGCGCTGGACAGGCGCGCGTGTGCCGTTTGTCGCGACCCAGGTCGGTTCATTCCTCGCAAACGCCATCGCTCATGCGATCGGGGCCAACCTCCTGACCTCCAGCGCCGTTCGCGCGCGCCTCTATGATCGATACAACGTCAGCCTGACTCAGGTGGCAGGGACGACGCTATTCTCAGCGTTGGCGTTTGGAGTTGGGTTGGGGACCCTCTCGGGCGTGGGCCTGCTGCTCGCCTCGCATGCCGATCTCGCGCGCACCGCAATTCCGCCAACCGTTGGCAGGGCGTTGGGCGCCACTATGGTGGCGCTTTCTTTCGGGTACGTCGCGCTGTGTGCTCTTCGCCGCCAACCGATCAACGGCTTTGGGCACAGCCTTACCCTGCCCAGCGGAGGCGACGCGCTTTCGCAGCTGGTTCTAGGCGTGGTGGACAATGGCATTGCCGCAGCGATCCTTTGGATCCTGCTACCGGCTGGGGGAACTAGCTATGTGACCTTCGTGGGCGCGTACGCAGTGTCATGTATCGTTGGCTTGGCCTCGTCGGTGCCGGGCGGCGCAGGCGTATTCGAGAGCGCCATGGCGGCCTTGCTGCCCGGCGTCGAGCCGGCGGCGCTCGCAGCGGCGTTCCTCGGGTATCGGCTGGTCTACTACATCC
>JAYUBY010000023.1:0-4215 GCA_043740635.1 Alphaproteobacteria bacterium
GTCGTTCCGCGTCCAGGTTGCGCGCGGGAATTGCCCGCGATGGCGCTTTAGGTCGGCAAAAACCCGATAGCGGCCTTCCGACCGAACCTTTTCAACAGCGGTCTCAAAAGATCGAGCGTAGTCCATAGACGGTGTCCTCGGTGCGATCCTGCTCTTGGGTAAAGCGATCCTCTGCTGACGCTTTGACGCAGATCACGCCGCGTCTCGCCTATCGTCGCTTGAACGACGCCCAGAGCACGGCCAAGCCGCCAAACACCAGACCCTGGGCGGTAGCGGAGACCAGGCCGATCAGAGCCAGCCCAAGATGGATCGAGAGCCATTCTGATCTCGGCGAGGGATCGTTACTAATGAAGACGAGCCCCAGGAGCACCAGTGAGCCGGCCAGCACCATCGCCACGCCAACGGCCTCGCGCAGACCGCGCTTGAACGCGCCATCCAGACCTGACGTGCTACGCTTTCTAGACGAATCGCCAAGGGTCAAGATCGAGGACCTCGCATAGCGCAGAGGGGGGTGCCCTCCATGAGGCGCCAGCTGGAACGTGCGATCGGCTCAATCATCGATCGGGAACGGCGCGATCTGTTCGACCGGACCGATCTCCTGGCTGGGTGTTTTAAGCTGCCGCGACCTTTGGCCCAAAGGTCTAGGCCACTTACCGATCAGAACCTCGCAGCCCGCCACCGTAACTTCGCGGAGAAACTCCGCCACCTCACCTAGGCCACGCAAGAGCCCGCGAACCTTTGTTGGCGTGTGTTGGGTCTTTGGGGGTGACATCCGGCAACCTCCTCAATGTGCAACACTGAGATCCGAGGTCCGGCCCGTCATTGACAAGCATCAAGACTTCCATCTGTGCCGGCGCTCCGACGCCGCGGCGTTCGACGCTCTCGGGGTCAAATGGATGTGCAACGGGGCGGACGCCGACCCGGCCACTGCAAACCGCTACGGAAGTCAGGAGGGCGACGATCAGTAACTCGCGAGGCATGAGAGCCTCCCAGGAAGGCCGAAAAGCCCAGCGCTAGGTGCTTCGGACGAAGCGACGCCGCACGGGTCCTGGAGGATCTACCGGAGCGAACAGCCCACCTTCGCCTTCAGGAAAGCAGAAATTCCAGATCGGTGCGACGTCCGCAGCGGACAGAAAATGACCCCCGGCCGCCGGCTGACCAGGATTGGGCGATCGCCGAGCCCACCAACTCATTAGCCGCCGGTCGCATCCACGATGATAGGTATCGTTTTACCTCGGGACAGCGGCTCCCATCCTGCAAGGATGGCAGATGCGATGCCTTTCGCCACAAGTGCCAGAGCGATCTGCGAGGACTTGAGTTGCGGCGCGCCGTATCGGGGCTGCGGGCCCATTGGAAACTCCAGCACGGCTTCGCGCTGCCCCTCCTTGTGGCGCACCGCGATCGCCATGCCGCGCCAATCTGCGGTGTCACTGGACCACTGGGGCTGTCGATGAAGCCGCCAGACATACGGCTCCCCATCGACCTCAATCCCAAACTCCGGGCTTTGTTTACTTCGTGCCATGTGAGGGAGTTAACTCGGTAAGCGCGCCCAAGCCACCCCCGGCGCCGGCTCCAGGCCTCGGCTGTGCCCATGAGTGTAATTGCGTCGCGGAAGATCCAGGGCTGCTCGGCGCGATTGTCCATGCCGAAAATACCGTCAGACACTTGCGAACATGGAACGTCTCAACCTATGCCGCTCCAAGTCGTGTACAGGGCCCGGTCACAGGGGTCGGAGGCATACCCGAACGGCATGTTCGACTCCTGAACCTTGCCTCCTCAGCTTGGCGGTCGTTTGATGTCGCCACGGGCCAAGAGAGACCCGCAGAGGAAACTGAGATGGCCGATGATCTGGCGCCTGCACCCCTGGCGCACACGAATGTCGTGGCGACAACCAATGGTCCTGTCCGGGGCTATCGCGAAGTCGGCCTCGATATCTTCAAAGGCCTCCGCTACGGCGCGCCGCCTTTGGAACTCGCCCGCTTTAAGCCGCCGGCCCGACCAATGGCCTGGGCAGATCCAGTGGAGGCTGTTGCCTATGGCGCGCCGGCCATTCAGTCCGGCCTGGCCCCTGGCGAGCGCCGCAGTTCGCCGGCTGATCCGCCAGCACCCGACGAACCTGCTTCGTCCGAGGACTGTCTATTCTTGAACGTGTGGACGCCAGGCCTGGAGGAAACCAAGCGCCCTGTGATGGTCTGGCTGCACGGCGGCGGCTTTGCTAGCGGCTCAGGCGGTGCGGCGATGTACGACGGTGGCGCGCTGGCGCGGAAGGGCGACGTCGTGATCGTCACCCTCAACCACCGCCTAAACGTCTTCGGCTATCTGCATCTGGGTGACGTTTTCGGTCCCGACTACGCCCAGTCAGGGATCGCCGGCATGCTGGATATCGTCCAGGCACTGGAATGGGTGCGCGACAACATCGCGGCATTTGGCGGCGACCCGGAGAATGTCACCATTTTCGGAGAGAGCGGCGGCGGGTGGAAGGTGAGCCTGCTTCTGGCCATGCCGGCTGCGCGCGGTCTCTTCCACAAAGCGATCATCCAATCTGGCCCCGGCCTCACCGGGAAACGGATCTCCGACGCCGACAAGATCGCACGCCAACTGGTCGCCGATCTCAGGGTCGATACCCCGGCCAAACTCGCCGCGCTCTCTGCCGAGGCGATCTCCCATGCCAGTGTGAAGATCCCAGGGGAGGTCATCCGGCTCTACACGCCTGTCGTCGGCGGGACCGCCCTTCCCCGCGACCCGTTCGAACCCGACGCCTCACCGTTGAACGCCGACATCCCTCTCCTAATCGGCACCAACAAGGACGAGTCGACGCTCTTCATGCTCGGTCATCCGAAGTTCGGCGCCTTCGAGGAAGAAGACCTCTCCAAGCACGCCAAGACCCTGGCCGGCGACAAGGCCGGGCCTTTGATAGCGGCGCTTCGCGCGGCCTATCCCGACTACAATCCGACCCACCTCGCAGCCGCGGTCGGCACGACCACAGGCATGTGGAGTGGTTCGCTGAAACTCGCAGAGCGCAAGGCCGCGCAGCGGTCCGCGCCGGTCTGGATGTACATGCTGACCTGGGAGACGCCAGTGGCAAAGGGCAGGCTTCGCTGCCCCCACGCCCTGGAAATTCCGCTGGTATTCGACAACGTCGAGAAGGCCCGGAGCTTCGTCGGTCGCGGCGAGGAACCGCAACTCCTCGCGGACCAAATGTCAGACGCCTGGCTGGCCTTCGCCAAGTCGGGCTCGCCGGGCTGGCCAGCCTACGAAGCGGCCAACCGCACGACCAAGTTGTTCGATATGGAAAGCCGCCTTGTGAATGACCCACTGGCCGAGGTCCGCAAGGTCCTTCAAAATTAGCCTTCTCCCGTTGCGGGAGATAGGTGAATTGGTTCCTCAGGCGCGCAGCGCTTTCCCTTGCGTTTCGGGTGCAATAAACGCACTCGAGGGCAACTAGTGAGCGCGTACCGGACGCGGACCTACAGTCTTTTCGCCTGAACACTCTGCCTAGCCTTGGACACTTCGCTTTGCCGGTCCACCATCCTTCGCGAGAGCTCATTGCCGGCTACGCAACCGGTGAACTGCCGCTGGGTCCATCGCTGGCGGTAGGACTGCATCTTGAAACCTGCGCCACGTGCCGGCTTGCCGTCGGCGTAATCGAGGAAGCTGAAGGTCTTCTTCTCCAATCGGTTGCAGGCGTGCCGCTACGGCCTGGCGCGCTTCAGGACGCGCTAACCAAGATCGACGCCCCATCGGTCAGTTCGACGCCGGGGTTTCTTTTCGAGGGTGTGCAGCTGCCCGAGGCGATCGGACGGATCGGACTTTCCAACCCCATACTCCTTGCCCCTCACACCTGGGTTGCACATCTGAACGCGCCGCGGGACTGCGGTTGGCGCACCTATGTTTTCTGCGGACTCGCCGAGACCGCTCTACCTCGCCACGGGCACCTTGGGGATGAGTTGATCGTCGTCCTGGAAGGATCCTTTCACGACGAACGCGCCTTTAGTGTTGGCGACTTTGCGGAAAACAAGCCCGGCTTCGTTCATGACATGCAAGTGTTTCCCCATGGTCGTCTCGTCGCCTTAATTTCGTCCGGCGGCGCCATCGACTGGGCGCCGGCAGACATGGCCGTTGGCGCCCTTCTAGACATCTAAACCGCGGTCGTGCCCTGCATCGTCGTTAGACTGCATCTGTGTCCACGGTTGGCGCGTAAGTCATATGATACCT
>JAYUBY010000024.1:0-7630 GCA_043740635.1 Alphaproteobacteria bacterium
ATCGACGGCCAATTTCGCGGGCTTCGCCTCGGGCCACAACTTCCCGGTCGGCCAGGCGAGCGGCAACCACTGGGGCGCCGCCGTCACTGTGCTTGAGACAACGTCGGCCGGCCCCTACCATTTCAATTTCCACAAGGGCGACCTTGGCAACTTCACGCTCATCGGTCCTTCCGGATCCGGCAAGACCGTGGTGCTAAGCTTCCTGCTGGCTCAGGCCCGCAAGTTCGACCCCCGCACCATTTTCTTCGACAAGGACCGCGGCGCAGAGATATTCCTCCGCGCGATCGGCGGCCGGTATGAGGCAATCCGGCGCGGCGAGCCCACCGGCTTCAACCCTCTCCAGCTTGAGGACACGCTCGTTAACCGCGGCTTCCTCGCCGACTGGACTGCGCGCCTCGTCACCCGGCCGGGCGAGAGGCTCGACCCGGAGGATTTGGCCCGCATCAAGGACGCGGTCGACGCTAACTACGCACAGCAGCCGGCTTATCGCCGCCTTCGCTATTTCGCCGAACTGTTTAGGGGCGACCGACGGCCCGACACCGCCGACCTCGCCGCGCGCTTGCGGCCCTGGTGGGGCGACGGTGAGCGGGCCTGGCTGTTCGACAATGCCGACGACGCCCTCGACCTCGACGCGCGCACTCTGGGCTTTGACATGACCCAGATCCTAGACGACCCGCAACTGCGCACGCCGGCGATGATGTACTTGTTCCATCGGGTCGAGCAGCGCCTCGACGGCGACCCCACCCTGATCGTCATCGACGAGGGTTGGAAGGCGCTGGATGATGACGTCTTCGTGGCCCGGATCAAAGACTGGGAGAAAACCATCCGAAAGCGCAACGGTGTGGTCGGCTTCGCCACCCAGAGCGCTCAGGACGCCATCGAAAGCCGCATCGCCTCAGCGATCATCGAACAGGCGGCCACCCAGATTTTCATGGCCAATCCCAAGGCCCAGGCCCGCGACTACTGCGAGGGCTTCGGTCTTACCGAGCACGAGTTCGATTTGATCCGGTCGCTGCCCGACACGTCGCACTGCTTCCTGATCAAGCACGGCACGGACAGTGTGGTCGCCCGGTTGAACCTTTCCGGCGAGCCCGACCTGCTGACCGTCCTCTCCGGGCGCGAGCGCACCGTGCGGCTGCTGGACACCCTGCGCGGCGACGTTGGCGAGAACCCGGCCGATTGGCTGCCGCGTCTTCTGGAGCGCGCGTGATGGCTTTTGCCTGTGCCGCCCCGCAAGCCGACGACGGCCTAGTACACGGACTGCTGGCCTCGGTGGACTGCAATGTCCGGTCCATTTCGGAGGCAGGCTATGGCGCGTTAGCTCTGGCCAACTCGCCGATGGCGGCGATCCTGACCGCGCTGCTCACCCTCTACATCGCCCTTATTGGATATCGCCTGCTGATCGGACGCACCCCCCTGCGGGTCGGCGACCTAACCATCAGCGCTTTCAAGATTGGAGCAGTGCTGGCTCTGACGACAAGCTGGCCGACCTATCAACAGGTGGTCTTCAACAGCCTGTTCGGCGGCCCTGAGCAACTGGCGACGAGCATGCTCGACGCCATTCAGCCCCCGGGATCGCTGCTGCATGGCGATCCCTTCGCGGGTCTTCAGGTGGCCTACGACCAGCTCCAGGCCTCGGCGAGTGACTTTACCAAACACAGTCTCAGCACCGCTTCGCCCCTTCAGGGCGGCAACGCCGGCGCGGCCCTCGGTTTGACCCTATCGGCTACGCTCATCCTGCTCACCGGCCTGGGTGCGGTGCTTGCCGCCAAGATCGTCCTGGGTCTGCTTTTGGGCCTGGGTCCGTTGTTCGTCGCCATGCTGTTGTTCGATTCAACACGCGGCGTATTTGAGGGCTGGCTACGCGCTTCCATCGCGTTTGCGTTGACGCCGCTAATGGCGGTCCTTGGCCTCGTTGTCGAATTGACCATGATCGGGCCTGAGCTCGTCCGCCTAGCCGATCTGCGCAGCCAGGGTCTAGTAGACCCTGCACCTGCCAACGCCATTTTCCTGCTGGTGCTTATCTCCACCGGAGTCAGCCTCGCGCTGACGGTTGCGGTCGCGGTCATCGCCTTCAGCCTGCGGCTGCCTCGTCTATCGGGGGACATCCGCAGAGACGTTCGCAACGACGCGCTGCCAACTTCAATCCCCACGATCCTCGGCGCGCGAACCCCCGCCAGCCTGCAGGCCGATCCGCGCGCCGCTTCGGTTGTCGCCGCAGCCACCGCCATGGACCGCCGCGAGAGTCGGGTCACCCAGACCGAGAGCGGCGGCCGAAGGTTCAACGTCGCACGGGCCCGAGAGACCAGCTCAGCGAGCGCGCCGACCTTTGCGCCCATCGGACAGTCATATCGCCGAGCCGTGCAGCCGCGCCGCGCTGCCAGCATTCAGCGGAGGGATCGATGAAGCCTGAGAAGCCGCCAGCCGCCGACCGCGCCGCCTACTATGCTGACGCCGCCTCTTGGTCGGGAGACGTGCATGGGGCCCTTCGCGCCTCGCGCAGCCTCGCCTGGATTGTCGCGCTGGGCCTGGGCGCCATCGCAGTGCTGGAAGCCGTCGCGCTCGTCGCCCTGATGCCGCTCAAAACGGTCGTGCCCTACACGATCACCGTCGATCGGCAGACCGGCTACATCGAGACGGCCCCGGGCCTCAACCCCGGCAAGCTCTCGCAGGACACCGCCGTGACAGAGGCCTTCCTCGCCCAGTACGTCATGGCCCGCGAGGGCTATGACGCCAGCGACCTGCAGGCAACCTACCGCAAGGTCGCCATGTGGTCGGCGGGGCCGGCCCGGGATCAGTACCTTCGCGCCATGTCGCCCTCCAACCCGCAGAGCCCGATGAAACTCTATGCGACCACCACGGTGTTGCAGCCGGTGATCAAGAGCGTGTCGCTCCTGTCGCGCAACACCGCCCTTGTGCGCTTTGACGTGGAACATCGGGACTACGGCTCGGCCGCCGGCGATCGGCAGCCTTACGCCGCCGTCATCGGCTTCCGTTACACCGGCGCGCCGATGAAGATGGGCGATCGCTTCCTCAATCCCCTGGGCTTCCAGGCGACAAGCTATCGCCGCGATTCCGAGATGATCGGCTCGACCGCCGCGTTCCAGGGCGCCCGCTAGTGCGTGTCACGTTGGTCGCCCTTCTGTTGGCCGCCGCGCCCTTAATGGCCGCCGCCGCCGAGGCGCCTCGTCCCGGCTATGGCGACCCACATATCCAGAGCGTCGCCTATGACCCCGATCATGTGGTCCTTCTGCAGGGCGTGCTCGGCTATCAGCTGATGCTCGAGTTCGCGCCGGACGAGCAGCTGCAAAGCGTTTCGATCGGCGACTCCCTCGGCTGGCAGGTGACGCCCAACAAGAACGCCAATCTGTTGTTTCTCAAGCCACTGGAGCGCAACGCGGCGACAAACATGAACGTGGTGACGACCCAACGTCGCTACGCCTTCGAACTGCATGTCCTGCCCAAGGCGGTCGCGAAGAGAGCTTCGGCCGTGGTGACGCCCTACATCGTACGGTTTATCTATCCCGCCGCGGCGATCGCCGCCTCGCTGCCGCCTACGCCCGACCCGCCGCCGGAAGAGCGCAATCGTGCCTACGTCGTCACCGGCGCTCCGGAAAACACCCCGGCGCGAATCTTCGACGACGGCCGGATGACCTATTTCGCGTGGGCGCCGCAGGCATCCGTCCCGGCAATCTTCGCCGTCAGCGCAGAGGGCAAGGAGAGCTTGGTGAACTACGGCGTCCGTGGCGACTACACCGTCGTCGAGCAGGTCTCGCCGCGTTTCATCCTGCGCAATGGCAAGCAGGTCGCCACGGTGATCAACCAAGGTTTCGTCCCACCCGCCGCCATGCCGAGGAGCGGTGCGAAATGACCGAAACGAACAACCTCGCCGCCAACGATTTCGAACCCGCTGACGACGACAGCGTACTGACCCGTGAGGACGCCGAGCCGCTAGTCGGACGCGCGACCGGCAGCCGCGGCCCCTTGATCGCCACCGCGGGCTTCGCCGTGGCCGCCCTAACCCTTTTTCTGGTCCTGAACCACCGACGCGTCGAACGCACCGAAGATACAGATCCGCCCGCTGCAATCCAGAGCGCACAGCAGGCTTCTGCCGCGCCACCCCCGCTGGAGCTTACACCCACGCTTGTCTCCGCGCCGAGCCCGGCGGCCTTTAGCGGCCTGCCGACGACCGTGATCGCGCCGCCGCCGACCGCCATCGTCGCGCCACCTGCGTCGGCCCTGACCTCTGGCGCAAATCCGCCGCCGCCGACCGCGCCGGACTCCGCGCAGCGTCTGCACGCCCCCGCTGTCGTCGTCGATTTCGGCGGCGCGCCACGAGACATGGTGCTGGCGCAGGCTGGCCCAGCGCCGGCACTGGGCGCGGCCTCAAACAACGGCGCTGCCGCGCCTGCCGGTTCGCGGCCGCAACTCAGCGACAGTGAGCAGTTCGCCAAGCGGGTCGGGGATGAGGAGCCGGAACGTTCCCGCGCAGTGCCTATGCGCAATCCTCATGCGACCGCACCTCAGGGGACAATCATTCCAGGCGTCCTAGAGACTGCGATTAACTCCGACCTGCCGGGCTTCACCCGCGCCGTGGTCAGCCGCGACGTCCTGAGCTTCGATGGCAAGGCCGTCCTGATCCCGAAGGGCAGCCGGCTGATAGGCCAGTACAAAAGCGCGGTCGCGCTGGGTCAATCGCGCGCTTTCATCATCTGGACCCGCGTCATCCGCCCCGACGGCGTCTCGATCCAGATCGGCTCGCCCGGGACTGACGAGCTCGGTCGCGGCGGCCTCGACGGTGAGGTAGACCGCCACTTCTTTCGCCGCTTCTCCGGTTCAATTCTGTTGTCCGTGCTCAACGCCGGCGTAGCCGCAATCGGGCGCACGCCCTCGACCCAGATCAGTATCGGCTCGCCGAGCGCGGCGACCGGCCTCGCCACGTCCGCCATCCAGGGCGATGGTATTCCGCCGACCATCAAGGTCGCCCAAGGCGAAGCAATCAACATCTTCGTGGCCCGCGACTTGGACTTCTCGGGCCTTGAGCCGATCCGATGAGCGCCGAGGCAGCCGTCTACCTGCGCACCTATCTTGGACCGTTGGCGTTCCTTCTGGAGCGACCAGACGTCACAGACATCTTCATCAACACTCCCGGCGAAGCCTGGATCGAGACGGTGACCGGCAAGATCGAACGCCATTCCGCGCCGCAGCTGGACGAGACGACACTCTGGCGGCTCGCCCGTCAAATCGCCAGCCTCTCTAACCAGGGCGTCAACCGCGAGCATCCTTTGCTGGCTGCAACCCTGCCCGATGGCGAGCGCGTACAGATCATCGCCCCTCCCGCAACCCGCGGACCGCTCGCCATCGCGGTCCGAAAACACGTGGTCGCCGATCTTAGCCTCGATGACTACGAGCGTTCGAGCGCCTTCGCCGGCACGCGCACCGATGGCAAATCCGACGCCGAAGCCCTCAACGCCGAACTACGCAGTTTGCTGGACGGTGGTCAGACTGCAGAGTTCCTGCGCCAGGCCGTTCGGGGGCGAAAGAACATCATTGTCGCGGGCGGAACCTCCACCGGCAAGACCACCTTTCTGAATGCGCTACTCAAGGAAATTCCCCGCGAGGAGCGGCTGATCCTCATAGAGGACGCAGCCGAGGTGCAACTCGACCATCCCAACGCCATCGGTCTGATTGCTGTGCGCGGTGAAAACGGAGAGACTCGCGTCACCGCCGAGGACCTAGTGCAGGCCTCGCTCCGCATGCGCCCCGACCGGATCATCCTTGGCGAATTGCGTGGACGTGAAGCCACCGACTTCCTGCGCGCCATCAACACCGGGCACCCAGGCTCGATCACCACCCTGCACGCTGACAGTCCGCGAGGCGCGGTCGACCAACTCTCCCTGCTGGTCCTGCAGGCGGGCCTGAACCTCGGGCGCGCAGAGATCGCCGACTATGTGCGGGGCATCGTCGAGGTCTTCGTGCAGCTCTCGCGGCGAGATGGGCGTCGGATGATTTCCGAGATCGTTTTCCAGCAGAAGGCGGGAGCAGCTTGAAAAGGCCGCACTCCACCCTGTTGTCCGTCATGGTCTTCACCGCAGCCTGGCTGATCACCAGCTCCGCGCAGGCCCACACCGGCACCGGCCTGCCCGGCGGCTTCAAGTCCGGCTTCCTGCATCCGCTCACCGGTTTCGATCACATGCTGGCCATGGTCTGCGTCGGAATCTGGGGGGCGTTCCTTGGCCGGCCGCTGATTGTCGCCCTGCCCGTAATCTTCCCGACTGTCATGGCCTTGGGTGGCGCGCTGGGAATGGCCAACATCACGTTCCCACCGGTGGAGATCGGCATCGCGATCTCCGTATTGGTGATGGGCGGCGTGATCGCCCTCGCCTATCGCGCACCGGTTTGGCTGGCTTGCATCATCGTCGGCGTATTCGCGCTGTTCCACGGGTATGCGCACGGTAAGGAACTGCCCTCGGCAGCTGACCCGATCGGTTATAGCGTCGGCTTCGTCCTCGCCACAGGGATGCTGCACGTCGCCGGGATCGGCATCGGCCTGCTGAACGAGAGGCCTAACGGCATCGTGGTCACGCGCAGCAGCGGGGGTTTCGTCGCTTTGTGCGGTGTCTGGTTCCTCTACAAAGCCTTGATCCGATGAGAGGCGGCGCTCTTCCGCCGGCCTTGATGTCGACAGCCCTCGGCTTCGCCTTGGCGTTCGCACCCCGCAGGACGATCCCGTCCAGCGTGGTGGCCTTCATCGTCGTGGCCGCAGCCGTCAGTATGCTGAAGACCCCGTCACGCTGGACCGACGCAATCTTCTACGGCTGTTGGATAAGCGTTATCCTAACCGCTCTGCTGGTTCACCTGCGCAAACCGATGACGCTGGTCGCGACCTTGCCTATCGCCGCAAACGCAGGCCTTTGGGCCGGCGGTGTGATCGCCGCCGCCGGCGTACCGATCGATCTGCTGAAGGCGTTGCCTTGGGTGTTGATTTGCGTGCCGGCGAGCTGGCTGATCACTCGCCGGCTCGGCGTCGCGATCAAGGTCGTCGCGAGCTGGCTCGTGGCAGTCTCGGTTCTCGCCGCCGCCCTTCCGACCCTTACGCCGACGCCGGGCTACGTCGGGGACCACATGGAGTGACCATGCGCCACTTTGCTATCCGTATGGCGCTAGCCGCCGGCGCCGGCCTCGCCGCCCTGCTCCTGGGCCTCTCAGCCGCCGCGCACGACTTTTGGGTCCAGCCGTTCAAATTCTGGATTCCGGCGAACAGCGCCGTGATGACCACTCTGACGGTCGGACATGGCGAGTTTCGGCAGCGCTGGAACGCCGAGGTCGATCGCGTTCTGCGCTTCAATGACGTAGGCCCCGGCGGCGTCGTCACCGACCACTTGCGCGAGCTTGAGACTGGCGACATGAACCACGACCACATGTTGGCATTCGGCGGCCAGGGGACGCACGTGCTCGTCCTGCAGACAGGCTACGCGGAGAGTGTCCTGCCAAGCATCCGCTTCAACGACTACATCAAGCAGGAAGGCCTGACCCCCGCCATAGATTTGCGCGCCCGCAGCAAGACCGAGGACCAGCCGGGTCGTGAAATCTACAGCCGCCGCGCCAAGGCTCTGGTGCAGGTTGGCCC
>JAYUBY010000025.1:0-1936 GCA_043740635.1 Alphaproteobacteria bacterium
GGCAGGAGGGCGTCGAACTGGAGATCGTGAGGATCGCCTGGAAGGCGCAGCTGCGGCTGCACGATCGCTATCGCCGGCTGGCGGCGACGGGCAAGCCGAAGAATGTGGTGATCACCGCCATCGCACGCGAGCTGGTGGGCTTCATCTGGGCCATAGGCCAGCGCGTCGCCGCGCCGGCCGCCGCCTGATCCTGGCAAGCTTGGATCGATAGAAGGAGGCACGTCACAACACGCGTCCATACGCAGTATCGGGGGCGGGGCCGGTAAGGAGATCTCTCGACCCCTTCGTGTGGCCGGTCATCGAACCGACGCCCGCCCGCTGACAGAGCAAGCTCCGAGACGAACACCGCGGTCCTGCGGTAGCCAACCCGCGCATGAGTGTCTGATCTACCGTCGTCTTGAGCCCCGCCTCCGACCCTGCGCATGGACTCCAACGACAGCGCTCGGCCCATCGGCCGGGCGCTTCATCGTGCCTCCCAGCTTGACAAATGGACATGAGTGAAGGGGGTAGATGGAGACCAAGGGGCTTCAGCTCAGGGGGAGGGCGCTCCCCCCTCCATGGCGACAGACGCTCACCGTGGTGCGGTCCGGCGCCAAAACGGGTGCGTTTTCCGGATGCTTCAACCCTGGCGTTCAAACGCTCCAGGCCGGTAAAAGCTCAGCGATTTCCTAGCGATCAGTGATAAGCAGAGCCGCATGTTTATTCCGCTTCAGTGTCACCTCACGGCTTGAGCGGGACAGGGGAGAAGGCATTTGGCCAGCGAGCCCGCAACCGGCGATCCGCATGCATCCAGCGACGAGGCGTGGATCATGGGCTCCCACACCGACGCCGCCATTCGGGTGCGCAACCTCACCAACTATCTCAAGCGCGGCGGGTCGCTGAAAGAGGTTCGGCTGATCGAGGCCGAGGATGGCGGCTGGACGGTGTGGGCGCGCCTGGCTAGCCGTTCCGGTGAATACCGGCTCAACATCTACAAGTCCGCCGACCCCAAGATTTATCGCGACGTCGGCCTGGCCATCGCCACCTGCCGCGACGACTTCGGCTACTTCGGACCGATCACCCTTTCGACCGACAAACAGCCCAGCGGCGCGGTGGGCAAGGCCGCCAAGGCCGCGGACACCAGCGACGCCGCCGAGTAGACCGGACCCCTGGCCAGGCGGCCCGCTACCGTTCGAACAATCAGGACCAACGGGCAAGCCTGAGCGGTTCGGTGCTTCGGCCCGCACGCCGTCCTTTGAAGGATTTTGCCGCAGCGTCCGCTGTCGGGAGGGGACCAAAGGGCAATGATCGACCCCTTGCGGGCCTTCGGAAAGTCCGGTTACGGTCGAGGGCGGATAGTTTGCGGGCGGCCATGGAGATGCACACGGTCGAAGGGGGGCGAGGCGCATGATCTGGCTGCACCGCCTTGCCTGGCTGGTAGGGGGCGCAATCTTCGCCAACGCCGTCCCACACCTCGTCGCGGGCGTGATGGGGCAGTCGTTTCGCACCCCTTTCGCGACTCCGCCGGGAAGAGGGTTATCGTCTCCGCGCATCAACGTGGTCTGGGCGTTCGCGAACTTGGCGATCACCTGGCTTCTGCTAACCATGGTCGGCGATTTCAACCTGCGCGACGTGTCGGCAGTGGGCCCTGCAGGCGCCGGAGCCCTGCTTGCCAGCCTTCACCTCGCCCGTCGGCGCGCCTAAGGGCCCGGATAGCGGCAAGTTCCGGGTTCCCTTGGCGGCTTTCCACCCCGAACCGGCGTTGCGGGCGTCCGCTTCTCGGCCGCGTGCCTGAACGTCGCGTTCCCGGCGCGGAGACAATGACAGCCTCGACCCATTGCGGGCATTCAGGCGAGCCGCGCACCTCAAAAGTGCGCGCGAAGCCCGATCTGGATTGCGCGAGGCGTCATCGGTGTCACCGAGCGCGGGTTTGGATCGGCCGGCAGCGGCGATGCAC
>JAYUBY010000026.1:0-3227 GCA_043740635.1 Alphaproteobacteria bacterium
GAAGATCGAGCCAGCCGAGGTCATCGCCTGGTCTCTATGGCGAAGAGCTCATCAAGCTGTAGCTCGACGGGCTCACATCAAGAGTGGACTGCAACTGTAGCTAGGCCATAAGCGATACGACCGCGAAAGCAGGATCGTCGCTGAGCCAGCTGGCCTCCAGCGTCCACCCGGCCCCGGCCGCGAGCGCCGCGAACTCTTCGACCGTAAACTTGTAGGAGTTCTCGGTGTGCAGGGTCTCGCCCTGCGCAAAGCCGAAAGATCGGCCCGCTACCTTCACCTTTTGAGCCTTCAGGCTTTCCAGGTGCATCTCGATACGGCTCGCCTCGGCGTTCCAAATGACGCGGTGCGCGAAGGCGTCCAGATCGAAATCGCCGCCTAATTCTCGGTTGATGCGGGCCAGCAGATTCTTGTTGAACGCCGCGGTGACGCCAAGAGCATCGTCGTAGGCTGCAACCAACTTAGCCTCGGCCTTCACCACGTCGATTCCTACCAAGAAGCGTGAGCCGACACCTAGCAAGGCTCGCGCACTAGCCAGGAAAGCCTCGGCCTCCGGCGGCGTGAAGTTACCGATGGTGGAGCCTGGGAAGAAGCCCGTGACCGGTCGACCCTGGGCGGCCGGCGGCAGGACGATGGCGCGGGTGAAGTCCTCCAGCAGAGGCGCGACCGGAAGCTTCGGATAGTCGCGCCTGATCGCGATCGCCGCGTCGTCGAGCGCCGCGAGGCTGATGTCTATAGGTGCGTAGACGCCGATCTGCGGAGCGGCATCGAGCAAGATTCGCGTTTTGACGCTGGCGCCGCTTCCAAACTCCACGAGCGCAGCGCCCGGCGAGATCAGCCGGGCGATCTCCGGTGCGATTGCACGCAAGAGCGCGACTTCGGTGCGCGTCGGATAGTATTCCGCCAGCGCAGTGATTGCCTCGAACAGGCGCGAACCCTCGGCATCGTAGAAATATTTCGGCGGCACGAATTTCTGCGGCTTGGCGAGGCCTGTCAGGACGTCGGCCTCGAACTCGCGCGTGACATGCGCCGGGTCATCCTGAGCAATATCCCGGGCCAGGCGAACGCCGCAGAACATCCACCGCTGTTGCGGATAGAAGAAGTTACGGTAGCTGGCCCTTGTGTGACCGGGCGGCGTTACACAGGCTCCGCCTCGCAGCACCATTTGTCCGGCCATGAACTTACCATTGTACTCGCCCACTGCACCGGCAGCCAGCGTGAAGCCCGGATATGGCGAATAGCTACTGCGGGTCCATTCCCAGAGATCGCCGAACATCTGGCGCAAGCCCGCGCCCGGCGGCGGCGCCATTGGGGACAAGCGACCGGACCCCAGAAAATTGCCTACGATCGGAAGATCTTGGGAAGCATGTTCCCACTCGGCTTCGGTTGGCAGGCGCGCGCCGGCCCAGGAAGCATAGGCCTCGGCCTCGTAGAAACTGACGTGGCTGACTGGCGCGGTCAGCTCAAGTGCGCGCAGTCCATGTAACGTCATGGCGCTCCAGCCGATGCCTTCTTTGCCGAGGCTTGTCTGCCAGTAGAGCGGGGCCTCCCAACCTTCGGCGCGGACGCGCGCCCAGCCCTCGGAGAGCCACAGCTCGGGACGTTGGTAGCCACCGTCCGCAATGAAGGCGAGCCACTCGGCGTTCGTCACCAGCCGGTCGGCGAGCTCGAAAGGCTCCAGCCACGCCTTGTGCCGCGGGCTCTCGTTGTCAAATGCGAAACCGCCACCGGCGTGGCCGACCTCCACCAGTCCGCCCTGAAAGCCCACGAACTGCAGCTGTTCAGTCGCATGGCTATCGACAGGGTCACGCGGCCGGGGTGGCGCAAAGGCGGGCTGCAACGGCGACTGGGCGAAGAGATGCAGGATATCCATCAGGATCAACTCCTGATGCTGCTCCTCATGGGCGAGGCCAAGGTCGACCAACTCGTTGAGTTCCCCAAGTCGAGCCCCGTCCGAAAGCAGCACGCCCATCGCTTGGTCCACGTGGCTCCGATAGGCGATCACATCGTCTAGCGACGGGCGGGTCAAAAGGCCCCGCTCTGGGCGCGGCTGTCGTGGGCCCAAAGCCTCGTAGTAAGAGTTGAAAATGTAGTGGAACCGCGGGTCGAAGGACTTGTAGCCCGCAAGACTCGGGATCAGCAGGAAGGTCTCCCAGAACCAAGTGGTGTGCGCCAGGTGCCACTTGGTGGGGCTTGCATCCGGCATAGATTGCGCAAGTTGATCCTCGGCCGTAAGCGAGCGCGTCAGGGCCTCCGTTGAATGCCGCACGGCGCGGTAGCGGTGGACGGCGCTCGATCCGTGCGTCGAATTGCGAGCGCCGGCCTTCGCCTGGCGGATCGCCCGCGGATCATCAGACTGGCTCATATGCTCCTCTCCGCGGCCTCTCACGGCCGCGACTCTACCCGCCGAACCCAGACCTAAGCACTCGGCGCCCCAACGCAACGGGACACGCCGAACAAGGTTCGAAAATTTGGCGATAGGGAGCAAGATAGTGCCGGAACGGCAGCTTGACCTTGGCCGTTAGTATTCAAATGGGCGCCAACCAAAGGATCACGATCATGCCCGACCGCGACAGCAACCGGCATCTCGCCGGCCCAGCCCATGGTGGAGGCGCTGACCGCCGCACTCGCGACGAGCATGCAAGTTCGCTGCGTGACGGACCGGAAACCCGGTCCTTCAGAGAGGCCAGGTTCGAGGCCGATGACGCACATCTGAACGACGAACTCGACCGCTATGATCGGGAGCACAAGGGGTCAGGCTATCCGATCGACGGCAGCCGGTTTGGCTTCTTCGCGCTTGGACAGGCCCGTCAAGTCCAGCCCGAGGCGAGCTACGACCTCGATCCGGACTACTTGCACTGGCGCGACCAGCAGATGCAGCACCATGACCATGACTATGCCGACTGGCGCCGCCACCAGAAGGAACTCTACGACGACGAGTACTACCGGTTCCGGATCGAACGCCGGGATGACTTTCACGAACGGTACCAAGACTGGCGCGCCAGGCAGGACGCGGCAAACGGGTCAGGCCCAACTGCCGTGCCCAATCCCGACGACAGGCTCTAGACGGCGAATTACCTCGCGACGGGATAGACGACCGGCAAGACCAGCGCCGAGGGATGGGTTGCGTCCATGTAGACGCTGTTGGTCGCAACGCGGGGCGCAAGCTTGTGCTCGCCTGCCCGTTCGCCCGTGTTGGTGTTCACCTCGAAACGCGGGCTGTTCGACGA
>JAYUBY010000027.1:0-7069 GCA_043740635.1 Alphaproteobacteria bacterium
GAAGATCGAGCCAGCCGAGGTCATCGCCTGGTCTCTATGGCGAAGAGCTCATCAAGCTGTAGCTCGACGGGCTCACATCAAGAGTGGACTGCAACTGTAATGCTAGAGAAAAGTCTTCCCCGAGGAGAGACGTCGATGGCTGATCGCCGCAGCGTCTTTATTGGAGCAGCCGCGGCGCTAGTTGGCGCGAGCGCGAAAGCCGCGACGGACGCTCCACTCTTCGTCTCTGGCCCGATGTCCCGAAATGCGCTGGCCACCAGCTTCAAGGCGCCTTCCGCCGCTCTGGTCCTGCCGGATACGCCGCTGCTCAGCGAGCACGGTCCGCAGAAGCTCTCACAGCTTCGCGGCTGCACCTACATCGTCAGTCTCTGGGCTGGATGGTGCACGCCCTGCTTGGCGGAGGCGACCGACTTGGCGGCGATCAACCGAACCCATGGCGGCCCGAGCTTCGGGGTGATCTTCGTGCTCACGCAAAGCGACAAGAAACTGGACCTGGCGGGAGCCCAAGCCGTGCTCAACCAGCACGGCGCGGGCGACACGACGCTGTTCGTGGAGCCTAGCGGCGGGAGCAAGATTATCAGCGCCCTGGCGAGCCATGATTACGACGCTCAGACGCGCGAGATCACCAAGCAAGCCAGTGGCGTCAGTCTGCCGTGCAACCTGCTGGTCGACCGCCACGGCGCGGTGCTGGCGCGCTCGTTTGGGGTGCCAACGATCTCCTCGGTGACGAGCGGCATGTCGTCCATGAGAACCTTGACCGACGCCGACAAGGCCCGTGTGCTGACAAAGCACACTCTTTGGGCCTCACCGGTGGGTAGCGAGTTCGCGGCTGCCTTGGCCGCCGGGCTAGTTGCCTAAGCCACCAGCGTCTCGTTGAACCGCACCGGTTCGCCCAGGTGCGGGGCGGTCACCTCGTCGTCACGCATCACGACCGTTCCGCGGATGATCGTCGCCATGGGCCAGCCCTTGGCTTCCATGCCGTCGAAGGGGGTCCAGCCGACGCGGCTGGCCATCATATCGTGCCGGATCGTGCGGCGCGCCTTGAGGTCGACGATGGTCAGGTCGGCGTCATACCCCTCGGCGATGCGGCCCTTGTCGGCGAGGCCGAAGAGGCGGTTCGCGCCATGACTGGTCAGGTCGACAAGGCGCTCAAGCGTCAGTCGGCCTTCTGCCACATGCGTCAGCATCACCGGCAGCAGGGTCTGTACGCCCGGCATGCCCGACGGCGAGGCCGGATAGGGCCGGGCCTTCTCCTCGGAGGTGTGCGGCGCGTGGTCGGAGCCCAGCACGTCGGCAACCCCGCTCGCGAGGCCCGCCCACAAAGCGGTTCGATGCTCGGCCGTGCGGACCGGCGGGTTCATCTGGGCATAGCCCTTCAGGCGCTCGTAGTCCTCCGGGCCGGCTAGGGTCAGGTGCTGCGGGGTGAACTCGACGCTAGCCACATCCTTGTGCGCGGCAAGGTAGGCGACCTCCTGGGCTGTGGTGACGTGCAACACATGGATGCGCTTTCCAAGCTTGGTGGCGATCCGCACCAACCTCTCTGTGGACTGGATCGCCGATTGGGCGTCGCGGACCTCATAGTGACTGGTCCAGTCACCCGTTCGCGCCAACGGGCGGCGGTCGGCCAGGCGGTACTCGTCCTCGGAGTGGAAGGCCGCGCGGCGGTTCACGTGGCGCAGCACCTGTTCGATGCCCTCGTCGTCCTGCACCAGCAGGGTGCCGGTGGATGCGCCCATGAACACCTTGATCCCGCAGCAGCCCGGTAGCCGCTCCAGTTCGCCGAGCCAGCGGGCGTTCTCGTGCGTGCCGCCGACGTAGAAGGCGTGGTCGCAGTGCATCCGGCCTTTGGCGCGGGCGAGCTTGTCGGCCAGCGCGTCGGGGTCGGTAGTCGTGGGCTCCGTGTTCGGCATCTCGAACACAGCGACGACGCCGCCAAGCACGGCCGCGCGGGATCCGCTCTCCAGGTCTTCCTTCCATTCCAGGCCGGGTTCACGGAAGTGCACCTGGGTGTCGATGACGCCTGGCATGACGGTCAAGCCCTTGGCGTCGAATGTCTCGCCTGCCGAGGCCTGACGGAGGTCGCCGACCGCCGCGATCTTGCCATGCCGCACGCCGATGTCGGCTAAGCCGCGGCCCGCGTGGTTCACCACCTCGCCGCCGCGCACGATCAGGTCGTAAGTTTCAGCCATTCTGTGTCTCTACGATTGGAAGGGTTCGGACCCCATCTGTGGTAGCCAGCAGGTCTTCCGCAGCGGTGGCAACCGTCTCAACGGTCAAGTCCATCATGTGACAGAGCGCTTGGCCAAAGCCCGGGTCTACCGCGCGGATCTGCTCAAAGGTGCGCGGCCCGCGCGCCACAAGGGTGTTCGCACCCCACGGGCCATAGAGTTGCTCGTCCGAGGGACCGAACAAACCCAGCGTTGGCGCTCCGGCCGCTGCCGCCAGGTGCATGGCTCCGGAGTCATTGCCGATGAAGAGCCTTGCTCGTTTCAGGCAGGCGAAGGCGGTGAGCAAGTCGGTGTCCTCGGTCAGGTCGATGAACTGGTTGCGCATGACCACGTCGCGAAGGCCCTTCGCGAGCTTGTGGTCCTCAGGCCCGCCCAGAACCATCAACCGGCCGCCTTTCATGGGGCCCTCAGCGTCCAGGAGGCGCATGGCGGTTCGGCTGAACCGCTCTAGGGGCCAGGTCTTTCCCAGCCAGTTAGCGGCCGGCGCAAGCGCCAGGATTGGACCGAAGCCGGCGGTCAGTTCTTCGGCTCGCGCCTCAGTCTCCGGAGACGTGAAGATGTAGGGCGCCGCTGGCTCGTCCTCGATCTTCAGGACCCGGGCCGCCTCGAGAACCTTGTGCACCGGTGGCCCGGACGCCTTGCGCCAGATCGCGCGCCGCTTCGTCGAAATAACGCGGGAAAGGCCCGAGCCGCGCAGGTCGACCACCAGGCCCCAGCGCGTGCTGCGCACCTCGTGCCAGAGCTCGAACCAGTGGCCGTGGTTCTTGGTCTTGGTGAGCGTGATGATCCGATCGAGGGTCGGGATTTCCTCGAACAGGGGGGCTGCGACCGGGCCTGCGACGACCGTGAAGCGTGCGTTGGGGATTTCGTCCGACAGTCTTTTGATCAATCCCGAGGACAACACCGCATCGCCGATGCGGTTGGAAGTGACGAACAGGATTGGGAAACCGCCGCGGGACATCGCGCCTGTATAGGATGGGTAGCGCTAGCGCCCAACCGCTCGAAGCCCCAAATTGCGACAGATGAGTGAAGCCCTGACATTTGCACCCCTGCCGAGCCGCGCCCTGATCGGGGTGTCTGGACCCGATTGGCGGGATTTCCTCCAGGGCCTGATCACCCAAGACGTGGAAACCATGGTGGTCGGTGAGGCCCGGTTTGGCGCGCTCCTGACACCGCAAGGGCGTCTGCTTTACGATCTGTTCGTGGTCGGACGAGACGATGGCTGTTGGCTGGATGTCCTGGCCGAGCATCGCGACGCGATCCTTCTGCGCCTGACGATGTACCGCCTGCGGGCAAAGGTTGACCTGGCGGCCAATAGTCTTCCCGTCTCCATCGTCTATTTTCCCCGCGAAGGCGTGGATTTGAGCAGCCCTCCCCACGTTCCGGAATCAGAATGGGAGCCCGCCTTCGATGGGATGATCGGGTTTGTAAGGGATCCGCGGCTACCCGCCCTCGGCTGGCGCGGCTATGGGGCCTCGCCGCCCAAGAGCGCAACCTTGGCCGACGAAGAAGCGCGTGAGGCCCAGAAGCTCCGCCTCGGCGTGCCCGGTTCCGTCGATTGGGGGTCCGACAAGACCTATCCCATCGAGGCTAACTTTGACCTGTTGAACGGCATCGACTTCAAGAAGGGCTGTTTTGTCGGCCAGGAAACCACCTCGCGGATGAAGCGCCGCGGCCAGATCAAAAGCCGAATGCTGCCGATCGCCTTCGGCGGACCGTCGCCCGCCCCAGGCGCTGAGGTGATGGCTGGTGACCTGCGGGCAGGGGTGATCACGTCCGCCGGCGAAGGCCGCGCCATCGCGCTCCTACGCCTGGATCGCGCCGCAGGCGGAGGCCTTACCGTCGAAGGACGGCCGGTCACCGTCGAGCGACCTTGCTGGTTTGATCAGGCGATCGATGAAGGCGCCGCCTAACGCACCGGCGCCATCAGGTGAGCATAGGGCGTGCCCGCCCACATCACATAGGGCTGCGAGGTGTCGGGGTCCGGCGAGGTTGGATAGTTCTTCAACATGTCCGGGTCACCGACGATCATCACGTGCGGGCCGGTTTTGATCCAATGGTTGCCCGCCATCGGCTTTGTGGCGAAGGGGTCGGCGTTGCTGAAGTCTGTGCCGCCGGCCAGCATGTAGATTAGCCCCACTTTGTGCTGCGGAGGCTTGTGTCCGGCCCAAGCCATCACCCACTCAATGGCGTTCTGGTCGCCGCACATCGGGTCAGGCCCAGGAGTCGATGGATCATCAGGCATACAGGTGAAGCCGTTCGTTCCCTTGCGCAGGGTCTTCATCGAGCCATCGGCAGCCATGGTGACGATTGAAGCGTGCCGGGAGATGGCTGCAGGCGCCGCCGACATGGCGCTTGCGATCAGCTTGGCGTCTGCTGATTTCGCGCCCTTGGCGGGCGCCGCTCCCGCGTGGGTTTGATTGGCCTCAGCAGCGAAAACCGCTGGCGGCGCGGCAGCGAGGCTGGCGGCGAACAGAGCAAAGGCGATGACGTGACTGTGCATGGGCTCCTCCTGAACCGGTTCTCCCCTCATGGTTATATGTAACACTGTTACGCCGATGCGTCCACATTGAGCACCGTCTGGTGGGCGGCCGCCTCAGCGCCCTTCGAGGAAAAACGTGCGCAGCGCCGCCAGCGTTTCGGCTGGCCGCTCCTCGGCGATGAAGTGGCCGCTATCGATGGCCTGGCCACGCAGGTCGCTCGCCCATTCAGCCCAGATTGCCATGGGATCGTACCAGGCCTGGATCGCACCCTTGGCGCCCCATAGCACCTGGACGGGGCAGGCGATCTTGCGCCCGGCCTTCTTGTCTGCCCAGTCGAGCTCGCGGTCGAAGCCGGCGCCGGCGCGGTAGCATTCGCACATCCCGTGGATCACCTCGGGCGTCTTTCCCCACGCGGCGTAGTCGGCATAGGCCTCGGGATCTAGGAACTCGGGTATCCGGCCGTGGAACTGGGCCTTGAATAGGAAGTATTCCGGGTCATGGGCGATCAGCCGTTCCGGCACTGGGTAAGGCTGGGCCAGGAAGGACCAATGCCAGTAGCCGAGCGCGAACCGATGATCGAGGCGAGCCCAGACCTCCCCTGTCGGGATGATGTCGAGGATCGATACGCGCCGCACGGCGGCCGGATGATCCAGCGCGAGGCGGTAGCTGACCCGTCCGCCGCGGTCGTGGCCGACGAGGTCAAAACTCTCGAACCCGAAATGCTTCATCAACGCGACGGCGTCGCGGGCCATCGCGCGCTTCGACGAGGCCTCGTGGTCGTCGCTGGCGGGCGGAAGCGTGCTACCGCCATAGCCGCGCAGGTCTGGCGCGATGACGGTAAAGTCGTGGGCCAAGTCGCCCGCGATCTTACCCCACATCATGGGGGTTTCGGGATGGCCGTGGAGAAGTAGGAGCGGTGAGCCAGAACCGCCGTGGCGCACGCGAAGGCTCACCTCGCCGACATCGATCTGCGACAACTGAAAGCCTTCGAATGCCATGTCCGAACTCCGCTTGCAGCGCCGGGCCGGCTTAGCCAAAGGTAGCGGTTATGACCACCGAGATCGTCCGATGCAGCTGGCGCGGTATGGCCGGCGACCCGCTCTATGAGGCCTATCACGACACGGAATGGGGCGTGCCGGAGTACGACTCTCGCGCCCTTTGGGAAAAGTTGGTGCTCGACGGTTTCCAGGCGGGCCTGGCCTGGATCACAATCCTTCGCAAACGCGAGGCTTTCCGCGCCGCTTTTGACAACTTCGACCCGGAGAAGGTGGCGCGCTACTGCGAGGCGGATCGAGGCCGACTGATGGCGAATGCCGGCATCATCCGCTCCAACGCTAAGATCGCCGCTGCGATCTCGGGGGCGAATATCTACCTGTCGATGCGCGAGGCGGGCGAGGACTTCTCGGCCTTCTGCTGGAGCTTCACCGGCGGCAAGCCCATACAGAACGCCTGGACCGTAGATGGCGGCGTCCCCGCCACGACCCCACTCGCCGAAGAGGTCGCGAAGGCGCTGAAGGCCAAGGGCTTCAAGTTCGTCGGCCCGGTGATCGTCTATGCTTGGATGCAAGCCGTCGGGATGGTCAACGACCACCAGACCGCGTGCTTTAGGCATGGTCCGATCCGCAAGTTGGGAAGCTGAGCGTGGCGGGTGGCCCGACCATGCTCCTGGAAAAGGCTTTCTTGGGTGGTCCGATCTGTGGGGTAGACGAGGCCGGGCGCGGACCCTGGGCCGGGCCGGTCAGCGCCGCGGCGGTCATCCTCAATCCGAGAAAGGTCCCCAAGGGGCTTAACGACTCTAAGAAACTGTCGGCCAAGACCCGCGAGGCTCTGGAGCTGGAGATCAAGGCCATGGCGGTGGCCTGGTGCGTCGGCTTCGCCAGCGTCGAAGAGATCGCGAGCCTGAACATCCTGCACGCAGCTGGGTTGGCCATGCGCCGTGCGGTCGAGGGACTGGCGGTGCGGCCGATGTTCGCCCTGGTCGACGGCAACTATCGGTTCGACTTGCCGTGCGAGATCCAAACTGTGGTGGGTGGCGATGGCAAATCGAAGTCAATCGCTGCGGCCTCGATCCTGGCCAAGGTCGCTCGTGACCGGCTGATGATTGAGATGGACGCGCGCTATCCCGGCTACGGCTTCGCCCGCCATAAGGGCTATCACGCCGAGATCCATGTCGAGGCGCTACGCACGCTCGGACCCTGTGAGATCCACCGCATGGGCTGGGCGCCGGTGAAGCTCGCCGTGATGGGCCAGTCGGCCAGACAGGAAGACTTGCCGTTCGTAGATTGAGGCTGGCGCACGGCGGCCCCGCGTGACTTGGGTCCCCTTCCACGTTTGGGGGAGGCGACCATGCCGCGTCCG
>JAYUBY010000028.1:0-3231 GCA_043740635.1 Alphaproteobacteria bacterium
CCGCGCAGCCGCTCGCTCGCTACAGCGCCATGTGGAGGGCGCGCTTCGCGAACGGCTCCGCTACCGCCGGGGTGCTACACCACGTCCGGGGACACGACCCGGAGCCGCGAGGAAAGGCGCCAAAGCTGAGCTATGAGCCAGCTGCCCATCGCAATTTTCGCGCTCCGCGCGGCTTATAGCGGTGGCGCGGAGGTTCGCGCAGCCGACGGCTCCGTGGCGGAGCGCAGCTCGCAGGTCCGGCGCCAGCGAGCCGGTCACAACGGGCCGGCCTTCCGAAGTTGGGGCCGCTGCCGGGGTTTCCGCCGATTGCGTGGACTCTAAGGTCGGCACGGTCACTAGGGGATCGACGGCTAGAGGGCGGTGTCGTCGAGACGCTTTGGCCAGCGATGCGGGCTAACCGCGCTGAATTGGCGCGAGCCGGTCTCGGAAGGGCCGCGCGCCCGGGGAAGCAGCAGAACGGGAATGACGGGTTCCGGTGGACCGCCAGCTTCTTCAATTGGCGGGGCGAGAATGAACTGGTGCAGAAGTGCGGCCGATAGCACGGCTACGTGCGCCACCGCAGAGGCCGCGATGGCCCAACTCGTCCGTCGGAGCCTCACCGTCTGCATCCGGTCCCATTCTCCAAGAGCTCGGCCTTAGGGGGCGTGGCGCGCGCGGCGATTTCGGGGCCGGATTGTCGCCTATGGCGGTAGCCGGCCGAGCACCTTGGCGGCTCGCCTGCTGGGGGGATGCGTCGGCGCGGCCACGGCGTTCGTCGCGACGTCGGGTTCGCCGCTGTAATCCTGGGGCTCCGCCTTCCCAGTCTGAGGGGTAGCTCCAGGGAGGGGGCGCTCGGCGACCAGCTTCTGAGCCATCTTGGCTGCGCCGGCCTCGTCGAGAAGCGCGCGCTTGTCGGCAGACAGGGCAGGGGCAAAATAAGTCTCGCTTCGCGCGCCGCGTCCCAGCCGCTCCATACAGACGGCGCGCTCTTCGCGAGTTAGCCCGACCATTCCCGGATCCGCGCAGCCCAGCGTAGCGCGCAGAGCAGCGCGTACGGCGTCTGGCGGAGCCGTGGGCAGGGGATGCGGCGGCAGGCTAGTCGGCGCTTGAACTGGCGCTGGGGATTCGGTCGGCTTGACGACCGGGACCATGACGGCCGCCACCGGCGTTTCGTCGGGCAAGTTGCGCTGCGGCCTTCGATGTAGCTGGATTGGCGCGGGCTTCGCGCCTTGGCCGACGGGCGCTGACGGCGCTCGGGGCAGAATGAGCAGGGGGATGATGGCTTCCGGCGTCCCACCGGGCTCGACGGGGATGTACAGGGTCGATCGGTACAGTATGGCAGCCGTAAGCAGACCCAGATGGGCCACGATTGAGGCTGCGATCGCCCAAGAGCGTCGGCGGCGCCGCGCCGTCTGCATTCGCCCCCTTTGCCTCCGCGATCTTTGTCTTAAAGGCCTTGGCCGGCGCGGCGATTTCGTGACTGAATTGAGAGACGGTCGTGATCCCACCCCACGCCGACGTCATCGAGGGCCGGATAGGGGCCCGCAAACGTTGACGGGCGGGCGCTTCCCGACTATGTAGCGCCCTCTTTCGAGGCCGGGATTCGTCCATGGCCCGATGAACCGTCTTCCGTCGGTACGCACGATTGCGGCGTGCCGGCGGGTTTTTGCGTTCAGCGGGTGGCTTCGAAGAACCCGATACCAGGACCTTAACTGAGGCGCTTCGGCCAAACGGCACACGCCTCCACGCAAGCGAGAATAGATGCCGACAGTCAACCAGCTCATCCGCAAGCCGCGCCAGGACAAGCCCTCGCGGAACAAGGTCCCGGCCCTTAAGGGCTGCCCGCAACGCCGCGGTGTCTGCACCCGGGTCTATACGACGACCCCAAAGAAGCCGAACTCCGCTCTGCGTAAGGTCGCCAAGGTCCGCCTGACGACCGGCATCGAAGCGGTGTGCTATATCCCCGGCGAAGGCCACAATCTGCAGGAGCACTCGGTGGTGCTGATCCGCGGCGGCCGCGTGAAGGACCTTCCGGGTGTCCGCTATCACATCCTGCGCGGTGTGCTCGATACGCAAGGCGTGAAGGATCGCCGTCAGCGTCGTTCGCTCTACGGCGCCAAGCGTCCGAAGTAAGGAAGAAGAAGAATGTCCCGCCGCCGTCGCGCAGAAAAACGCCAAGTCCTTCCGGACCCGAAGTTCGGGGATCTGGTCGTCACCAAGTTCATGAACATGGTGATGTACGAAGGTAAGAAGGCAGTCGCCGAGAACATCCTGTATGGCGCCTTCGATATCCTCGAAGCCAAGCGCAAGGACCTGGGCCCGCTCGAAACCTTCCACACCGCCCTGGAAAACGTCGCACCCGCCATTGAAGTGAAGTCCCGCCGGGTCGGCGGCGCCACCTATCAGGTGCCGATGGAAGTTCGTCCGGATCGCCGCCGCGCGCTGGCCATCCGTTGGATTGTCGCCGCCGCCCGTAAGCGCGGTGAGAACACCATGACTGAGAAGTTGGCGGGAGAGCTGCTCGACGCCTCTTCGAACCGAGGCGCCGCGGTCAAGAAGCGTGAAGACACCCACAAGATGGCCGAAGCCAACAGGGCCTTCTCGCACTACCGCTGGTAAGCCCACTTCATACTGAGCTTTCCGGCGCGGGCGGTTTGAGATAAACCGCCCGCGCCGTTCGTTCAGGCTCCTAAGAACCGACTTTTTCAGAGCTGTCTGCTATGCCCCGCGCTCACAATATCGAAGACTACCGAAACTTCGGAATCATGGCCCACATCGACGCGGGCAAGACGACGACGACGGAGCGCATTCTCTATTACACGGGCAAGAGCCATAAGATCGGCGAAGTGCACGACGGCGCGGCCACCATGGACTGGATGGAGCAGGAGCAAGAGCGCGGCATCACCATTACGTCGGCCGCGACGACGGCCATCTGGAACGGCCACCGCCTCAACATCATCGACACCCCTGGTCACGTTGACTTCACCATCGAAGTCGAACGCTCGCTGCGCGTGCTGGACGGCGCTGTGGCCGTGCTCGACGGCAACCAGGGCGTAGAGCCGCAGACTGAGACCGTCTGGCGCCAAGCCGACCGCTACAACGTTCCGCGTATCGTGTTCGTCAACAAGATGGACAAGATCGGCGCTGACTTCCAAATGTGCCTGCGGACCATCCGCGAGCGCCTGGGTGTCAAGGCGATCCCAATCCAGCTGCCGATCGGCTCCGAAGCGGCCCTCAAGGGAATCGTCGACC
>JAYUBY010000029.1:0-10551 GCA_043740635.1 Alphaproteobacteria bacterium
CATCAGACCCGCGCATCTCCAGCCCTCAAGCTTCGCTCGAAGGAGTGACTCATGCCGAGTGCTGCGCCGCTACGGACTTCTTCAACAGCCTGCTAGAGCCGTCCCGCGTCCGTCAACCGATCCACCAGCCAGAGGCGGGCGGGCGGCAAGGGGCGGTTGATAGGATTGAAGATGAACTGTTCGAGGAAGTGGGCGGTGAGGGCCAATCCGGCGCCGACGTCGCCATCTTCCAGCCGCGACTGGCTGGAGAGCAGGAATGGCGGCAGGACCAGCATCCGATCCTTGTAGGGCTGACCGGCGGCGCGGGAGACGGCGCGGCCGGTCTTGGGGCTGACGTAGACCAGGTCGTCGGTCGCGCCGGTGGCGGCGCACTTGGAAAGGTCGAGGCCGAAGCCCAGCTCCTGAAGCAGGCCGGCTTCGTAGCGGACGAAGACTGCGGGCCAATATTCGGTCATGGCGAACGCCTGCGTGAGGGCCTCGAAGGCTAAGTAGGCGCCTGGGTGCGGCTCGCGCTCAGGCAGGGCTCCGGCGGCGACGGCGGCGGCGGCGGAAAGACCGGCGAGCGCCAAAGCGTCGTCGAACAGCGCCGAGGGGCCCTCGCCCACCGGCTCCAGGCTCGCCGAACCCAGCTGGTCGGAAACGCGGGCGCGATAGCGCAGCACGACCTGTGCGCCGGCCTGAAGGAACGGCTTCATCTTGCGCGAGGCGCCGCCGGCGACGTGGGCGGCGTATTTGCCGTGGCCCGCTGTCAGCAACTCGACGATGGCGCCCGCCTCACCGAACGGGCGGGCGGAAAGCACGAAGGCGGCGTCTTCGAATTCCATACGCCCCTACTAGCATCGTCCGCGGTCCTTGTGGGACCGGTCCCACGCCTGCCACCAGACCTCGCGACTATCCAGGTAAAGCGCCGCGGCCTGAAGATCCCAACTCGACGAGTCCGCCGCATCGGCGGCCCTGGCGAAATGGTTTTGCGAAGCCGAGGCTCCTATTTCGACGCCGACGACCGCGCAGGCGAGCGTGGCGCGACGCCAAGCAATCGATAACGTCATGCGTCGTGGCTCCTCGCGCCCACGAAGGTCGCGCAGCATATGTCGCCAACCGGCGGGCCCGAAAGCGCTCAGCCATCAGATCGTCCGCGGGCTCGCGATGACCGCGCATATGCCGGGTTGTTGGCGTTTGGCGCCAAGCGCTATGCGCTAGGGCTTGCCTCCTCCCACCATAGCCACCGCGACGGCAGTTAGAGGCTACGCGTCGAAATCGAGGCCAACGGCGCCGTAGAACTCGCGTTTGTCGGCCCAACGTTCGTCGACTTTCACGTGCAGGAACAGGTGGACGGGTCGGTCGAGAAGTTCGATCAACTCCTCGCGGGCCTTCTGGCCGATCCATTTCAAGGTCTGGCCACCCTTGCCGAGAATGATTGGGCGTTGGCTTTCGCGTTCGACGTAGATGGTCTGCTCGATGCGGGCCGAGCCGTCGTGACGCTCTTCGAAGGCTGTGGTCTCGACAGCCGCGGCGTAGGGAAGTTCCTCGTGGACACGCAGGTAGAGCTTTTCCCGGGTGATCTCGGCGGCCAGCAGGCGAGCCGGAATGTCGGCGGTCTGTTCAGCCGGATAGAACCAGGGGCCTTCCTTCATCAGGGCAGCGAGCCGGTTCTTGAGGTCGTCAACACCGTTTCCATCGGCAGCGGAAATCATGAAGACTTCCGAATAGACACCTGTATCGAAAAGTCTTTTGGAGAGCGCCAGCAGCGTGTCACGCTTCATGCCGTCGATCTTGTTGAGCGCCAGGATGGCGGTCTGACCGGTGGCCTTCAGGCCTTCGACGATGGATTCCACGTCGATCGCGGCGCGCTTGTCTGCCGCTTTAGCGCCAGGCTCCTCGGCGGCCAGCTCGGCGGCGCTATCCACGAGATGGACGATGACGTCAGCATCCTGGGCTCCGCCCCAGGCGGCGCGGATCATTGCGCGGTCGAGCCTGCGGCGCGGCTGGAAGATCCCGGGCGTGTCGACCAGTACAATCTGAGCATCGCCGGCCATGGCCACGCCACGCACCGGAAAGCGCGTGGTCTGCACCTTCTGAGTCACGATCGAGACCTTGGCCCCGACCAATCGGTTGGTGAGCGTCGACTTGCCCGCATTGGGGGCGCCTATAATCGCGGCGAAACCGGCGTGGGTCATAGGACCCCCGCGTGCGTTTCAAGCATTGCCTCAGCGGCGAGGCGCTCAGCTTCGCGCTTGGAGCCAGCGACGGCGGTCCTCGGCTCAAGTCCGGGCAAGCCGACCTCGATGGTAAAGACGGGCTCGTGCGCCGAGCCCTCCTGCTTAATCACCCGGTAGTTGGGGACGGGCAAGCCCCGCGCCATGGCCCATTCCTGCAGCATTGTCTTTGGGTCCTTGGTCGGCGCGTCGAGGTTTTCGAAGAGATCGGCCCAGAAGGTTAGAATGAAGTCCCGCGCTGCCGAGAAGCCCACGTCAAGATAAAGCGCCGCCACCAGCGCCTCGCAGGCGTCGCCCAGAACACGGTCGTTGTCGCGCGCACCGACCTTACTGGCGCTGGCGTCGACCCGCAGCGCCTCTCTAAGGCCTGCCCGTCGCGCCGCGTCGGCGCAAGCGTGATAGTTCACCAGCTGGTTCATCAGTTTGGAGAGCGCGCCCTCCGTCGCCTCCGGCGCCAGCCTCATCAGCTGCTCGGCGACAACGAGGTTCAGCACCCGATCTCCCAGGAACTCCAGCCGCTCGTTGTCGCGGATCTTTGGCGAGCCCTTGGTCACGCTACGATGGGTGAGTGCGCGTTCCAGGAGGTCGCGGTCGGAGAAGCTGTGCCCTATACGCCGTTCGAGTTCAGCGACCGCCGCGACCCTCGTATTCATCACTGTAGCAAGTTGAAGAACCGGTGGGGCTGGAGGTTCATGACCCAGGTCCACGGCTTGAAGATCGAGGCGCCCTTCGACCAGGAGAGTAGGATGATCTGCGCCTTGCCCTCAAGGTTCGCAGCGGGGACGTAGCCTACGCCACCGTTCTCAGGCGCGACCCGGCTGTCGGAAGAGTTGTCGCGGTTATCGCCCATCATGAAATAATGGCCCTCCGGAACCACAAAGACGTCCGTGTTGTCGAGATCGCCATCGGGACCGAAGTCATTGGTCATGTAGGTCTTCCCGCCAGGAAGGGTTTCTTGATAGCGGGTCACGTCTCGGAAGCCGTAGCCCGTGTCTTCATGGAAGGTGCCCTTGTTGATCCGCGGCACCTGGACGCCATTGAGGTAAAGCAGGCCCGCTTTCATCTGGATGCGGTCGCCCGGCAGGCCAATGATCCGCTTGATGTAGTCGACGTGCGGGTCGTGCGGGAGGGCGAAGACCACGATGTCGCCGCGGTGTGCCTTCTGCTCGGCAAGCCGCCCCGAAAAAAGCGGCGGCGCGAACGGGATTGAGTACCTTGAGTAGCCATAGGTCCACTTCGACACGATGATGTAGTCGCCCTCGTAAAGGTTGGGCTCCATCGACGCCGACGGGATCGTGTAGGGCTGGAAGAACAAGACGCGCAAAAACAGCGCGATCAACAGGGCATAGACGATCGTTTTGACGATCTCGACGACCTCGGCCATCGCGCCGTGTTTCTCGGGAGGCGCGGAAGCCTGCATGCTCTCACTCATGAATAGTCCTTAGGGGGCGCCCGCTGTCGCGAACCGGGCCGTTGCTACGCGTTGGATGGCGCAGGAGCAAGGTTTGTGCCCGTTAGATCGTGTCCGGACACAGCTACGGACAGCTGCAATGGACAATTGGCAAGGCGATTGGAATGTCGTCTCGCGCCGTTGGGGGATAAATACATGGCGGGCGACCGGGGTCGCTCGACACCGATGAGGACCCAGACAGGCGACGACATCGCCACTGGTTCGACCGGCTCATCATGCTCTCGGATGGCGTCTTCGCTATCGCAGCGACCCTGTTGTCGCTCGACATCCGTGGGACACATGAATGGAACAACTTTTTCTGAACTCTGGGCGGGGCTCGCGCCACAGCTGGACACCTACGCGCTCAGTTTTCTGGTGATCGCCATCTACTGGCTGGCGCACCGGCGGTTCATGGCCGAGATCACAACGGTCGATGCGCCGCTGACTGTGTTGATTGCTGGCGTCGGTCGCCCTCGTACCATGCGCGACCCAGATTGTGGGCCGCTCCGCCGGTATCATCCTCTACGCCTCGCTGGTCATTCTGATCGGCCTGTCGATGGCCGCGATCTGGGGCTACGCCTCCCTGGTCAATGACCTCGTGTCGTCGCAGGTCTCCCGAGGATCTCGATGGTTCCAGCTGACGTTTATGGTAGTCACACCTGTCGTGTTTCTGGTCCTGGTGAACATAGGGCCGTTGCCTTCATCCGCCGCGGCGACATGTGTGTTGGCAGGCCTTTTCCTCATCGGCGGGCCAATGCGCATGTGGATTCTCCGGCCCCTGGAGAACCCCCGTCGGCCGACAAAGGGGCCAACGTAACCAGCTTAGTCCGGCAAGGCCTCGATAATCACGAAGGCTTGTGCGTAGGGGTGGTCGTCAGTGAGACTGAGGTGGATTGCCGGATGATGGCCGGGCGGCATGATCTCCAGGAGCCGGGTCTGGGCGCCACCGGTCAACGCCATGGTGGGTTGTCCGGAGCGGAGGTTCACGACCCCCATGTCACGCCAAAAGACCCCGCGTCGCATGCCAGTGCCCAGCGCCTTGGCGCAGGCCTCCTTGGCTGCGAAGCGTTTGGCGTAGCTTGCGGCGCGGTCGGCCTTGCGCTCGGAGCGTGTGCGTTCGAGTTCGGTGAAGATGCGGTCGGTGAAGCGCACGCCGTATCGCTCTAAGGTCTTTTCGATCCGACGGATGTCCGAAAGGTCGGATCCCAGGCCGATGATCAAGCCGCCCTCGTGGCGCGCGCTTTGTCCATAAGCGCCCGCATCCGATGGATAGCCGGACCAAGGCCAATGAAGATCGCCTCGCCGATCAGGAAGTGCCCGATGTTGAGCTCTATCAGCTCAGGGATAGCGGCGACCGGCTTGACGGTCTCGTAGTCGATGCCGTGGCCCGCATGAACTTCCAGGCCGAGGCGATGGGCCTCGCACGCGGCGGCCTTGAGGTTTTCAAGTAAGCGGTCGGCGTCCGGCGAGCGCTCACGGACGGCTTGGCAATAAGCGCCAGTGTGCAATTCGACCACCTGAGCACCGGCGGCATGCGAGGCGGCGACCTGAGCGAGGTCGGCGTCGACGAAGCAAGAAACCCGGATACCGGCGCCGGCCAGGCGGCCGATCACTGGGGTGATGGCGTTGTGGCCGCGAACCACGTCGAGGCCGCCCTCGGTCGTCACCTCCTCTCGGCGTTCTGGCACGAGGCAGGCAGCATGCGGCAGGTGGGCGAGCGCGATAGCTTCCATCTCCGGGGTCACCGCCATCTCGAAGTTGAGCGGCCGACCACGGCGCTTGGTGATCACGGCCAGCGCATCGATGTCGGCGTCCGAGATGTGACGGCGGTCTTCGCGAAGATGGGCGGTAATGCCATCGGCGCCAGCGGCCAGGGCCATTTCAGCGGCGCGCACCGGATCGGGATAACCCTCGCCGCGCGCGTTTCTGACGGTCGCCACGTGGTCGATATTCACGCCCAGTCTAAGCTTGGGGTCCATTCCTATACTCCGCTCCTCCCCGCGGGGGCGGGGACCGTTGGGGCATGTGGGAAGCGGCTCGTCCGAGTTCCAGATTCCGGCTGAGCATTGGACTCCGCTCTCGCGTCGATGAGCCCATGGAGCGTGAACTTCATGCTCTCAGTCTCTTGGATCCCGGCTCCTCAGCCGGCACCGACGCTAGGTCTGGCGGAAGCTCGTCGGCGGGATAGGACGGCACGTCAAGGGTGGCGAGCGCCACCAGCGGATAGCCGACATCGGCTCGCCCGCCGGAGCGATCGACGATGCACGCACAGCAGACGACAACGCCGCCCGCAGCCTCGATCGGCACCGTGGCCTCGCGGAAAGACCCGCCGGTGGTAATGACATCTTCGATGACCACGACCTTGGCGCCGGGGGCGATCTTGAAGGCGCGGCGCAGGCGAAATTCGCCATCCTCACGCTCGACATAGATCGCTGGCACGCCCATCCAACGCGCGGTTTCATAGCCCGGTATGATCGCGCCGACGGCCGGAGAGACAATGACATCGGGTTTGCCGAACTGCGCCTCGATCTTCTCCGCAAGCGCCTTGCAAAGCCGCGTGGTGCGCTCCGGGAACTGAAAGACCAGGTTTTTCTGCAGAAACATGGAGCTGTGGCGGCCGGACGCCAGAATGAAGTGGCCTTCGCGCAAAGCGCCGGCGCCGCGGAATTCGTCGAGGACTTGTTCGGAGTTCATGATCCCCAGATAGCGCTCTTTCTGCCGGCTCGAAAGATATCGCCTGTTGCCCGGTTGCGCTGGCGGCTTTTAGGTGCGGGCATGCGTCGAATGTTGCTTGGTCTCGCCCTCATTTTAATCGCGTGGATCGCCGTCGGGGGCGTGATGGTGGCGAGCGCCGGGCCCTTCACGCCCAGCGGCCGTTATGTGGACATTGGCGGGCGAAAACTGAGGCTGGTCTGCGCCGGTCCCCCATACACTTCAACTGCCAGCGACAAGCCGACGGTCTGGATGGAGGCCGGCGCCTTTGGCCTAGCCGCCGATTTTGCCGCCATCCAGGAGAAGCTGACCGCGAAAGGAATTCGATCCTGCGCCTACGACAGAGCGGGCATGGGCTGGTCCGATGCAGGGCCGCAAACCCGCGACGCAACCGCCATCGTGGAAGATCTGGAAAAGCTGATCGCCGTGTCTGGCGAGCGCGGGCCCTTTATCCTGATGGGCCATTCCATGGCTGGCCTACACACTCGTCTCTTCGCCGGGCGCAATCCAGAAAAGGTCGCAGGTCTGGTGCTTATCGAAGCCACGACGCCTGAGCAGATCGATCTCCCGGGGACGCAGAAATTCCTCAGCGTGTTCACCGGCATCTCACGCGTCGCGGCATTCTCAGCGAGCGTCGGAACCACCCTGCCCCTCTACTGGTCGTCCGGCGACCGCATCGGCCTACCACCGCAGGGCAGCGCCGAAAAGCGTCACGCCTATGTCTCAGGCCGACATGCAAGGACGGCAGCAAACGAAGTGGTCAACTGGCCCCGAAGCGCCGCCGAGGCGAGGCTCGCACCGCCCTATGATCCGAGATGGCCGGTGGCGGTGATCGCGGCCAGCGGCCGTGGCCTGGGGCCGGACTGGAACGACAGCCGGCGGGCTCCGGAGAAAGCCTCCCGCGCCGGGTACTTTGAGGCGGTGGAGGGCTCGTCGCATACGACGGTCTTGGGACGAACCTATGGCGACGCGGCCGTGCGGGGCGTCGAGCACGTGCTGGCGCACCTAGCGTCGGCTAGCTGATATTTCGTCAAAGAGTGACGACCGCCGAGCGGCATGCCCGCCAGAAACACCGACGGGAGCGACCCTTCGGCCGCTCCCGCACCGGTTTAGTGACGCTCGGCGTAGATCGCGCGGCTGTTGGCGTTTTCCTGCGCGGTGATCTGGCGCTGATCCTGAGCCGTCAGGTGGGAGCCGTTCACATAGGCGTCGGCACGCTCTTCCGTCCGGATCGAATGGTCATCCGCGCGCAACTGACGAGCTTGCTTCTGCGTCAGCTGACCGTCTTTGACGTCCTGCCGAATTCGGTCGTTCTGGCGCTCCAGCCGCGCATTGTCATGGGCCCGCAGGGGATGGTTTTTCTGCCATTGGGTCTCGGCGTTAGCGCTGGCGGCCGCGCCCAGGGAGGCGACGATGGCGGCTGCGGCGATCACGTGACGTAGTTTCATGGTGTCTCCCTATGATGCGGTGGAGTTTGCTACGGCCTCTATGAACGCGCTTTTGGGGTTCTGTTTAGGCGCCGTTCATCGCCAAGAGGCCGCCCACCGACCACTTGCGGCGCACCGCAACTGAGCGAGGCGAATGGTCCTTGCTGGCAGAGCCTCTGGCTGAGAGCGTGAGGGGATGGCCATCGCAGACACCGCCGGTTCGATCAGCCCCAAAGCCGACCGCACTTTCTTCGGCCACCCCCAAGGGCTGGCCTACTTGGCTTTTATGGAAGCCTTCGAGCGGTTCTCGTTTTACGGGATGCAGGCGCTGCTTGTGCTCTACATGACGAGCCAGCTTCTGCACGAGGGTCACGTCGAGCATGTGGCCGGGTTTGCAGCGTTCCGGGCCGGCCTGGAGCATGTCTTCGGACCGATGAGTCCGCAGGCGGTAAGCTCTGAGATCTTCGGGCTCTATGCCGGATTCTGCTCGTTCACGCCGGTGTTCGGCGGGATTGTCGGCGACCGGCTACTGGGCCAGAAGAGGGCCGTACTGGTCGGCGGAGTGATGATGGCGGTGGGACACTTCCTCATGGTCTTCGAAGCACCGTTTCTGTTGGCGCTGACGCTGCTGATGCTGGGATGCGGCCTCTTAAAGGGCAACATTTCAGCCCAGGTCGGCAATCTCTACGGGAGCACGGACCGGCGCCGCGCAGACGCCTTTCAGCTCTTCTATATGGCAGCCAATGTGGGCGTGTTCGCCGCGCCCCTGATCTGCGGAACGCTGGGCGAGAAAGTCGGTTGGCATTGGGGCTTTGGGGCGGCGGGTGTCGGCATGCTGATCAGCCTGAGCATCTATCTTGCGGGCTATGGAAATATGCCGCCGGACACATTGCCTACCCGCGGGGACCAACGAGCTGAGGCGGCGCGGTTGACCGGGCGCGACGTCCCCACGCTCCTGGCTATGGGCGTGCTGCTCGTGGTGGTGGCGCTTTTTTGGGTCGCGAATGGTGAGGTGCTGAACGCCTACATGATCTGGGCCAAGGATCACCTGAACCTGCAGATCGGGTCCCGCGCGCTACCGGTCACATGGCTGCAATCGGTGAGCGCCATCGTAGGGATCACGCTGGCGCCGGTGCTGATCGTGGTCTGGACAGCGCAGGCCAGGCGCGAACGCGAGCCCTCGGCGCTAGGCAAGATGGTCATGGGTTGTGGGCTAGCGGCGGCGGCCTACGGGCTGCTGGCCTTCGCAGTCGTGGCGACGGGGTCCGGAAAGGTCCCGTTGATCTGGGCGCTGGGCTTCCACCTGATCGTGCAGAGCGCTTACCTCTTCGTCTATCCGATCGGAATGGCGCTGTTCAGCCGCGCCGCGCCGCCTGCAGTCAATTCGCTGATGATCGGCGTTTACTTCCTGTCGGTGTTCGCAGGGTCCCTACTCGTCGGCTGGGTGGGCCAGTTCTACGAAAAGATGAGCGTCCCGAGGTTCTGGTTGTTGCACACCGGCGCGGCGGGCGCGGCCGGCTTGATCATCCTGGTCCTGTGGAAGCCACTCAGCCATGCGCTCGCCCCCCGCGCGCCGTCCTCGAGCCTGGAGCCTGTCGCGTGAAGCTCTACCAGACCTACGCATCACCCTTTCCGACCAGGGTTCGGCTCCTGCTCTACGCAAAGGGGATCGAGGTCGAGATTATCGAGCCACCTGGCTTTCACGCCACACCGGAGGCCAAGGGCGACTACCTGAAAATCAATCCGATCGGGCGGGTGCCGACGCTGGTATTGGATGACGGGCGGGCGCTCCCGGAATCGGAGGTGATCTGCGAATATCTGGAAGACGCCTACCCCGAGCCGAGCCTGCGCCCCACCGATCCGTGGAACCGCGCACGGATGCGGTTGCTCAGCCGAATCTGCGACTTCTATCTGGTGATGGCGATGGTCCCGCTGTTCAACCTCTCCGCCCGGTCACGACGGCATTGGGAGCCGGCGACGGTCGCTTCCGCCGTCGGCAAGGTCGCCGACGCCCTGGCCTTTCTGGAGGAATACATCGGCGAGGGCAGATATGCGGTGGGCGACGCGCTCAGTCAGGCCGATGGCGCGATCATCTCGCAGCTGGTGCTGGCCAGCGAATGGATTCCGGAATTGTTCGGGGTGGCAGACCCGATGGTGGGCTTCCCCAAGCTCGCCGCCTATTGGCGTGCGATCCAGGGCGACGCTATCGCGGTGCGATTGATCACCGAGACCCGGGATGCGATTGCAGAACAACAAGTTTTATCGAAAGCGCTGGCCGCGGCGCGGACGCCCTAAGCCTTTCGGCGGTCCACGGTCTCGACGCTGGGGTTCGCGCGGAGCGCGGCGGCAATGTGGGTCAGGTGGCGGGCGTCGTTTACGTCAACATCGATGTCAACGTCGAAGAAGTCGTTATGGCGGTGGTGCATTCGCAACTGAACGATGTTTCCGCCGGCCTCGCCAATGATTGTGCAGACCTGGCCAAGCACGCCAGGGGAATTGCCGATGGTGGCGATCAGCTTGGCGCGGGCGATGGAGTTGCGCTCGGCCTCAGGCGTCCATTGCAAGTCGCGCCAGACTTCTTCGCGGTCCTCATAGGCGGCTAACCGCTCGCAATCGATAGTGTGGACTGTAAGGCCCTTGCCGTCGTCTTCCTGAATCCCGACGATTCGATCGCCCGGCACCGGCGAACAGCACTCCCCGAAATGAATGGTGACGCCAGGCGTCAGGCCCCCGCCGCGCACGTAGA
>JAYUBY010000030.1:0-3204 GCA_043740635.1 Alphaproteobacteria bacterium
CTGTCGCCGGTATCGAAGCCAACCATGGCGCCATGCCCACCGTCGCCGATCCGTCCATCCGGGTACGGAAAGGTGGGATCGCTGGCGTCCTGCCCGCAAAAGCCTGGATGATATCGGCCGAACGTATGGCTGAGCTCGTGGGTTCCGTACCATCCGCCGTATGACGCAGAGGTATCCCACTGCAAACTCGGATACTGGCTCGGGTCTCCTGTCGGTCCCACCGCGACGACGGACGGATCCGGGGCCGCCGGAATGTCCTTCGCTGCGCCGCGGAAGAACAAGCCAGCCGAGGCATCCGATATCATACCGTAATAATGCGTGCGCGGATCCAATCCGCCCTCGATATCCTTGGCGCGCAGCGCCGCGAGCTGGTTGTGCGCCCGATCCAGTTGACCCAACCAGACGGTATCGGGGTCTGCGGGCGGGTCGGATCCGAACGGCGGTGTGATCAAGGGGTCCGCCTGTATCACCGTCTGCGACCACAGCACATCCGATACGGGGTAGGACCGTTTCAGAAATGATCTGAAGTGGTCGAAATGAAAGGCCTCGGGCGCGATGGCGACGGAGGTTCCGTCGGGTTTGTGCCAAATGTAGCGCAACCCGACCGCGTGCATGTACAAAACCGGACCGTCCACGATTGTCGCGGTCATCGGCGGTGTGGCGTCGAAGGTCACATCGCCCCGTGAGTCATAGAGCCGGCTAAGGCGGACTGATACGGTACCCCCGGTCAAGGCTTCGGTGGGCAGGATGAAGTTGAGACTTCCATCTGTCGTGGCGCGCATGGCTGCGAGCGAAGGCGCTAGTCCCGCCGACGTCTGAATCGCGTTCGCCGAAGAAATATAACGCGCCGGACCGCCGGGCGTGTCCGATACCGCGATATCGCCTCGCAAGGTTCTGTTCGGGCCAAGCCCATCGGTGGAAACATAGACTCGTGCGACCGTGGTTTTCCTGCGAATGAGCGGTACCTCGTTCTGCATGTTTTGAATGGACTGCACGATTTCCGCACCCAGCACGCGTGGCCTCGATGCCGCCAGAGTGCCTACGCCGACAGTCACGGACGCTGGCAAAGCGTGATCTGCGGACGCCTGTAGCAAAACCCCCATGTACTTTACTCCCCAAGCTTGCCGGAGCGCGTATACATATGGTAAACTGAAGGTTCTGCTGCGGTCAAGCAGCGCCATGCTGGAGAGGTCGCCATGAGTCGTGTTCCCAGCGCTGGGGGGCCATCGCCCACCAGTCCGCCGACTGATAAGATTCCGCCCCGCTCCGTCATCGAGCCGATAGAGGATATTCGAGCATCCTTCATCGACGATTTCCAGAAAGTTCGCATCACCCGCGGCGAGAAACCAGCCGAACGGGCTGTCTTCCGCAAGCAGCATGGAGCGGCGAAGGGGCACCTCAGCGTCGTGGCGGCCTGTCCGCCGGAATTTCGCGCGGGCTTGTGGGCGGCAGGCCCATACACGGTGTGGATGCGCTGGTCGAGCGATGCGCCGCCCGACACCCCGGATCAAAACAACAACACACTTGGCTTCGCCCTGAAGCTGTTCGGCGTCGCGGGCTCAACACTCGCGACCGACAATCCTCTGGCCTCCACCGCCGACCTGATCTTTCAGAATAGCGATATATTTTTCGTGGACAACGCACGCGACATGGCCGCGATCTCGTCAGGTAGTGAAGAACCAGGGTTCACGGCCGTTCATCTCCGTTCGACCTTGATCCTCAAGGAAATGGCCCGCGTGGAACGCAGTCTTCTGACCGCGCGCTATTCGAGTACGCTGCCATACGCTCTGGGCGCGTCGATAGTGAAATACCGGCTTATCTCTGAAAAACCGCTCGTGGCGGACCCGCCTGGCGTATCCCCGAATTACCTCGCTGAGGATTTGCACAAACGGCTCGCCGCCGATACAGCCAGCTTTCTGATCGAGGCCCAGACCTTTGTCGATGACAGTGTTACGCCGATCGATCGCGCTACCGAGCGATGGGAGGAAACGGTCTCTCCGTTCCGGACCGTCGCCCGGCTGGAGATCCCGGTGCAGAACATCGATCAGGAAGGCCAGGCCGCCTATGGCGAAAGTCTTGCGTTTTCGCCATGGAGGACGCTTCGCGAAAACAGGCCCCTCGGGTCGATCGCCGATGCTCGGCGCATCGCCTATCCCGCGTCGGCAGCCGTGAGACGAAGTCTCAACGGCCAACCAATGCAGGAGCCGGACCAGCCGCGTTGAATCCTTTCGCGTAGGCGTGGAGCCCATGGACTGGAGCATTTGCGAGATCCACCAATTTCGGGGTGAAACATGATCGATCCTAACGCGATCCAGGAGCTGAAAGTCTACCCGCCGATCGGCGTCGCCCGGGTTGGCAACGCAAGCGGCCCCAATGATTTCGTGATCGGGCCGGAGACGATCGGCGGCCCTCCGACGGTGCCAGGCGAAACACCGGAGCGGTCGGCGCGCCATGTCGGCGACTTCCGGACCGCGAATGGCGAAATCAAGCGTCAGGCCGCGCGGTTTCGAATCTATGCCCATATGAAAGATGGCTCGTTTCAAGAGGTCACATCAGACTCGGCGACGATCGAATGGCGGGTCACGGTCGCCAACCTCAAGGCAGGCTGGTACGAATTCAATCAGGCGATGGACCTTGGCTCGTTAAGTCAGGATGCCAAACGTCGGAATCTCGATCTCAATCTCAGCTTGGACGAACGGCAACGTCTTGACATCGTCCCGTCGCCCAAAAGCATCTCCGGGTCGAAAGCTGGACCTATCGCTCTTGATATGAAGCCGAAGCGTTGCGCGGTGGCGTCGTCGTGGATTTTGTTCTCCGACGCTTTGGCGCTGTTGAACGCGGAGACTTTGTAGACGGGGAGGGTCATGGATGGGTTTCCCAAACAAGTCGTGGGTGGCGGGCCTTTGCCCGCCATGACGATATTTAATGACGAGGGGCGGCGTTAGCTCAGCGCCCAAAGCCCCACTTCGTAGCCCGGCACGAAATTGCGGTTGTTCATATCCGGGTTGCGGTTGATGAACACGCGGTTGAACATCGGGTGGCGCATCGACCGGGTCTCGTGCTCGATCGTGAAGATCGGCTTGTTGGTGTCGACGTCCACGATGTCGTTGAACCGGTACTGGTGCTGGTCGCTTTCCTCGGCGATCAGGCCGCGCTCCAGCAGTTTCTTGTGCGGGCCGGAGAAGTCCGCCAGCGTGATTTGGA
>JAYUBY010000031.1:0-4912 GCA_043740635.1 Alphaproteobacteria bacterium
TGGGCGACTTCCTCGACATCCATGCCGCCTTCAGTGGACGCGACCACCGAGACGCGGCTGGTTTCGCGGTCGACCAGCAGCGAGACATAAAGCTCACGCGAAATGGCGGCGCCTTCTTCGATATAGAGGCGGTTGACCTGCTTGCCCTTGGGCCCGGTCTGGTGCGTGACCAGCACACGGCCGAGCATCTCGGCGGCGTTGGCCTTCACCTCGTCCACTGACTTCACGACGCGGACACCGCCCTTGGCGTCGGGACCCAGTCCCTCGAAGCGGCCCTTACCGCGCCCGCCGGCGTGGATCTGGGACTTCACCACGAAGACCGGACCGCCCAGATTCTTGGCGGCGTCTACGGCCTCGTCGACGGTGAAAGCGGGATAGCCTCGCGGCACCGCCACGCCGAACTCAGCGAGGACGGCTTTAGCTTGATGTTCGTGGATGTTCATGGGGCTCGGGAATGTCGCTTCGCCGGGTCGGCGAGTGCGCGCGGTTATAGGCGCCGCTCCCCCTCCTGACAACCGCCCAACTCCCCTTTTGGGCGAGCGTTCCGCCCAGGGCTGCGAACCGGAAAATCTAGGGCCTAGCCAGCGCCTTCGAAGCCGGCCGAAGCTCGGCGCTCGAGCTTGCCCCAGCCCACCCGCGCGCCGTGCAGAGCAGCATCGATCGACTTGACCACGACATAGTACATGAGTTGGCGGTAGCCGAAGCGCTGGATCGGCATCCAGACCAAGTCGCCCCAGGGGGCGCGGCGCTCGAGTGTCATGCCAAGCGCCCCGGCCGAAAGGTCCAGGAAGATGAACGCGGCCCAGTAGAATAGAGGCCGTGTCAGGTCGTCGGGCGACCACTCCGTGGCATGGTTGGTGAACCCATAGACTGCCGAGATCAGGCTCCAGATCACCGCTAAATCGATCAGGGGCGCCACCGCGGTCAGCACGATCTGGAACAGCCAGATCTGCGGAAGCGCGATAAATCCCAACACCGGATGCTTCACGTCGAAGAGTGCTGCGCGGTGCTTGTAGATGCATTGCAGGGTGCCGAAGGACCACCGGAACCGCTGCTTGAGCAAGCCGCCCACCGTTTCGGGCGCCTCGGTATAGGCCCGCGCCTCCGGATCGAATTCTATGCGCCAGCCGGCGCGCTGCATGGCGATGGTCAGGTCCTGGTCTTCGGCAAGAGTGTCGTCCGGATAGCCGCCGAGCTGTTCCAGGGCCGCGCGGCGCCAGGCGCCGACCGCGCCCGGCACGACCGTCACGGCGCCCAAAGCCGCCAGCGCACGGCGCTCCAAGTTCTGGGCGGTGATATATTCCAGCGCCTGCCAGCGCGTGATCAGGTTACGCCGATTGCCGACCAGTGCATTGCCCGCTACCGCGCCCACCTTGGGATCGGCGAACCAGCGAGCAAGCTTGGCCAGGGTATCCGACGGGAACAGGGTGTCGGCGTCCAGCGCCACCACCACATCGCCCTGCGCTTTGGCGAGACCTCGGTTCAGCGCCCGCGCCTTGCCGCCATTCTCGAAGGCAATCAGCGTCACGCGCGGCTCATCAGCGAAGGCCTTGCGCACCACCTCGGCGGTGTGGTCGGCCGAGCCGTCGTCGAGCACCAGCACCTCGATCCTGTTCCAGTTGGACGCCAGGATCCGACGCACCGAGCTTTCGATCACCTTCTCTTCGTTGAAGCAGGGGATCAGCACGCTGATCAACGGCCCTGTAACGGGGTCGGGCATCGGCGGGGTGCGCTTGACGATCGTGAAGCGGTGGACCAGCGCCAGGACGCCCAGCACCAGAAGCCGGCCGACGCCCAGGACGATGGCTGTGATGAACAGGGTCTGTAGCAACACCTGCATGCCGTGGAAGAAGCCGAAGCCCATCCGGTCGAGCAGCAATTCCACTGAGTTGCGGCTGGTGGGCGGCATCACTTCAGCTGAAGTCATGCCGGCCAGGTCGCCGATGGTGACCAGCTTGTAGCCATGGGCCCGCAGGGCGTCGATCAGACCCGGCAACGCCTCCACGGTGCGGCTCCGGTCGCCGCCGCTGTCATGCAACAAGATGACCTGGCCTGGCCGATTGGTGTCCTTCAGTCGATCTAGCGCCGTGTCGAGGATCCGCTTCGGGGTCGAAGCGTCAGGGGAGCGCCAGTCGTCGGGATCGATCCTGAGGCCCACCGTTAGATAACCTTGGACCTGTCCCAGCATCACCCGTGAGACTTCCAGGGGCGTGTCCGGCTCGGCGTCGCCGAAGAACGGCGGACGGAAGAGACGCATGGAGCGCCCGGTGATGGTTTCAAAGAGACGCTGTGTGGCAGACAGTTCGACCGAGGTCTGCGCCGGGGGCACGAAGGCGATGTCGGGATGGGTCCACGTATGGTTGCCCACGTCGTGTCCTTCCTGGACCTCGCGGTACACCAGCCCTGGCTTGGCAGCCATGTTTTTGCCGATAACGAAGAATGTCGCCGGCGCCTTCTTGGCCTTGAGGATGTCGAGGATCTTTGGCGTCCACCGGCCGTCCGGCCCGTCATCAAAGGTGATCGCTACCCAGCCCGGATGATAGCCGTAGCGCTGCACTACATAGGAGGTGGGCATCACCTCATAGTTCTCGCCGGCGATCAGGCCGGTATCGGAATCGATCTCGATGGAGCGACGGCCCGGCGTCGGGATCGACTGGACGTGCAGCACCTCGCCCAGCCCGTCGAAATCCACGCCGGTGCCGGGCTTCAGCATCTCCAATCCATCTGACTTGCCCTGGCCGTAGTCGTGGCGCAGCACTTGGTAATCTAGCTGGTCCTCATGGCCCATGCGCCAGAGCGCGTAGCCCAGCGGCCTGAAGCCGTCGGCCACCCGAATCTGGTTGAACAGGGTAGGCGCGTCCAGAAACCAGACCACGTGCTTGCGGCCCGCGTCGTCCTGATAGCCAAAGGTGGGGTTCAGCGAGTTCTCATCCATTTCCACCTGGGCCTCGGAGTCGTGCGCCTTTTGGGTAGCGTCGGCGAAGAGGATGCCGCAGGCCGGATAGCAAGCCTTGTCGGCCACCGCCTTGTTCTTGGGGTCCGGCAGGGTCCAGTCGTAGCCGACATTGTCGAGGGCGATGATGGTCTTGGCCGGATCCAGCTGCGCCATGCGCCGGGCGAGGTTGGTTTCGAACCAGTCTTGCGCTGCCACCGGCCCTGGCTCGCCTCCGCCGTAGTGCTGGTCGTAGGCCATCAGCATCACCGCATCGGCGGCGTCTTGCAGCGGCTTGTAGGGAAAGTCGTCGTCGGCGAAAACCGTGGTCACCCAGACGTCGCGTCCCAGCGGCTTCAGGGCCGCCCGCGCCTGGGCGATAAAGCCTGGATAGGCGCGCAGGCCTGCCGGCGACAAAGCCTCGAAGTCGAAGACATAGCCCGCATAACCCCGCTTCTGGGCCTGGGTTACGAGGTCGGCGAGCATGCGGGCCCGGGCCGTCTGGTCCTGCAGGAGGGCGTCGGCCAGGGGCCCGTTCCAATCGCCGCTCACCGGCTTGTTGTAGATTTGCGGCAGGATAGAGGGCGGACGCTTGGCCGAGGCGATGATCGCGCGCGCCTGCGGGTCGGAGGTGTAGGCAAGCGTCCCGTCCGCCTTGGTGAGCTCAATCCACTGGGGCGAGACCACATCCAGCTCATTGACATGGTCGGCGAGCGAGGCCCGCGAGCCCTCGTCCCAGGACACATAGATTCCCACGGCCAGCGGCCGCGCGGGGCCGCCCGCCGCGGCGGCGGCGGCCCGCGGGCGCGGAATCTTGTTCCATTGGTTGCGGCCCTTCAGCTTGCGCGCGGTCTCCACGTGCAGGGCCGAGAGCGCCTGTGGGTCCTTCAGGCTGATGCTGGGCAGGCGCGGCGCGAAGGCCAGGGTCGCGAAGAAGCCGGCGACCATCAGCGCGATAAACGACGCCACCAGCCCGCCGATGAAGCGCACGCGCCTGGCCCGGCGTCCGGTTGGATCGTGAAAGACGAGATCGGCCATTCGGTGGGTAAAACGCCAAAGAGAATCGCTGGCTGTTATGCCCCGCCCCGATGACCGAAGCTAGGCGGGCTCAGGCCGCCTCAGCGGCGTTTGCGAAACCCCCAACATCCTCTATCTCCGGAGAAGGCGCCTTTCGCGCCCGCTATAGACGCGCCGCGGAGCGACTGGCTTATGGCCTCGACGCCAAAACCTCTGAAATGGGGTCCTTACGACAACTGGACGGGCTGGCTTCAAGGCCTCGTCGTCACCCTTGTCGCCGCCATCTTCATGACCGAGGCGCAGGCCTTTGGGTCGAGCTTGATGTCGCTTCCCACCCGATTTGCCTATTGGCTGGGCCTGATGGTCATCGGATGGCTTTGGGGCGTGTTCGTCTCGAGCTTCTTCTTCCGCCGGATCCGTCCGCCGCAGCGTCTTTGGGCGAGCGTATTGTTGTCATCGCTTGTGATCGCGATCCCCTATTCGGCGGTGGTCGGCTTCGCGACCCATCTTGCCAAGGGTTCGCGCTTCAACAACCTCGCCGACATCGCCGATCTGGTGGGATCGGTCCTGGTCGTGACCGCGGCGATGAATGTCATCAATGTCCTGGTGGCGCGTCAGACCGGGGCTACGACCTCGGCTTCCCCTCAGCCGCCAAGGTTCCTCGACCGCTTGCCCTTGAAGCTGCGCGGCGCCGAGATCTGGGCCGTGGAAGCCGAGGACCACTACCTGCGTCTGCACACCTCCAAGGGCCAGGATCTGATCTTGTTGCGCCTTTCCGACGCCCTCGACGAACTTGAAGGCATCGAGGGCGCTCGGGTGCACCGCTCATGGTGGGTGGCCCGCGACGCCATCACAGATGCTGTCCGCAGCGACGGTCGCGCCACCCTGACTCTGAAGGATGGCGCCGAGGTTCCCGTCAGCCGCACCCACGCGCGGCGGTTGCGCGAGCGGAATTGGATTTAG
>JAYUBY010000032.1:0-2411 GCA_043740635.1 Alphaproteobacteria bacterium
TGGCCAGCGCCTGGCCGATGTTTTCGAAACCCTTCTCCGGCGCCCAATAGCCGCGGTCCCACACCATCACCGTGCCGCCGCCGTATTGACCCTGGGGAATCGTGCCTTCGAAGTCACCATAGTCGAGCGGGTGGTCTTCAACCGCCATCGCCATCCTGCGGACCTTTGGATCCAGGGACGGGCCCTTCGGCACGGCCCAGGATCGGAATGCGCCCTCATATTCCAGCCGCAGGTCGAAATGCAGATGGCTGGCCGCGTGCTTCTGGATCACAAAACGCAGCGCTTGCGACGCAGCGACCTTGGCGTCCTCGCCCGAGGGCTCGCTCGTCTGTCCGAAGTCCCGCATGCTCTGGTAGCGGGTCAGTTTCGTGGTGGTCATGATCAGCTCGCCTGCAGCTGGACAGGGGTTTAACGACCAAGTCGCCTGGATGATCCAGACCGCGCCACGACGCTAGCCTTTGAGCAGACGCCGCTGGTTGGCGCGGACCTTTCGCCGATAGTGGGTCAAGGTCCTGGCCGCCGCGCGCCCGGGGCTCAGGCCAAGCCCGCCGGTGAGCGCCAAGGTCTGCCATTCAAGGCCGGCCCTCACCTTCTCTTCGACCATGCGCCGGCTCTCGGCGTCGGCGGCCGCGCCGCCGGCCGCCAGCTTCAGCGTGCGCAGACCGATCACCGATGAGGCCTCAAGCCCCAGCGACCAGGCGCCGAGACCGAGCTCTAGCCAGGGGTTGCGGGTGCGGGTCATCAGGCCAGCGTCGCGCCGTCGAGGGTCGTTGTCTGCGGCCTGGGAAGCCCGCCGGCTTTATAGGCCTTGGTCAGCTCGGCCTTTTCCGCCGCCATCTTTTCACCCAGTACGCCCATATCCACGCCAGCCTTACCGGCCTGGCTGAACATGCCTTCGACCCGCTGTTCTTCTTCCTCAACATAGTGGGCGATCTGCTCTGCGAACACCTTGACCTTGGCGTCGTAGAACCCGTCATCGGGCCCGCCGGCTTCGATCTCGGCGATCAGCACCTTGGCGCCGTTGTGCTCGACATAGGCTTGCTTCAGCAGGGCGTCGTCCACCGCGCCTTCGCAGGCCGGGCAGAAGACGTCTTCCTCGATCTTGGCGTGAACAGTCAGCTCCAGACAAATCTGCTCGGCCAGGGCCTTCTTCTTGCCGTCGCCCCTGGCCGCTTCGAACTGGGCGAACAGGCCCTCGACCTTCCGGTGATCGGCCTTGAGCAGTGCGATTGCATCGGGTTTTTCGCTAGCAGGCATGGTCGATCTCCAATCGGGAGTATCGAAACGAAATTCCTGGCCTTGGCTTTCGTTCCTCGCCCGCTTCGCCGTCCAGGCAATCGCGGCCGCGCTGCCCAAACGGCGCGCAGCGTCAGCGCGGTTAGTCTTTTTTGCGTCGAGCGCGTTGCATCTCAAGGAGGCCCCCATGCCCGACGCCGACAAAGAGCGACAATTCAGTGTGCACGCGCGAGATATCGACAGCCACCATGCGCGCACGCTGACTGAGCGCAGCTTTGAAGCCGCGGCGCTCGCCTATGTCGAAGATCTCCACCCGATCGGGGACGATGCAGACATCAGCGTGATCGTCCGCGATGTCGCCAGCGGTCAGGTAAACTGCTTTCGCATCGATCTGGACACCGGCGAAAGTGCGCCCTGCGCCTTGAGAACCAATTAGCGACCGAACCGTTGAGTTGAGTCTGGGCGCGCCCCTCGGCTGCGCGTTGGGACATCGACATGGCGTTTCGTCCGAGCTGGCAAGGTCATCTGAAGCTGTCGCTCGTCACCTGCCCGGTTGCGCTCTACACCGCGACCAACGCCGGCGGCGACGTCCACTTCAACCTGATCAATCCGAAAACCAACAACCGCATCAAGATGATCACGACCGATCCCGACACCGGGGCGATCGATCGTTCGGACCTGGTCAAGGGCTATGAGGTCTCCAAAGGTGAGTACATCCTTCTGACCGACGAGGAGATCAAATCGGTCAAGCTGGAAAGCACCAAGACCATCGACATCGAGCGGTTCGTCCCCGGCGATGAGATCGACCGGATCTATTGGGACAACCCCTACTACCTGGCCCCGGACGGCAAGATAGCCCAGGAAGCCTTCGGCGTGATCCGGACCGCACTGGAGAAGTCGGGGCAGATTGCGCTCGGGCGCATCGTCATGGCGACGCGCGAGCGAATCCTGGCGCTGGAACCGCGCGGCAGGGGCATCCTTGCCTACACCATCCGCTCCGAGGCGGAGGTGCGTCAGCCCGACGAGATTTTCAGCGGCATCAGTCAGGCCAAGGCCGATCCGGCGATGATCGCCATCGCCGAGAAGATCATCGAACAGCAAGAAGGCCCGTTCGATCCCAGCCAATTCGTCGACCGCTACGAGGAAGCCCTGAAGGCGCTGATCGAAGACAAGAA
>JAYUBY010000033.1:0-7910 GCA_043740635.1 Alphaproteobacteria bacterium
CGCGTCATCCGGATGCACCATGGAATAGCCGGACACGCCGATCAGAGCCTCGGGGTCATAGCCATAGCGACGCGCTGAAGGTGAGACATATTCGACGACGTCGTGCCGATCGACTTTGATCACGACGTCCGTCGAGGAGTCTGCCAGTAGTCGATACCGCGCCTCGCTGTCAGCGACCCGCTGTCGCGCTGTCTCCTCGTCGGTGACGTCGCGAACCACGCCGACAAGGGCGCATACGGCTCCTCTATGATCGCGCTCCGCCTCTCCCTTGTAGGTGACGATCCGTTCGCTGCCATCGTCCGCGCGATTGAGCTTCAGCGTAAAATCAAACGCCTCCCCGGTCACAGCGGCCCGCCGCAAAGTGTCCACCAGCGTGATCCGATCTTCAGGCTGGTAAAGATCAACCGCCTCCAACAATCGTGATGCGAAGGCCTCTCGTTGCAGCCCGTGGATCGTGAAGACCTCGTCCGACCAGGTCCGATCCCCGGTGACGAGGTCATTTCTCCAGAGGCCGATTCCGGCGATCTGCTGCGCCAAGGTGGAAAGGCGATTGGCCTCGCCCAGGTCAACCTCAAGGCGTTGCCGTGTGGCCAGGGCCGCTGCGACCGGCAATGCCGTCACCGTCATGATCGCCATGAAAACTTGAAGCCACTCCAGGCGCTGTGTGACGTTGCCCAGCATTTGACTGAGACCGCCGTTCCCGGTGAGGGTCATGACCACACCTGTGCCAGCCGTCACAAGCAGGGCAAACGCCACGCCAGCCACGCCGAGTTGGAAAGCGATCAAGATCATCGCCGGCGGGATCAGGAAATAGAGAGGTATGCGGTCCTGGACGAAGACCGCTGCAACCGCAGCTACCAGGACAATCACTGAGAGCCAGCTGCGAGGGTGGCTCAAGGTGCGCCTAAGGGTTCGCATCTTGTCGCGCGTCAGGGCCAGAAGGGCCGGCGCCACCACCAACAGGCCGAGCGCGTCGGCCGCGTACCAGTCCTTGAGGCTAGCAACGTACGTGGCTTGGTGGCGCGCCGAGAGTGCGAAGCTGGCGCCCAGGCCTGAAGCGAGCGGAGCCACTCCCGCCGCAAACAGAAAAAACAACAAGTGCTTCTGCCGACTGAGATCGACCTCTGATCCGGCAAAGCGGCGCATCAACGCGGCCGCGACCCAGATTTCCACGCCATTGCAGCCCGCGAGCTCAAAGGCCGTGACGAACGAGTCCCCAACGATGAAATTCGCGGTCAAAGTCCCCGCGAGCCCCGCAATCAGCAGTCGACCCCAAACCACAGGCCGTGAGCGCAGCAGTGCAACCAGAACGAGGGCATTGGTGGGCCATAAGGCGGCCACACGTCCTGTCTCGCGGGTGAAAAGGATGCTCGCCAGCGCCACAAGGCATACCGACACAGCCAAGCCGATCGGGAGACGCGCCTCTGCGACGCCCGCTCGGATTCTCTGCGCTCCAGCCTGCAGGCTTGCGTCGTTCATAGCGTCGATCTACGGCCCCTTTGCCTTTGCCTAGGTTAACGGGGGCGGCCTTGATTGGCGTCCCATCGTGGCGGGCGACCAGCGGTATTTCAAGTTCCGTGGCAACTGTCGCCGCGCGTCCGCCGCCAAGACTTACCAAGCGTCACGAGCTCCGATACCAATTCGGCAGAGTACGGTGGGGATGGCTTCGATGACGATCTGGCGGATCATGCAGCCGGTTTTGGGGGCTGTAGCGCTCGGCATGGCGCTTGTGCCAGGCCTGGCCCAAGCTCAAAGCGGTGCGCCGAAAGCCGCTCTCGCCGCGCCTACCCTCTCCCCAGATGGCTCTGAGATCGCCTTTGCGTCCGGTGGCGATATCTGGACTGTGCCGTCTGCGGGCGGAGTTGCGCGCCTTTTGATTACCGATCCTGCGACCGAGGACCGGCCGATCTATTCGCCGGACGGCAAAGAGCTGGCTTTCACGTCCACCCGCAACGGCGCTCCCAATATCTACATCCTGACGCTATCGACGGGCGCCGTACGCCGCTTGACCTGGTCGGATTCCGCCGAGCAGCTCGACGCCTGGTCGCGCGATGGCAAGTGGATCTATTTCAGTTCCGGCGCCAACGACGTCGCCCGCCAGACCGACGTTTTTCGCGTCGCTGCGACTGGCGGCACTCCGCTCGAGGTCAGTCGCGAGCGCTTCCTAGCCGAATTCAATGCGGCGCCCTCTCCCGACGGCCAAGCCATCGCCTTGATGGCGAAGGGCAACAGCGGCATCCAATGGTGGCGGAACGGCCATGCTCACATCGACGAAGCTGAACTTTGGCTAAAGCCCGTGGCGGCCAATGCGCCTTACCGCCGCTTGCTTGGCCCCGACGCCAAGCACTTATGGCCCATGTGGTCGCCGGACGGACGGACGCTCTACTACATGAGCGACCAAAGCGGGTCAGAAAACCTCTGGCGTCTCGCCGTCGCGGGCGGCGCGCCTGTGCAGGTGACCCACTTCGCCGACGGGCGGGTCCTCTTCCCATCCATCGCCTTTGACGGCGCAGCGATCGTCTTCGAGCGCGACTTCGAGATCTGGAAGCTGGACCTGAAGTCCGGTCAGTCTGCGCGAGTGCCAGTGACGCTCCGAGGCGCGCCAGCCTCTGCTGGCGATCGGCGGCTGAACGAAACCAACTTCCAGCAGATGTCCTTGTCGCCCGACGGCAAAAAGGTCGCCGTTATCGCCCACGGCGAAATCTTCGCCGCCAGCGCCAAGGACGGCGGCCCGGCCCAGCAGGTTACCGATGCGAGCGGCATCCAGGGCGACCTCTACTGGGCGCCGGACAGCCGACGGATCGCCTACGCCGCCCAGCGTGGCCTCGATAGTCATCTCGCAGTCTACGACTTCGGTTTGCGCCGCGAGCGCGTTTTGACGTCCGGAGAGCATTTTGACTCCAGCCCGTCATGGTCGCCAGACGGCAAGATGGTCGCCTATGTGCGCGACCGCCGGGAACTAAGGGTCATAACGCTCAACGAGTCAGGCGATCCGCAGAAGGACGCAGTTGCGTTCGCCGGCCAGATCGCCGGCTTCCAGAATTCACCGCCCGCCTGGTCGCCGGACAGCCATTGGCTTGCGTTCGGGGTGACCGACCCAAAATCCTTCCGCAACGTCTGGGTTGCCTCCGCGGGGGGCGGTGAAGCGAAGCCGATCAGCTTCCTCGCCAACGGTGACGCCTCGACCATCGTCTGGTCGAAGGACGGCAAATACATTGTGTTCGACACCGCCCAGCGCTCTGAAGACGCCCACATTGTGCGGATCGACCTGCTGCCGCATGTGCCTCGCTATCGTGAGGACGAGTTCCGCGACCTCTTCCGCCCCACGGAGACACCGGATCGTCGATCACAGCCGCCCACAGCGCCCGGCGTCAAGCCGCCGGCGCCAGCAGAGGCGCCAGCCAAACCGGATACCGGACCTTCGTCCACTGCGGCCGAGGCCAAGACGGCTGGCGCCGGGGGCAGTGACAAGCCGGCCGGCGCAACGCCCTCCAAGCCCAAGGTCGAGCCGGTGAGGATCGTGTTCGACGGGATCCATGAGCGCGCCACCTACCTCCCGCTCGGCGTCTCAGCCGAGAACCCGGTGATCAGCCCCGACGGCAAGACCCTGGTCTTCCGATCGAGCTTGTCCGGTCAGAGTGTGCTTTACAGCTACAACCTCGACGAATTGGTCCGCGAACCGCCAACGCCGCAGCAACTCGTCAGCTCACGCCGGCCAAAGCGGTTCATCGCCTTCACCCCGGATTCAAAGCAAATCTACTATTTGGAAGGCGGGAACGTCGGGACCACGACCATCGAAGGCCCGCGGCCGCGGTTCGTCGCTGTCAACGCCGAGATCGACGTGGCTTTTGATCAGGAAAAGCTGGTTGCCTTCAACCAGGCCTGGAGCCTGCTCGACCGCACGTTTTTCGATCCCAAATTCCACGGTCAGAACTGGAAAGCGCTGCGCGCGCGCTTTGAACCCTACATTTCCAACGCCCACACCTCCGACGAAATGAGACGCATCACCAATCTGATGATTGGCGAGCTCAATGCTTCGCACTCCGGGATCAGCCGTCCGCCGAACGGCTTCGGCCTGAACCGCGTCGCCGACCTCGGCCTGCGGTTCGATCGCGAGGCCTTCGAAACCGGGAAAGGCCTCGTCGTGCGCGAGGTGGTCACGCTCGGCCCGTCGTTCAACGAAGGCTCCATCAAACCCGGAGACGTCCTAACCGCCATCGATGGACACGCAATCGGACCGGCGGATGACCTCGACCGACTGATGCTGGACCGCGCGGACAAGCGCACGGTGCTAAGCATTCGCACTGGCGCAGCAGTCCGGCAGGCCGTGGTGCGGCCGGTGTCATCCGCCGTAGCCTCCGGCCTGCTCTACCGCCACTGGATCGACGGCCAGCGGGCCTACGTCGACAAGATCAGCGGCGGACGTCTGGGCTATGTCCATATCGCCGATATGTCGTCAGAAGCTCTGGATCAGCTCTATCTGGATCTTGACGCCCAGAACCAAGCCAAGGACGGCGTCGTCGTCGACGTGCGCAACAACAACGGTGGCTACGTCAACGGCTACGTCCTCGACGTCTTCACGCGTCGCAATTACCTGACCATGACGTCGCGGGGACAGACCGCCGTCCCCAGTCGTCAAGCCTTGGGCCAGCGCGCCTTGGGTCTTCCCACGGTGCTGCTCACCAATGAATCATCGCTGTCCGACGCAGAAGACTTCACCGAAGGCTACCGCACGCTGAAGCTCGGCAAGGTGGTCGGAGTGCCTACGGCAGGCTGGATCATTTACACCTCCAACGTACCCTTGGTGGATGGCTCTGTCGTGCGCCTGCCGTCGACCCGCATCCAGGGCGCGGCGGGCGACGACATGGAGTTGCACCCCCGTCCCGTCGACATCATGGTCGAACGCCCGCTGGGCGAAAGCGTCCAGGGTAAGGACGCTCAGCTCGAGGCGGCGGTGACTGAATTGCTAAAGGGCTTGGGGCCAAAGTCCACGGCGCACTGAATCTGTAGGCGCGGCGGCTTGCCGAGTCTGCGCCGCTCGCCCAAAGTGCAAAGAAAACACCTGGGGAGGCCATCGGCATGAATTTGACGCGCTGGATATCGGCGACTGCTTTCGCGATGGGCCTAGCCTTACCGCTTGCAGCCCACGCCCAGGACGCTGCGGCTGGGGAGCAGGTATTCAACGCGCGTTGCAAAGGCTGTCACGAGCCGGCGATCGAGCGCGCGCCCACCAAGGCCACGCTCTCGACCTATCCAAGCGCGACTATCGTCGATGCGCTCACCAACGGGGTGATGAAGCCGATGGCAGCCGGTCTCTCCGATGCGGACAAGGCCGCCGTTGCCGCTTACCTGACTGCCCAGGCGGTCCCGGGCCCAGCACCTACACAACGCGCCGCAGGCGCGCGACCCGCGCCGCCCACTGTCGTAGGTATCGACGTAAAGTGCGACGTAAATCCTCCAATCAAGGCCACCCCCAGCGACTGGACCAGCGTCGGCCTCGACACCTCCCACCGCTACCAGGCCTTACCGGGTCTAACGCTCGCGCAAATCCCTAAGCTCAAGGTGAAGTGGTCCTTCGCCATGAGCGGGGGCTCCATGCCGTCGGTGATCGGCGATTGGCTGTTCATCACCAATCGCTCCGGCAAATTCTATGCGCTCGACGCCAATACGGGTTGCGTGCGTTGGGTGGTTGAGAATGCGGTCTCGCGGACCACGCCGATGATCGTGAAATCGGATATTTCGCCCAGCGGCTGGCTGACCATCATCGGCGAACGCGACCGCACGGCGCATGCCTTCGACGCCCAGACCGGCAAAGAGCTTTGGAAGAGTCCGTCGCTCGAAGCCAATGCAGTCGCCGGCATCACCGGCACGCCCGTCATCCACCGCGACCAAGTCTTCGTGCCGCTTACCTCTGGCGAGGAAGGCGCGGCACGCCAACCCACCTACAGCTGCTGTAGCTTCCAAGCATCGCTAGTCGCCCTCGACCTCAAGACGGGCAAAATAAACTGGCAAACCAAGGTCATCAGTGAGCCATTGCACCCGACCCACAAGAACTCCGCCGGGACGATGATGCAAGGTCCAGCTGGCGGCGCGATCTGGTCGGCGCCCACCGTCGACGCCAAGCGTGGCCTTGTATTTGTCGCCACCGGCGACAGCTACACCGAGGTCGATACCAAGGGTGCCGACGCCATCGTCGCCATGGACATCAAGACGGGCAAGATCCGCTGGTCGAACCAGGTGACGGAGAAGGATAACTTCATCGTGGGCTGCAATGCCGCCACCAAGCCGGTGAACTGCCCAAGCCCCGACGGCCCAGACTACGACTTCGGCGCCTCGCCTATCCTATTCCATCTGGTCAGCGGCAAGGACGTGGTGCTTTCGGGCCAAAAATCGGGCGTCGTCTATGGCATGGACCCAGACAGCGGCAAGAGCCTGTGGTCCACCCGCGTCGGTTCCGGCTCGTCCCTGGGCGGAATCGAGTGGGGCATGGCCGCTGATGGCAAGCGCCTCTACGTCGCCAATGCCGACACCGTGAACCTGCTGGAGGAAAATCTGAAGGTTCTCGGCCGTTCCAACGTTGCCACGCCTCTTGGGCCTCCGAAGCCCGGCCTCACCGCTATCGATCCGGCTTCCGGCAAGGTGCTTTGGAGCACACCGTCCCCCATGGCTCCCTGTCACTACGCTGGCGATCGCAGCCGCGATCGGGGCGGCGGAGCCTGTGTCCGCGCGCAGTCCCAAGCGCCCTCGGTCATCCCCGGTGTTGTTTTCTCGGGCACCATGGACGGCTGGCTTCGCGCCTATGAAGCCGCCACCGGCAAAGTGATCTGGGCCGACAGCACCACCGAGCGCACCTATGACACCGTTAACAAGGTGATGGGCCAACCCGGCGGGAGCCTGGACGGCCTAGGCGCCGCCATCGCCGGCGGACGGCTCTTCGTGATGAGTGGCTTCAATGGCGCGGCCAATACCGGCGGCAACGGCACCAACGTGCTCTTGGCCTACTCGGTCGACGGGAAATAGCGACTAGGGCGTCGGCCCGCCCGCGTTCTGGAAATCGAAGGTCGGCTCCTTGGGTCGACCTCCACCGAAGCCGTAGGTGATGCCTACGCGCAGCGAGCGATTGTCGAAGGAGCTCTTGGTCGTTCTGTGAGCACCGGTGTATCGCCCGTCTGTCTGAAGAAGACGCTGTTGGCGATGTCCTGGGCGGTCACAACGACCGACAGTTTGTCACTTAACTTGTGGCGATAACCCAGATCGACGCCGACCAGCAGATCGACGTAGCCCTGCGGGGTGAGCCGCTTGGGGATCACAAAGGCGTTGAGCTGGAAGAGGTCCTCCTTGGTCGCGTTCCAAGTCAGGTTCCCCTGCCCGCCGATGGCCGCCAGGGATCGCGTGGGCGCGAACGTAGGTCCTAGAGAGTCCGACTGCGTCCAGCTCAAGTTTGTGGTCAGCGCAAAGCTGAGCGTAGAGGTGATTTTGCGATTAGCCGTTAGCTCTAGGCCGGTTGCCCGGCTCGTCGCCAGATTGTCAAACTCGTCCAGGAAAATTCCATCACCCAAGGACTTAAGGACATCGGCCACCCCGTTGCGGTTCTCCCGATAGTAGACGGTCGCCAGCAACAACATCGGAGTCTGGCGGTACTCGTAGCCGACCTCGAACGGCTGGGTCTGCCGCGGCTTCAAATGGGGATTTCCGGCTCGGAAATTCACGGGGTCGAGCTCGAAGCGAAAAGCATTGAATTGCCCAGGGTCCGCGCGTTGCACAGCGGTGGCTGGAGCTGGCGGTGACCTGCTGCGTGTCAGACAGTTTCCAGCCTAGTGCATTCGGCGCTCAAGCTGACGCGTAGCCATCGTGGCGGAAGTAGTTGGCGCATTCCTGTGGTGTGAAGGCGTCGAGGACCTGTCCGATGC
>JAYUBY010000034.1:0-6550 GCA_043740635.1 Alphaproteobacteria bacterium
AAGCCACCGCCCAGCTGCTCGATGACTTCCCGACAAGCGAGTGCGCCAAATACCTCAGGAACTCAGGATATTCTACCTAATCCCCACCCGCTCTAGTGGTCGAGATCTGAGGTATGAGCGCCGGCCGGGCGTAAATGCCGCCGTCGGCCGAAAGTCCGGTTCTGAGCGGGAAGCCAAGCAAGAAACCCGCCCCTAAGCCGTTGTTGGCGACCGACGCCTCTGAGCCGTACAACCTATGCCATGCTGAACGCCCCATTTCCGCCGATAGAGACGACTCGTCTTTGTCTTCGATGTGTCACGTTAGAAGATGCCGTGCCCACGTCGGCTCTGATGTCGCCGGCCGTTAGTGATTGGTTGGCGTCGTGGCCACTGCCCTTCACGGTGGAAATGGCCAAACATCGAATTGATCTTGCGCGGGCTGTGGCAATACGTGGCGACGCGCTGCCTTGCGCCATCGTAGTCAAGCAAAGTGAGACGCTCGCAGGGTGGATCACACTGAGCAGAAGCGACGATGACATCAATCGCGGCGCTCTTGGTTACTGGCTCGGCGAGGCATATCATCGCCAAGGTTTCACCCGAGAAGCTCTCAGCGCTTTGATACCAGCCGGCTTTGATCGCCTGAATCTCGAAGTGATTGAAGCTGGCGCCCAAGCCGAGAACGCGGGCTCCATTGCTGTGATGAGGGCGTGCGGTATGTTCGAGGTGGGCGAGAGAATGGTCCACGCGACCTCGCGTGGGCGGCTAGAACGATGCATTTTCTACGAGACGCGTCGGCCGGCTTCTAGCATGCGGCGGCTCGATTGAGACGGCAGCCACCCAACTCGGAAACTCCGAAGGTCCGCTGGTCGGCAGGCGCCCAGCGTTGGCCTTTTCCACCAGCTTGATCCCGTTTCGTTCGACCTTAGCGTTGTTTGCGGAACAATGGTTGCGGTGACCTCTTCTAGACCCAGAGGCGTCCCGCCGGGTTTTGTGGCGGTGTACTGGAAAGGCCCACCGGAGATGTTGCAGACCCACAGCGTTCGCATGAACTTCAGGCCTGGCAGCCTTCCCAGGTTCTTGGTGTGCCACTCCCGCAGCCGCGGGTTCTTCGACTTCTGCCCGACGATGGGGTTCTTCACGACGGCGTCGCTAAAGTGATCGATCACGGCGGCGATGGCGAAGACGCCACCCAGCCGCTCGTAGAGAGTCTTCTGAGGCTTGGCCTGCGCATACGCACTTTCCGCCCCCGCCAATACAGCCACCGTGGTGGCGCTCAGCGCCAGTCCCGCGACTGCCGTTCGCCATGAGCTGGAAGTCAAAACGGCCTTTTCCATAGTCTATTTCCTTTGTTGGTAAGGATTATTTAGTCACCGTTGACTCGGTTGTTCTCAGCCAACCCGGACCGCCACGCTTCGGTTCCTATGTCACTTCTCGGCCAGTCGTCGCAATACTGCTTCGGTGATCCGCTCGCAGCGTGCGCCCAGGAACGGGTAAGCCCCGACCATGACGTCGGCGAGCTGGGCGTCGAGGGCATCGCGCAGCCGGCGCCTCGCGCGATGCAGCCGGGTCTTCACGGTCTCGACCTTGAGGCTCAGGTGGCTGGCGGTTTCCTCAACGCTGAGCTCCTCGACATCGCGCAAGATGAACACCAGGCGGAAGGGTTCGGGCAGCGCGTCGACAGCGCGCTCCAGAATGCGACGGATCTGGGCGCGGGCGGCGTCGGCCTCGGGGTCTTCGCACTTGGCTGCGCCTGGGAAGTGCAACACCTGCGCGCTTTCCTGGGCAACTTCGACCTGGTCCAGTTCCACGGTGATCCTTCTCTGACGTAAACGGCCATGCGCCTCGTTCAGCACGATGCGGGTCAGCCAAGTCGCGATGCCGGACTCGCCGCGGAACATCGCGATGGCGCCAAACGCCCGCGTGTAAGCCTCCTGCAGCACGTCCTCGGCCTCCGCATCGTCACGGACCACGGCGCGGGCGATGCGGAACAGGCGCTGGTTGCAGCGTTTCATGATGGCGCGGAACGCCTGGCGGTCGCCGGCGCGGGCATAGGCGACCAACTCCGGTTCCGGCAGGCCGAGGTAGTCGATGGCATGGACGGCGCGCATGGCGGCTCCTGACGTACACCCGTTGGATGATGGCCCGCGCCAAAGGTTCCCAGGAACCTTCAGCCTCGGCTCGCATCTAACAACCAGGTCGCCTTATCGGCAGCCGTCACCCATCGGGAAACACGACATGTTCAAAGCCATCGCCATCGCCGCCACGCTCAGCCTGGCGGCCACCGCCGCCTACGCCCAAGTCCCCAACGATGCCCAAATCGCCCACATCGCCTACACCGCCGGCGTCGTGGACATCGCGGCCGGCAAGCAAGCGCTGAAGAAGACGCACAACAAGGCCGTCCGCGGTTTCGCCCAGGAGATGGTCCGCGACCACACCGCGGTGAACGACCAGGCTCTGGCGCTGGTGAAGAAGTTGGGCGTCACCCCGCTGGACAACTCGACCAGCCAAGGCATTGCCAAGGGCGGTGCAGACAAGCTGAAGAGCCTAGGCACCCTTAAGGGCAAGGCGTTCGACAAGGCCTATGTCGCCAACGAGGTCGCCTATCACAAGACGGTCAACGGCGCGCTTTCCACTGTGCTGATCCCGAACGCGCAGAACGCCGAGCTGAAAAGCCTGCTACAAACCGGCCTGAAGCTCTTCCAGGAACACCAAATGCACGCCGAGCATCTGGCGATGACCGTAAAGTAGGCGGACGAGGGTGAAGTCCCCCGATCGTTGGTTGGCCGTGCTGGCCGGGGCGGCGCTGGTCGCCGTCCCGGTCTCAGCGCTGGCGAAGGCGAGCGCACCGGTGATTTACACGGTGACGCTGCAGCAGATGAAGTTTGGGCCGCTGCCGGCCAAGATCCATGTCGGCGACACCATCGAGTGGGCGAACAACGACATCGTCCTCCATTCCGCGACCGCTAAGGATAAGAGCTTCGATGTCGAGCTGAAGCCGAGAGCGCACGTGAGGACGACTTTCCGCCACGCGGGGACTTTCCCGTTCGCCTGCCGCTACCACCCCGGAATGGCCGGAACCTTGATCGTGGAGGCATCGACTTCGGCCATTCCCACGAAGCGTCACTGAAGCAGGATCCTGAGAAGGGACGCGTAAATTTCGTCAGCTTGTAGGTCCCCTTCCCCGGCTCGAAATTACCGACCGTTTGGCGCCGTCGCGATCCCGCCGCGATTAAGACGCGCGGCGGAAGACCGGGCACTTTCCGGCGCAAAAATGCGATCACCAGCATAGCGATCCGCCTCCGCCATAGAGCTTGGTTTACCGTCCAGGAAGAATAGCCACGAACACGTTTCGAGTGCTCAGGCCTGCGCCGGGAATGTCTCGACAGCTGCGCCGTTGTCCTCTCGGGGGCCAACGGCTCTAAGAGAGAAATTCCATGTCAAAAGGTAGCAGCGGCCACGGTCGCGGTTCGGACGATTCCGCGAACCACGATCATGGACCCGGATGACGTCGCCGCTGGCGCGGCCGGCCTCTGAATTCCAGCTGACCCGCTCCCCCAAGGCGCCGGAGCGGACCGAGTTTGCTTGGGGGGACCACGATCGGCGACCAGAAGCGGGACAATGTCCATGTCCACGCCGGGATCAGCGAGGTCGCCTTCGTCGCCTGCGCGAGGCGCGGGACAAGACACTCAGCATGCCACGGCTGATCCTGCCTTCGGTCCAGGTCAACATGCGTGGCGGTCACTTGCCGGAGCCGGAAGACAACGGCGTTCGCTATTTATAAATTCCCCTCAAAGCTGTTTGATGATCCCTATGATCAAAGCCCTCACCCTTGCCGCTTCGCTCGCCTTCCTGGCCTCGCCCGCCCTCGCCGAACCCACGCACGTGATGGTCCGCGCTCAGGCCCAGGACGCCAAGTTCATCGGCGACCATATGGGCGGGGTGCAGATCACGCTCACCGACGCCCGGACAGGGGATGTGCTCGCCAAGGGCCTCACCAAGGGCGGCACGGGCGATACTCCGCGGATCATGAAGACGCCTAGGACGCGGGGCATGGGTCTTGCTGACGCGTCGGCGGCCGGCTTCGACGCGGTTCTGGATCTCAAGCAGCCGACCCTCGTGCGTGTCGATGCCGTAGGTCCAGTCGGCAAGCCGGGCGCCGCCATCAAGGTCTCCTCGACTCAGTGGATCCTGCCGGGGCGGGACATCGGCGGCGATGGCTGGGTGTTGGATTTTCCAGGTCTGGTGATCGAGCCGACCACGACGATCTCGCCCGCCGGCGCGTTGCAGATCACCGCAAACGTCAGCCTGATGTGCGGATGCCCGATTGAGCCCGGCGGCATTTGGAACGCCGATACCTACAAGGTCGAAGCTCATTTGCTGAAGGGTGGCCGTGACGTCGCCACGACTGTGCTGACCTATGCGGGCCAGCCTAGCCAGTTTTCCGGCGCGCTCGCCCATGCGCCGGCGGGACGCTACCGGCTTCGCTTGATTGCCGCAGACGCGACGACGTCGAATACGGGCGTGGTCGAGATCCCGGTTCGGCTGCGCTGAAAGTCCGGCGTGCTCACATGCCCAAGCGTGATCGTTGGGAAGTTCTAGTCTCTATATCTTATCGGAAATCAGAGAGGGCCTAGAGATCCGCCCGGGCCTCCAAGAGGCGCTGCAGTTCATTTTCTAAATCGGCAACTACGCTGCCGTTGTCGGGCGGTCCCCCGATGCTGGACGGCGCTTGGAGAATCTCCAGTTCCCGCCGGACCTTATTGATCGCTTCGGTGAGCTCTTCACGGATCGGCATTTCGGTGTCTGACATGTCGCGACCTTAGTGGGATACCGGGGCTACAGCCAGCCCATGCTCTCATGTTCACCCGCCGGTCTCCGCGCCCGCGCCCCAAAAGCGCGACGAGAGCCCCTGGGCGTCCGGCACGCCAAATTTATTCGCCCCCAGAGAGTCACCGCTGTCGACAATCCCGCTGCTCAGGGGCGGTCTGGGATCGGTGCTGATCGACGATGGCGGCGACCCACGGTTCAACGGCTTTGCCGGCGAAGCTCTCCACATGGCCGCCGAGCCTTCCCAGCTTCACAGTGGTGTTGTCAGCGCAAAAGTTTGTGGCTGCGCTTCGCCCCGCGGCTCCCCGAATTTCGGGCAGCAACGATCACTTATCTTGGAAATTCAGGAGAAGATCCGGCCGTCGACATGTCGCCTTTGTGCGCGTTTGACAAACCGAAGGCTAACAAAGGCCGGCGGAAAGTTTGGTCTGATGGGGTGGATGGCCCCTGTTGCCGGCGTTGGTGCGCCATACGGTGGCTGTCGTCAGAACAATCTCATGCAGGGACCATCCACCATGCAGTATGCCACCGTCGGTATCGATCTCGCCAAGTCTGTCTTTCAGCTCCATTGCCTTGACGCCGCCGGGGCCGTGAGCCGCAAGAAGCTGAGGCGGAGCGAGGTGCTGAGCTTCTTCGCCGCCCTCGAGCCGTGCCTGGTTGGGATGGTGTCCTGCGCCACCGCGCACCATTGGGCGCGGGAGATCGAGGCGCTCGGCCACGATGTGCGGCTAATGCCGCCAGCCTAGGTGAAGGCCTATCTTCGCCGTCAGAAAAACGACGCGGCCGGATGCCGAAGCGATATGCGAAGCGGTGTCCAGACCGACGATGCGGTTCGCGCCGGTGAAGAGCGCCGAGCGCCAGGGTGTGCTGGTGCTTCATCGTACCCGTGAGCTTCTGGTGCGCCAGCGCACCAAGCTGATCAACGCCATCCGCGGGCATTGCGCGGAGTTCGGGCTGGTTGCGCCTCAAGGACCTCGCCGGGTCGTGGACCTTCTCGACCAGGTGCGCGCCGGCGCCGTCGCGACCTTGCCCGAGATCGCCTGCGCGGCGCTGTTGATACTTGGCGATCAGCTTACGAGCCTCGCTGTTCAGATCCATGCCCTCGAGCGGCGGCTGCTGGCCTGGAATCGCCAAAACCAGGCGAGCCAGCGGTTGGCCACGATCCCCGGCGTCGGGATCATCACCGCCACAGCCATGGCGGCCTCCGTGACGGACCCCTCATTGTTCCGCTCCGGACGCGAGTTTGCGGCCTTCCTGGGCCTGGTCCCAAGGCAGAACTCCTCCGGCGGGAAGGACAAGCTCGGCCGGATCACCAAGAAGGGCGATGGCTACCTGCGCAAGCTTCTGGTGGTCGGCGCCACCTCGGTGATCCGCCGATCGAAGACCGATAATCTGGCGGCTGCGCCCTGGGTCCGCTCGCTGCTAGAGCGCAGACCGGCCCGAGTGGTCACTGTTGCCATGGCCAACAAGACGGCCCGCATTATCTGGGCCGTGCTCACCCGCGGCGAGGTCTACCGACCGGCAGCAGCCTGACAAGATCGCGGCGCTCAACAGGCGACGCCCAAAACTGTAAGAGGTGCAACGAGCTGATGAAGATCTGAACGCGGCCGCACGATCAGGACAACCCGAGGCATTGTCGGAGATAAGTGCTCGTTGGGCTGATAGGGACCTGATCAGCGGACACCATCAGGGCCAGCGGCGTCAAAGGCCGCACCAACAGGCCGGACAGATGACCGCACCCTGG
>JAYUBY010000035.1:0-3682 GCA_043740635.1 Alphaproteobacteria bacterium
AGCGCTGTGGCCGGCCTGAGAAGATCGTCACCGACGACCTTAGATCCTACGGCGCCGCGCTGAAGGAGATCGGCAGTGCCGATCGTCAGGAGGTGGGCCGCTGGCTCAACAACAGAGCGGAGAATTCCCACCAGCCGTTCCGGCGACGAGAACGGGCCATGGAGCGATTTCGGAGGATTTGGCCGCAAACCGAGCCGCAAAGGCGGACCTGTCGCCACGCGACATGGCTCGGATGAGTTCTACTCCTGAGGCATCTTCGGCGCTGCGCGTGCTCGAGTTCAGCGGGTGCGGAAGTGATCATGACGCGTCGTCAGCGGTGGCGAGACGGCTCTCGCCGCTTTCGAAACCCCGGCGCTCATGACACATCCCAAGATTGGTTTTGATGGATCTCAAGGGGAGGGCGACGCTTACTCGCTCCGGACCAACGCGCCCTCCGAGTGTTGGTTGCTAACCGTGCCGTGATCGCTTGGACAGCTCGCCGAGTCCACGAGGTCATGGAGAGCACAAGGTCCGGCCGGGCGGGATGGATGAGATGTTCAATGGCGTCAGCCGCGACCTTGGCCAGAGAGGCGCCGGTGATCGATATCGCGCCTTTAGCGGGTTATGCGCGAGCGCCTGCTTCGGCGCGAGCTGAGCTGGGTCGGCGCTGCGTTCAGGGCAGCCTCCAACGCAGCAAACAACTTGCCGGCTTCGATGGGCTTGGCGACGTGCCCATCCATGCCGGCTGAGCGATAGTCAGCCACTTGGTGGGACATGACGTTGGCGGTCAGCGCGATAATCGGGGTCCTGGCCCGCCCGGTCACGGCTTCCCTTTCACGGATCGTGCGCGCAGCGGTCGGGCCGTCCATTACCGGCATCTGGACGTCCATCAGCACCAGGTCGAAGGCGCCGTTTTCCCACGCCTCGACGGCCAAGGCGCCATTCTCAACAACCACGGGATCCACGCCCAGTTGACTGAGCAGGGTTCTGAGAACCAGCTGATTGACGGCGTTGTCTTCCGCGGCGAGCACCTGAATGTCGAGGCGGGAGGCAACGGGTTCCTGTGTCGGCGCGGCGCGGCCGACCGGCGAGATCTCTACGCGCCGCAAGGGCAGCGTCACCGTAAAAGTCGAGCCCCGGCCAAGGGTGCTGGCGGCCTCGATCGCGCCGCCCATGAGCTGAGCCAGCTGACGCGAGATGGCGAGACCGAGGCCGCTGCCCCCGAACCGGCGCGTGGTGGAGGCGTCTGCCTGGCCGAAATTGGTGAAGAGTCGCTCGATCGTATGCTGGCTCATGCCGATACCGGTGTCGGCGACCTGAAACTGCAGCGCTTTCCCGGCGTACGACGCCGTCACCCTGATTTCTCCGGTCTCCGTGAATTTCAGCGCGTTGGAGATCAGGTTGTAGAGGATCTGGCGAAGCCTCGTCGGATCGCCCCGGTAGCCGCCGACGGCGTTGCCCAGAGCCAGCGCGAAGGAGATGCCTTTGCGGTTGGCGATTGAGGTGAATGCGGTGTAGGCGCCGCGGGCCACCTCCTCCAGATCGAAATCGATCTCTTCCAGCTCGAGTTTGCCCGCCTCGATCTTCGACAGGTCCAGGACGTCGTTGAGGATGGCCAGCAAGCCTTCGCCCGACTCCCGAATGACGTTGAGGCGCTGCCGCTGGGGCTTGCTGAGCCGCTCGCCGGCCATCGCCTGCGCCATGCCCAAGACGCCGTTCAGAGGCGTGCGGATTTCGTGACTCATGGTGGCCAGGAATGTGGTCTTGGCGACGTTCGCGGCCTGCGCATGGTCCAGGGCGTCTTCGAGGGCCAGAGCGGCGGCCTGCTGCTCCGTAATGTCTTCGGCGATCGCGAGAAGGTATTTCGGACCATTGTCATCGGGTATCACAACCTTCTTGGTGCGAAGGGTCCGCTCACCCGACGGCGTGGAGATGGGCTCCGACGCGATCACCACCGGCTCGCCGGACTCGATCACCTCGCGGTCGCATTTCACGAAGAAGTCGGCCTGCTCTGTGGGGAACAGGTCGTGATCGGTCCGGCCGAGCAGGTCCTCGCGCTTGGCGCCCAGAAGGGCTTCGCCGGCGCTGTTCAACAACACGAAGCGGCCGGTACGCGCGTCCTTCACCACAAGCATGGCCGGCACATTCTCGACGATGGCATCGAGAAACGCCCGGTCGCCGTTCGCCTGCGCGATGCGCTGGCCCAGTTCACGGCGCGCAGCATCCTCGGACAGGTGAGACCTGCTGGACTGGGCCCATAGCTTGATCGCGCAATAGGCCATCATCCCGCCCGCCAGGCCCAGGGCTCCCGCGACCTCCCACCCGGAGCGCGCAGCGGCCAAGATCGTGGTGGCCGCGATGTAGCCGAGATAGGGTGCGATCGAGGTCCGGAAGGCGATCGCGCAGCGCGGCGTGGTCATCACCACATTCAACATGGAGCCCGCGATCAGATAGCCCCCGCAGGCGAAGCCCCACGATCCCACGGACATCGCCCACATGAGGGATGCCGCCCCGAACACAACCCCGTTCAGGAAGAGCAGGGCTAAGGTGGGGAGTAGGGGGACAGGCCTTGCGTCCGGTCCGAAAAGCCGGGCCTTGGGAAACATTCCCCATTCGATAAGTTGGAGGGCGGCGTAGCTACCCGCCCACAGGGCCATCGGGACGATCCCCAGCAGGCTCGTGAAGAACACCGCCATGACGAACGGGATCGTGGCGCGGAAGGCGATCTGCTCCCGGCGCGTTCGAAGAATTTCGATGAGCTGAAATCGAGCGTCGGCTGGGCCGAACATGGAATCCCCCGCCGGAGTCAGCCTCGATATTCGGGCATTTTTTGGAACATGAGGTTAACGGCGCCGAGCATCTGGAAAATGCTCGCGCCAGGGAATCCGCTAACCCAGGTCACCCGTCCGACGCTTGAAGCGCGCCAGGGGGCAATGTCAGCCCTAACTTCAGCTCCTGCTAACCGGCTCGCCATAGCCACACCGGGTGGCCAGGTCCGAGAATCCCTTCCGGCGCTGTCAGCTCAAATGCACCGGCCAGTATGAGGTAGGGTCTAGGCCGGTGAGATGGCCCGGCCGAAAAAGACCCACGACCCGTTCCGCCTACTTCGATTCATCGCCCGAGGTGATCCGACCCGTGGTGATGATGTACGTGAAGTACCCGCTGTCGCTGCGCACCGTCGAGGACCTGCTCTTCGAGCGCGGCATCGACATCTGCCACGAGACGGTGCGGCTCTGGTGGAACCGGTTTGGCCCGATGTTCGCCGCGGAGATCCGCAAGAAGCCCGTCGATCGGATGCGCGCCCACACCCACTGGAATGGCGCCTCGACGAGGTCTACGTGAAGATCAACGGCGAGATGCGCTACCTCTGGCGGGCCGTGGATCACGAGGGCGAGGTGCTCGAGCCCTACGTGACCACCACCCGCGACAAAGCCGCCGCGCTCGCCTTCATCAAGCACGCGATGAAGCGCCACGGCCGGGCCCAAGCCGTGGTGACGGACGGCCTCAGATCGTACGGCGCGGCCATGAAGGACATCGGCAATGCCGACCGTCAGGAGGTGGGGCGCTGGTTTAACAACAGGGCGGAGAATTCACACCAGCCGTTCCGACGACGAGAGCGGGCCATGGAGCGATTTCGAAGGATGAAGACCCTTCAGAAATTCGCCGCCGTACACGGGACGGTCCACAATCACTTCAATCAGGA
>JAYUBY010000036.1:0-4292 GCA_043740635.1 Alphaproteobacteria bacterium
GGTGAGATGGGAGGAATACAGGCCCTCGCGGCGCAGGATCGCACCGATGCCGCCGGTGTCGGTGGCACGGTCGACCTCGGCGAGGATGCGCAGCTTGTCTTGGGCGGTGAAGGTCCGGCGGCGCGGGCGTTGGGATAATTCGGGCGACGCTGCGAGCGGGGCCGGCACAACGTCAAGTTGGGGGAACGCGGTAGGCGTCTGGGGGATGAACATAGGCATGCGCATGGTGATCCTTCCGCGCCCTCAAGTCTAAATTACCGGGGGGTGGGTGTCTCATCTTCATTGGCACGGAGGGTACTACGCCACTTGGCACTGGAAGCGGGCGCTCGAACGCCGCAGCCAGAAGGGCCGCGTGACGTGGTACCGGATGGCGAAGATCGCCGCGCGTTGACTGCCATCCGCCAAGATCCAGCATCCTTATCCTCAGCAACGCTGCATCGTCCAACACCCAGGTGGGAGCCGAGTACGTTAGCAGCGCTTGCTCGGATCTGTCCGGGGGGCGCCCGGTAACGGGCGTCCCTACCGGGATGGGGCCGGGAGCCCCGCGAAAGCCCGATATCGCACCGCACCCTAGTTTGCCGCACCAGGGACGCCCGCGGCGCCCATCTGGGAGAAGAGTGGCTAGAGGCGCCGGATCGACCGTGCTTTAGCCTCGGCGGCTACCTAGCCCGCCGTGCGCAGGTAGTCCCAGGGCCGAACCTCAGCGTATGCTCCCTCCACCGAGGGCGATGCGGATGGTGACGCGACTGGCGGCAATCCGGGCAGCAGACGTGATCGACTACTCCTGGTAGATAGGGGCGGACTGAGGGCGCCCGTCGCAGATGTTGCCCATTTGTTGAAATCGAATGTTCATTTAAGGTTCCCATCTCCGAGGAGCACCAACAATGGCGTGCGGCAAGCCGCCAAGGCCTGGAAGCATGACCCGGCCGACGCCTCTGCGCCACCCGACCGTGACGCCGTACGTCGCGATATTGCAGTGTCAAATCGCTTCCAACTCCGACCCCCATTTCGCGTCCAATTGTGACCCCTCGTTGGCGACAGCGGGGAGCTTATCCACGTCATGCATAGGAGGGACCCGCGCCCGTAGCGCAGCGCCTCCGGCGTTGCGCGGAGCGAAGGGCGTGGGAGGTTCCTGTGCATCACGTGGGTAAGCGCGGGGGGAGGATGGTCAGTCCCGTCCGAAGCCACGCGGCGGAACGATCGCCTGAAGTTCGCTGAGGTCCAGCTCGCAGATCGCGCGCAATGCCTCGGCGGTCGCGCGGTCCTGAAGGTTCTCCGGCAGGCTATCCAGCCACGCCGCGAACTCAACCTGCGCTTCCACGAGTCCGTTGACGTGGTCGGTCCAGCGCCGGGCCCGGCCGCGATGATCGGCCGGGCGGCGGTTGCGGACGATCGGCACGCCGGCCGCGCGCGCGGCGCGATGGCGGGCCTGGCGTTCGGCGTCGGTCATGGCGGTTTCACCGATCGACTTGCGCGGCATGATTTCCACTCCGAAGCGTTACGTCACGATACGTGGCCTGGCGAAGGCGTCTCAATTGCGGTTCTTAAAGCGCCAACTGTCATTGCCGGTCTCGATGATGTCGCAATGATGCGTCAGGCGATCCAGCATGGAGGTGGTCATCCGGGCATCGCCAAACACTTGCGGCCAATCGGCGAAGGCCAGATTCGTCGTGATCAACAGGGACGTGTTTTCGTACAGTTTGCTGATCAGGTGGAACAGCAACTGGCCCCCCGGCTGGCTGAATGGCAGATAGCCCAGTTCGTCGATGGCGATGAGATCGTAGCGTAACAGTTTCTCCGCGAGGCGGCCGGTTCGGCCGGCGGCCTTCTCCTGTTCAAGCTGATTGACCAGATCGACGAGGTTGAAGAAACGCCCCTTGGCGCGGGCGCGAACGACCGCCGCGGCGACGCCGATACACAGATGTGTTTTGCCGGTGCCGGTTCCGCCGATGAAGATCACATTGCGCCGGGCGTCCAGGAAGGAGCCGGTGGCGAGTTCGCGAACCAGGCCTTCATCGACCGGCGTGTCGGCGAAGACAAATTCGCCAATATCCTTAAGGACCGGGAACCTGGCGGCGCTCATGCGATAGCTGATGGAGCGTGCCTGCCGATGGATACGTTCGGCGCGAATCAGGCTGGCGAGGAGGGGAAAGATCTCATCGCGCCGGTTGAGGCCCTTGCCGGCGATCTCGTCGAAGCTGGCGCACATGCCGTAAAGCTTCAGTTCCGTCATGGCCTCAAGGATCTCATGGCGTTCCATCAGGCGACTTTCCTTATGCTGTCGTAGCGGCCGCAATTGGCCGCGGGCTCGATCTTCAGACGCAACGCATCCGGGGTGGTGATGCTGGGGGGCGCGGCCGGTTGCCGCTGGCGCGCCAGTACGGTCAGGATCACATCGCCGCTGGCGATGCCCGCCTCCAGTGCTTCGGCACACGCCGCTTCAACCGCGGCCAGTCCGTGATCGAGCACCGCGCCCAGCACTTTGACGAACTGGCGATCGGCGTCGGGATGCGACTTCAGCTTCGCGCGGATCCGGGCCAGGGCGGGTGGCAGGTCCCAATCCTTGAAGGGGGCGCCATTGCGTAACGCGCCGGGCTTTCTCACCAGAACCGGCAGGTAATGCCAGGGATCGTAGATGACCTGGTCGCGCCGGAACTGGCGCGGATGGTCAGCCACCACCTCATCCTCGAACAGCACCACGATGCGCTCGGCATGCGAGCGCACCAGCACCATCCGGCCGGCCGCCCGCGCATCGACGCTGTAACGGTTGTGATCGGCCATGATCAGGCAGGTGGTCGTCGCCCGCACCGCCTTTTCGACGAAGCCGTCGAATGGCCCGCGCGGCTCCATCAGGCTCGCCCGCTCATCCTGATATACGTCCCAGATTGTCCGGTCCTTGAACTCCGGGTGGTTGGTTCGATGGGCGTAGGCGATGCATTGATCTTCCAGCCAGGCGTTCAGCTCGGTCAGGCTCTTCACCCGCGGCTTCGGGCGGAACAGCAGATCGCGCAGATTGCCGACCTGGTTTTCGACCTGCCCCTTCTCCCATCCCGAGGCGGGTGTGCAGGCGACCGGCTCGATCAGATGGTGCGAGCACATCTGCAGAAAGCGGCGATTATATTGGCGCGCCTTGCCAACGAAAATCGCTTCGACCGCCGTCTTCATGTTGTCGTAGATGCCGCGCCGGCAGACGCCGCCAAAGAACACGAACGCCTTGTCGTGAGAATCGAACACCAGTTCCTGGGTCTCGCGGAAGTAGGCACGCACGAACCGCATCCGGCTGTGCGACAGCTTCATGTGCGCCGCCTTGATGGTCAGCGGCAGGCCCTGAAGCGTGATCGTCTCGTGGCTCCAGTCGAACTGATACGCCTCGCCCGGCGCGAAGCTCAGCGGCACGAACGCCTGGACCGGAACCCGTGTCCGTTCGTTCCGCCACGCTTTCGCGAACCGGTGCACGCTGTCGTGGGCGCCGTCGTAGCCGTGGCCACGCAACTCCTCGAACAACCGCTGGGTCGACCGCCGCTCGCGACGGGGCAGTTTGGCCTCTTTTTCAAGGATCCCGGTCAGAACCTCGACCCACTCGCCCAGTTTTGGCGCCGGTTGGACGCCACGTTCATACCTGAACTCGGTCGCCGTCCCACGGACGACCTTGCGTACCGTCGCGCGCGACACCGAAAGCGTCCGCACGATCTCCTTGATCGGCAAATGCCGTTCGAAAAACGCGCGCCGTATTTCGCCGATTTTGTCCACGCCCATCATCCCCACGAGCTCCTCCCGGCCAACAAAGGCCAAAAGGGAGCGACACTGACGAAACGTCAGAGGGGTCGCGATTGGACGCGAAAATCCCCCCGCAGGGGGTCATTATTGCGAGCGAGTTCACAATATTGCAGGACGTCGAGGCGATCGTCCGCCACAATGCACCAAGCGAACGGATCGACGACGCCATTCGGCGCGCCGAGCTTGCCGTGGAGCGCGCCAACGCGTTCGGCTTTTTTCCACGTCCGCCCGAACACGTGCGCAAGCAGCTCGAGGACAGGCTTGGGGCCATCAAGCGCGAAGCGCGGCACCGCCTGCTCGACAACGTCCCGGGACTGTCAAAACCTCTTCGGGATGGCCAAAAATCCGTGACGGCAGAGCACGTGGTCGACTGGTTTTCGGCAGCTGCCGCCAGGCGCAACGCCCCGACAGTCATCCGGGCGCTCGAATCGTCCGACCATTGGCTGTCGAAGCGCTACGAGAACCGCCTGCTCACGTTGGTTCAGGGCCACGACGCCGTTCCCGACGGTCACCGC
>JAYUBY010000037.1:0-4085 GCA_043740635.1 Alphaproteobacteria bacterium
TCGCCACCTGATCGAGAATTTCTTCGAAAAGCTCAAGCAATACAGAGCTATCGCCACGCGTTACGACAAAACAGCTCGAAACTTCCTCGCCGCCGTCTACCTTGTGGCCGCAGCCATCTGGCTTAAATGACGACACCCCCTAATCGCGCTCTCGAAGGCAGCGTGAGTGAGCAGATGTGTGCCCTCAATGCGAGGGAGTGTATTTTTGGCAATGAAACGGACCAATTCTGCCTGTCTGGACGCACGCGCTAGCGTATCTCGGGCCTTGGCTTCCTCCGCCTCGGCGAATGGACGCGGTGGGCCAGAGAGACTTCGCAAGGCGCCCCATTCGGTCCATTCGGCGGTCGCATCCTGATAGAGATCGCGGGCCGACATAGCGATGCGTGAATAGAGAACGGCCCTATCCTTAGGCAGGTAAGCAGCCGCCTGAGACGAAACCATCGCGTCCCAGGTGTCGATCTGCCACGGGCGCGGATACGGCTGCGGGATGGGGCCGATGCGCGGCAGGTCTTTTGATTGCGGCCTCATCGATGATCGCGCGAAGCTCAGCGACCCTCGCGGCCATGCAGGGGGCCTCTTGGTCCAGCGCGGCCTTGTACTCGACGAACCGAGCGAAGTTGTCGCTTAGGGCTTCCTCGCCGTGGCGAACAACGTCGCGATGGTGCAGCGCCTCAACCGCTTGTTCTGCGGCGATCGCGATAAGCACGCCAAGCACGATGGTGCCCACTTCTTTGGCGAACTCGGGCCAGCCGTGCCAGGGCTTGGGTTTGTGGATTTCCATGCCGCCCCCAGCGGATCAATCTTGACCGCACCGTAAGCGGACTCTCCTAACGACTGCTAGGGGTCGATTGTGTTGAAAAAGGCCGCTTTCGGTAGCGCACAGTGGTGAGCATGCGCGGCGTCAGCCGCTCCTATGCGGGTGCTGGTGCTGGCATCGGGACCAGTTTGGCGAGCTTGCGGAGGTTCTGGGCGGTGGCGGCGAGGAGGAACTCGTCTTTGGCTCCGTTTGGACCTCGCAGGCGCAGGTGGTCGAGCTTCAGGATCCGCTTGAGGTGAGCAAACAGCATCTCGACCTTCTTCCGTTCTCGCCTTGAGGTGACGTAGGCGTCGGTTTTGGCGATGTCGCGGGCATAGTCCCTGGCGCCTTCGTAGATCGAGCGGGTCACCTTGCGGGCTGGCGTGTTGGGCGAGCAGCGGCTTTTGAGCGCGCAGGTGTCGCAATCGGCCTTGGAAGCGCGGTAGCGCCAGGTGTCATCCGGCGGGGCGTTCGGTCTTGGCTCGCTAAAGGCGCGGCGGTTGCGCTTCAGGACCTTGCCTGCCGGGCAGCTATAGGTGTCGCCGGCCTGGTCGTAGGTGAAGTCGCTGCGCGCGAAGGTCCCGTCGTCGCGGCCGGATTTGTCGATCACCGGGATGTGCGGCTCGATCTGCCGCTTGGTCACCAGCCAATCGAGCATCTCGGCCGAGCCATAGGCCGTGTCGGCGGCCAGCCGCCGAGGGTGCAGACCATGGCGCTCGTCCACCCGCTCGATCATGGTCCTGACCGCGCCGACCTCGGCCTGCCGTATGGCTGTGGTGGTCTCGACATCGACGATTACCGCGTGATCGAGGTCGATCAGGTAGTTGGTGGAATAGGCGAAGTAGGCCGGCCGCCTTATCGGCGGCCGTCCATCTGTCGGCCGGATCGGCTGGCGAGATGAACTTCGGAACGACCGGTGTCGCCCCGCCAAAGGCGGCGTCATTCAGCACCGCCAGATACTCGGTGATGGCCCGGCTCGCCGCCTCGGGCGGCAGGCCTGCAACGCCTGACACACCGCGCTGAAGGCTGGCGTCGGCGGCGAAACCCTCACCACCCACCAGGCCCTCGGCCATGCAGCGATCGACGACCGTCTCGAACAGCTGACGCAACAGGCCGCACTCGCGGAAGCGACCGTGGTGGTTCTTGGAGAAGGTGGAGTGATCGGGCACGTCGCCGTCGAGGCCAAGCCGGCAGAACCAGCGATAGGCGAGGTTTAGGTGGACTTCTTCGCACAGCCGCCGCTCCGACCTGATGCCGGAGCAGTAGCCCACGATCAACATCCGGATCAGCAGCTCTGGATCAATCGAGGGCCGGCCAATCGGGCTGTAGAACGGCGCCACGTGCGCCCTCACGCCCTCCAGGTCCACGAACCTGCGATCGACCTCAGCATGTGATCGGCCGGCACGTGGCGCTCAAGCGAGAACTCGTAGAACAGCGCCGCCTGGTCGATCCGCCGATCACCCATCATGGCCGTCTCTCCCTGCCGCCAGGAGAGTGAATCAGGCCCAAGGCTGCGCTTCAACCGGCCTTTTTCAACACAATCGGGGGTTAGCGGACGCGAAGGCTGGGATGCTACTAGGTTGTCAGCCAGCCCTTCGCGACCACCACCGCCCGCGCGCATGGCAAATGGCGTCAGCGGGGAACGGGACGGTCAAATGAGATTGGCTTCACGGGCGGCTCAATCCTGGCCAAAAGGCCAATCTGGAGACGAGATAGGGTTTGCCTGACAGCACAGATCGCCTCTGAGGCGAATCGGTTAGCGCATCTCACCGCTTAAACCTACGGTTAACTTTTAGTTTCTCGCTGCGCGTACGCAGCATAAAGGGAGTCTCAACTTGAAAAACATTCTTCTGCTGGGCGCTTGCGCCCTGTCCTTAACCTTTTGCGTCGGCGCCGCTCAGGCGGATACCACGGTCTTCAATTCAGCGCCGGCGGACGGCTGGACCTATGGAACGGGAAATAACTACGCCCCGTCGAACACCGCGGTTCTCACGACCAACGCGGGCGACGAGCTCGCACTGCGCCTCCACGAAAGGTTTCAACCGGCTTCGGCTTCCGTGGGCAATGTCTACAGCTTCGGATTGGGACCTCTCAACCTCAGCTACGACTGGGGCATCGACATCCATCAAGCGGGATCGTTCAACGGCGTCACCGCGCTGCTGACCTTCACCAATCTAGCGGGCGGCTTGTTTAGCTATAATCCCCTATCGACGCCGAACGACAACTCGATTGCGTCGGGCCACCAGCAGAACAGCTACTATATGAACAACTTCGCCGGGCTGAACTTCAGCCCGCTCGTGGACAGCACCTACAACGTGGACCTGACGGTGAACGGCCTGGTCGGCGGGACGAAGTCCCTCGATGTCGTCGCCAAGTTCGGCAAGGGCTATTCCGCCGCGGTTCCCGAGCCGGCGACCTGGGCCATGATGCTCGTGGGCTTCGGCATGCTCGGCGCAACGCTGCGTCGCCGGCGCGCGCTCGTCGCGGCCTAGGATTCAAGACTGAGTTCGACGCGCCGCCGGTCTCTCGATCGGCGGCGGTGTCGTGTCTGGAGAACCAACTATTGCGCTAAGCTTCTCCAGGAGCCGGCCGTCACGCGCGTGCAAGATCGCCTGGGTCAGCCCCCCAGTCTCTGGCGTCATGGCTAAGAGTCCCGCGAATGTAGGTTGGTCCTCGCAAGCCATGTCCTTCGCCAGCTTACTTCTGGTCGAAAACCACCGACGGTGTAGTCCCACCAAAGGGGCCAGGAAGTAGATCGCAGCGCGTTGCCAGCGAGGAATAGCTCGCCACTCGGTTGCGAACTCTTCGGCCGTAAGGTCTGCATGGATGAGCCGCGCAGGTCCCTCGGCTGCCGTGAGCCGTGGTTGCACGATCAGCCCGGCCATCGAGCGAGAACCTACGAGCCACCTGTAAGACCGAGTTACCCGAGCGGTTATCGGCGAGCGCACCCCCTCGAACAAGCCGATGTCGTGCGCGAGCGCGTCCTCGTATGTCAGCTCGTAGAACTTCGGTTCGCCGACGTGCACTATCGGAAAGAGAGTAACTCGACACCCAGCTGCACGGCTGGTGAGGCTCAGACGCGCTGAGCGAACGCCCATCATCGAACTTTCGACAAACTGCATTGTCCCACCGCCCCGCGAGAGCGTGTCACTTCTTCCGGAAGGACCGCTTCGGGTCCAGGCTGTGTAAGAACGGCGACACTTGATAGAATCTGCCCGAAGCGGGAGGGTCGATCGTGGGGCGTTTCGTTGAGGGTGAAGACAGACGTCAGTCGTTGTTATTGCCGGAG
>JAYUBY010000038.1:0-16128 GCA_043740635.1 Alphaproteobacteria bacterium
GCGATGGTTGCTGGGCCGCCGGCCGCGCCGCGGACCAGTCTCAATCACGAACGGCGCAAAGAACGCCCACTCCTCATCCGACATCAGGCCGCGAACCAAGGCTGCTCTCCTCAAAGAGCAGCCTTGAATCAGCAATCAGGTGATTTGGGAATCCACTTCGTCAACACAACCTAGGCCACCGCCCACCCCTTAGAGCCGTCAATCACGCCTTCATTCCGGAGCGTCCCCGCCGCTCTCGCATTGATCAACGCGGCCCCTATCCGCTTCCTGATCACAACCCGCGTCTGGTCATTGACCCGAAGTCCCCGATCCTGAATCCATGCGTCCGCGATCTGGGCCGAATTAAGCGGCGCTGACGCCTCTCGCAGCATGGCGAAGATGAACCGCTTGACGGTCCCCTTCTTGGCTCTGTGCGAGACGATATAGCGTTTGAACGCGGCAAGGGTCGTGTCTGGGTTGAACAGCCGGATCGCCGCTTCAAGGTGGTCGATATCGCACGTCACCTTCCTGATCTCGGCTTCGAGGCTGACGCGATAGCGTAGCAGCTCCTCGCGCTTGGCGTTCAAACCGGAGACGGTGTTGCGGCGCTCGACTTGTTCCATGCCCTGGAATGTGGGAAATTCAGAAGGCCAGGACTACGGCTGGCGTGGTCCCATTTGCTACCTAATGCCGGGATTATCGCCAGAACGGATCAGCCCGGCGCAAGCCGATGACCCTGGCGCCCGGCGAGTTCATCCGCCGCTTCCTCATCCATGTCCTGCCCGGCGGATTCCATCGCATCCGTCACTACGGCCTGTTCGCCAACGCCGGCCGCGCCGCCAACCTGGCCAAGGCTCGCGCGCTGCTCCAGGTCCCGCCGCCACCGTCCAGCGACACCAGCGCCGATCGCGAGATCACCGTCGAGCCCGCCAAGGCCTGCCCCTGCTGCGGCGGACGCATGGGCCTCATCGAGATCCTCCAGCGTGGCGCGGCGCCATGCCCCGCGCCACCGAGGCCGCCCAGCGGGATCGACAGTTCATGACCGCTGGACGCAACCCCACCCCTCTCGGCAGACCTGCACAGCCGGCTCGATACCGGCCATGCTGGAGCCTGGGCCAAAGCCAGCGCCAAAGCGCTTCACGATGCTCCAGGCGTCATCTCTGGCGCCATATCGGCATCGCCACGCTGGACAATCCTTCCCTCAGAGCCAGTTCCTGGACCCTGTCGCCCGCACGAAACACCCTGGTGGGACCGGCCTGAGGCTTAAAACTCCATAGACCTCGCCCGCCATCCCGCGGTTCAGCCTTCGAGCTTTCTTGGACACCCGCCTTCCGGGTCAACCCCACCGTCTCGCCTGGCGGGTGTCTAAGAAACCTAAACATCTCGCGCCGCGCGGTGGCTCCCGACGTCGCCTACTTACGACGCGGTGTACCGCCCGGCTCCCACATCGGCGAACCGCCTCATCCGACTGGCGGCGCTCGGCAGGAGGCGGACCTAAGGCGGCTCAAGCGACCAACACTTTCCGGGGCGTCGAAAAATGTCCACGGGGAACATGATCAGCGTTTTCGTTCCGCCGCTTTGTAGAGGGGAAAATACACAAATAATGGGATCCGCTACACAACCGAGTTAAGTGAATGGAAACGAGAATACCGTCGGCTAGCGCCTGACCAGGATCACGAGATCCCGAGAATTGGATCAGGGCGCAATCCGCCGCCTCGATAAACGCTGTTTAACTGTCCCAAGCATTGGCGATGACGGTTGCCTGAAGCCCTGAACCAAATCGGGAAGAAGCTGCCTGTGGGCCGATGTCACGGTCGGTATCGCGTATGGTGGTATCCACCGGTTGAAAGTCGATCTACCGATAGTGCTCGATTGCGCCGTTTCACCTATCTTAATGAGCGAATCCCTCCACGGCAAAGGGCATCCACATTGGCCAAGACGATCGATTCGACCGGCAAGCTTACCGACAAACAGGCGCTGTTCGTTCGCGAATATACGGTGGATTTCAACGCCACCGCAGCCGCGATCAGGGCCGGCTACAGCGCCCCGACGGCCTATTCGATCGGCCAGGAGAACCTGACAAAACCCCACATCGACGCGGCCATAAAAACCCTGCTGACGGAGCGCGCGCGGAAGCTCGACATCACCGGGGAGCGCGTCCTACAGGCGTTGGCCGAGATCGCGTTCGCCAATTTCGCGGACTTCCTCGAAATCACGCCCGACGGCTCCGCCAGCATCAACCTCGCGAAGATTGATTGCGCCAACGCGGGTGGGATCGCGAAGATAACCTGCGACACTATGCGGATCGACGGTCAAGAGGTGGTCCGAACGAGTGTGAAACTGGGAAACAAGTTCGCTGCCTTGGCGACACTGGCCAAACACCTCGGTCTGACCGGAGGCAGGAATGGCGAGCGAGGCGAATTCGCACCCGTGCGATTGGTCCTGGAACCTAGTGGATAGAATCTAACGTTTGGCACCCACCGGGGTCCATCGCCCTGGCCGGGTGAGGGGGCTCGGCCTTGCCGACAAGCGGACCTTCGGAATTTCCGAGTCGGGTGGAAAGTTGCCCGTGGCCTACCGACCAATCAGGGAGGGGCCGATCACAATCAGGCCCAGTACGGATGCGGCAAACATCGCAATCCGCAGGGGTATCGAAGAGATTAGACATGCTTTGTCTTGCCGGGTAACATACAACCCCGTCCCCAACACGCCAAGACAAATTGATTGAACGGCACTCTGGTCTGTCATTTGGCCGAATAAATGCCCAATGACAAGGTGTGCAGAAAAGAAAGCCGACGCGCAACCAAAAATCAGATAATATACCATCGCGTAGGCGTCATATTTTGCCTGCCCGCTGCGTTAAACATCAAGCTTAGCGAGCCGGTGAATTTCCGCAATGGGTCGACTTTCTCCCTTGGGCGCCCGCCCCACTCCGGTCATTGGCGGGAGTCGCGCCGATCAGCCACACAACGGACATCTGGGATTTCCGCACGGGGTCGCAAGCGGATCCCCAGGCACGTTCAGACGCGCCTTTGGCGGACTACTTGCCTCCTCCCCCATTGCCGATCAGATTAGACCAAGGGTCCCTACGAGGCGCCCACGGAGGCAACATGAGAATAATCTTGAGGCTGGCGGCGGCGTTTTTTGTTTGTGCCGTGCTCACGACCACAGCGTCCGCAAATCCGAAGAACGCGCTGGACACCTATGTCGCGAACCAGGACCCGGCGTTCGCGTGGAATGTCGATCATATCATTGCGGGTCCCGGCTATCACGGGGCGGTTCTTACTATGACCTCACAGACTTGGCTGGACGCCTCAAAAGTCGACAAGCCTGTATGGAAGCATTGGCTGACCGTGGTTGTGCCGGACGACGTCAAATTCACCAAAGCCTTCCTCTACATCACCGGTGGAAATAACACCGATCCCGCCCCGGAGACCGTGCCGGCCCGGTTCGCCAAGATGGCGGTTGAAACTCATTCGGTCGTAGCCGAACTCGACGATGTCCCGAACCAACCGCTGCGCTTTGCAGAACAACCGGACCGTCCTCGGGTGGAAGACGAAATCATCGCCTATCAGCAGGCGAAATTTACAAAGGACCACAACCCAATAGACTTAGTGCGGCTGCCAATGGTCAAGAGTGGGACAGCGGCAATGACTGCGGTGCAGCAATACCTTTTGAGCGACGCGGGCGGAAAGCTCAAGGTGGACGGGTTCGTGGTCTCTGGCGGCTCCAAACGCGCCTGGACAACTTGGCTGGTGGGCGCGACAGACCGACGAGTCGTCGCCATCGTGCCGATTGTGATCAATGTCCTCGATGTGGACGCCACCACTCGTCACCATTGGGAAGCGATGGGGTATTTCTCACCGGCGCTAAAGGATTATGTCGAGAACGGCCTGATCCCTGGCGCTATTGGATCGCCTGGCCTGGCGGCGGTCAACCGCATCGAAGATCCCTTGAATTACCGTGATCGTCCCTCAATGCGGATGCCGAAGTTCGTCATCAATGCGGTTGGGGACGAGTATTTCCCGCCGGATAACACCCAATTCGGCTATCATTTACTGCCGCAAACCAAGCGGTTGCGCATGATACCAAATTCTAAACACTCCACTGCCGGCACTGATATCCAGGAAAGCGTCACCGCCTTTTACGACACGGTGTTGAACCAAAGATCAATCCCAGAGTATGCGTGGAACGTCCGCAAGGATGGAGCTATCGTTGTTCGCTCGAAAGTCAGCCCCTCCGAGGTCAAGCTCTGGCAAGCCACAAACCCCAAAGCGCGGGACTTTCGCGTCGACACCATCGGTAAGGCTTTCACGTCTACGACTCTGGCTCGGCGCCAGGACGGAACATGGGTCGGTGAGGTGGGAAAGCCTCCAAGTGGGTGGACGGCCTATTTCGTTGAACTGACCTATCCGAGCGGCGATGCTTATCCCCTAAAATTCACGACCGAAGTTTCAGTAACGCCAAATACGCTTCCCTTTAAGTGGAAAGACGCCCGACCCATCATCGCGCCCGCCCACAACTGACATAGCGGGCGCAGTCAGCCCCTGTCGGCGTGGGTGGAGGTGCGGCCTTGGGGTTTCAAGACGCTATGACACAGAGGGATGTCAGACGGGGATTGGTCCGCCGCCTCCGATCCTAGGTCGGGGTGAGAGGGGTCCGCAACGGGTCGTGAACCGTCGCCGGGTGGCGGCCAGGAACCCGACATTCGAGGCCGCTCGAACTTCGAGGCGGCAAGCCGACCTCCCGAACCGCCGCAGGGGGTGGGGAGCCGTCCTATTCATCTAGCTTTGCGCGCTTTCGGTGAGACCATGAGGGTCGCATTACATGACTCCTATTCCGACGCGGACATGGCGTCGAACACGGCCTCGGGGATCAACATTACCCGCGTGACCTTCCGGGCTGCCAGATCGGCCAGGAAGGAGGCCAAAGGCGCGCGTTTGCCGTCGACGTTGCGAAACACGGTGGAGGCTTCGTCGAAGCGGCCCAGCTGGCGCAGCGTTTCGCCAACCTGGATCCGGTCGGCGCAATCGTCTCGCGCAAGCAGGCCATGGAGCCGTTCGAGGTTCGCTACCCAGGCCGGGTTAGCCGTGGGATCGCCCCTCATCTCGGGCGAGTCCTTTGATGGGCGCGCGGGGTCATTGAGTAGCCGCCAAAGCTCCCGGCGCAACGCCACTTCGAGGCGCGAGGGTGTGTCCAGCGCCAATGCGTCCGCCGCGGCGATAAACACCGCCGCGGATGGCTGTGGCGCCCAGTCCGGCGGCTCCGGAAACTCGGGCCAGGGCTCCCCGGCGAAGATCTCCGTGTCGTATCGGCCCCTAGGCCCTGGCGGTCGCGCAATCGGTGGGTCGCCGCGCAGCACCGCCCATAGAGACCGCCTCGGCCTCGGGGGCGCCGGCGCGTACCCTGGTCTCACCCAGGTCATGCGCGCGACGCGCTCGCACTCGCTGTGTAGGAACACCGTCCCGCATGGGCAGACGCTGACGCCCGACGCCGGCTTGTAGAGCCGGAAGCGAATCCGGCCGTCCGACCATTCCTGGCGGTCGCTGAAGAAAATCGACCCGTACGTCGGCAGCCGATACCGCGCGCCGCACCCCGGGCAGGCAATGATCTCGAAGCCCGTAACCGTCGTCATGATCCGCCCAGGTCCCGTTGGGCGCCACTCTGGACGTTTCTCGTGACGCAGACGAGGGGGGTGCGGTGCCGAGGCCCCGCGCGTTCGACGTGATCATGTCGCGCCCTTTCTTTCGAGGGGAACGACGTTGTCCCCGCCGAAGCCGAACTCGGCGAGGATCACGGCCGAGGCCTTGCATCCGGGCTTTCCGGGCAACGGGCCCCAATCGGTGGCGTTCCAGTAGCGGTTTGACGGGTCGGCGAACGCCTGGACCCGCGATCGCCACGGATCGACGGGCACTCTGGCCGGTTCATCATCGCCGACCGTGGGCGCGAACGCCTCCCACCGGTCATTTTCGATCATGACGTGACAGCCCTTGGCGTACCTGCCGTCATCCTTCGTGGCGTCCTCGCCGGCATAGTAGGCCTTCAGACCTCGCAACACGTCCGCAGGGCTGTGGCCACGCCTGACGGCCGATGAGAGGGCGCGTTCGATATCCTTTCGGCTGGATCGCTCCCGGCCTCGCCGTGGCGTGATTTCCCAAATGGCGTCGACGTCGGCTTTCTGAAAAGCCGGATCCGACCCTTTCTTAAGACCCTCTATAAGACCCTTATCTATATGCGGTGCACCTCCTGCACTTAGGGAGTGCACCACGTGCACCTTGGGTGTGTCTGTCGTGCACCTAGGGATTTCGCCTTGGTGCGTTTCTCGCACTTTGGATTTCGCCTGCCTTGGTGCATCTGGCGCACCTTGGCCAGAGTCGCCGATGAGCAGCCGGATAAGGTCGGCGGCGCGATGGCCCTGGGTGTCCCAACGCCGCTCGCGACCGATCAGGCCAGAGGCTTCGAGCGCGGCGAGGTGTTGGATCACGGCCCGCTTGGATAGCTCCGTGCGTTCCACCAACGTCGCGACGGAAAGGATGCTGGAGGCGTCCGCCGCGCCCGCATTCTCCGCTAGGACCAGCAGCACCACTTTGGCGGCGGCCGACCCAGTGCGCTGATCTCGCGCCCACCGTGATGCCTGCCAACTCATTCGCCGAAGTCCTCAACGTGATCGAACTCGGCGAAATAGTTCTGGCGATCCGTGCCGACAGCGCCGCCGCGAACCTTCGAGGCGATGACATCCATCCGTCGCCGCTCGCTTTCAAGCCGCTGACACCACTGCGCGTGTTCGGGTGATCGTGGGTCCTTCGGCTCTTCGCGTTCGGTGTAGTTAAACGGCCGATAAGGGAACAGAACCGCATTGGCGTCCTGTTCAATCGACCCGCTATCGCGCAGGTCGGCTAGCTGGGGGCGCTTGTCCTCCCGGCCCTCGACAGACCGATTCAACTGCGAAAGCAGCACGACACAGGTTTCAGCCTCGCGCGCGAGGACCTTTAGGCCTCGGGTCAGGTCGCCGAGGATCAAGGCCTCGTTGCGCCCAGCGGTGAAGGGTTTCGCCATCAGCTGGAGGTAGTCGATGAACACCGCCGCGACCGGCTGGCGAGCCTTTGCCGCCCATACACGTCGGCGGATATCGTCAAGTCCGATGGTCGATCGGTCATCGATCCGGAGGTTTTGCGGCATGGTCGCCCGGCGCCCGCGCAGCCGCGCGCGATCGGGGCCACTCAGGGTGCCCCGGAACTCGCTGTAGGGGATAAGGTCATGGTCGAGAAAGGACGCCGCCGACAGCGCGCGCTCGGCGATCTCGCGGGCTTCCATTTCCAGCGAGAAAAATAATATGGCCTTGTCCGGATTTCGTTCGGCGCATCCATAGGCGGCGGCCCGGGCGAGACCACTCTTGCCCATCGACGGACGACCACCGACGACAATAAGCCAACCAGGTCGAAGACCCCGCAACCGTCGGTCGAAGCAACGAAGGCCGGTCATCGCGCCCCGTTCGATTCCATGACGCGCCTCATAATCCAGGGCGTCGAGAAACGCCCCGGCAGCCTCTTCCGCCGTCACCGTGGTGCCATCGCCCGCCGAGGCGGCGCGCTCCAGGGTTTCGAGGTCTTCGCGAATCTCGCAGATCAAGACCGCGGCCGGTCTGCCTGACGTACCTAGTAAGGCTTTCGCTGCCTCGCCGAGCATCCACGCACCGACGCGGCGCGTGAAGGCGTCCATGACGCTCTCGGCGTGCTGGCGGGCCAATTCGGGCGATCCGGCCTTATCCCACAGATCGAAAATGAAATCCGAACCGCCGCAGTCGTTAAACGCCGGGTCGAGCTTCATGCGATCGGCGACGGTGGGGACCTCAGGCGCGCGCCCCGAGCCGACTAGGTCCGCGATAACCGCCCATAGCCGCCCGTGATAGGGCTCGGCGAAATGTTCAAGCCTGATGTGGGCGACCTCCCGGAAACGGGTAGGGTCGACCATGACGCAACCAAGCAAGGCCTGTGCGGATTCGAAGGCGTCCGGGGTCGGTCCGGCGAGTCGCGGGGGGCGAAGGTCCAGAGTGTGGGGTTCGCCAATTGGCGTCTTGTCGCGCACGCCGGCCCCGCGGCCGCCGCTCACTAGGTCAGCCCCAACAGCGACGCCGTGGCGCCGAGAGAATATCGTCGAGCCGCCGCCAACAGCGACGCCCCCCGCCATCGGTGTCGGATTGAGCGGCCGTCAAACAATTCAGAGCGGCCTGTGAAGCCGCCGCGGCTCGCCCCAGGCCCCGCGCCGGATCCGCCTGCGCCATAGCGAACTCTCGTTTGGCGTCGGCGAGATCGCGGGCGCGGCGCCCGGAGACCGCCAGAGGTTCGACGGGCGTCGCGGACAAGTTTGTAGGCCTGTGGCTCGGCGATTGTTGAAAAGGGGTGCGGGGTGCGATAGTCTCTGCGGTGTTCAAGCCAGCCAGCCGAACGACCTCAGAGAGCCCGCCGTTGACCCCGGCGGGCTTTCGTCCTTCTTGGATCATGAGCGTTCACGCCGCCTCGTTGATCTTGGCGGCGATCCAGGCTTGGATGCGGGACTCAACCCAGGCTACGCGGTTGCTGGATAGCCGGATCGGCCGGGGGAACTCACCCCGATCCATGGCCGCGTACAACGAAGCCCGCTTGAGCGCCGTGCGCTCAAGTACCGTGGGCAGCGCTAGCAGGCGTTCTGACTGCTGTAAGTCTTTCATATGATCCTCGCGTCTAGGCCGGTCCAAAGGGGCCAGCTGGATGCGAAGGGACAGCGCGGCCAAATGGGCCGTATAGATAGGCGGGAAAAAATCGCGGCACATCTGCCGGCGCATCTCTCCCGCGCATTTCGCTTTCAACGAGTGAGTTTGTTCCCGCGTTTCAGTCGACGGGCAACGGGATAGCGCGTGAGTTGATCGCGCACCCACTGCCGGGAGAATCCTTTGTTGGCCGCCCAAATTGCGGCTTCTTTGCCCGTCGGCCCCGCTCTCCGGGCGCTAAACAGCTCGTCGGCCCAAAGCTTGAAATCAACGCTAGCAGATGGCGGTGGGGCCTTTCGCTTTGGCGCGCCACCGCCGGGCGGATCGGGGGGGGAAGACACGGCTCCCGGCGTTGGAAATTTTCGGAGAAGTGAATCACTAACAAAATGCACGCGGGCCCAGAAATGCCCAATCTCGGATCGAAGGGCGGGAGCAAAAGCGCAGGTTTGTCCATCAAACTGCTTTGGGCCGGGGCCAAAAACTAGGTCGGACCAATGCGCTAGAGGGATGGGTGAAAAAGGCCCGCTGCCGCGTTCTGACCCAAAGGCCTCCACGGCCCCTTGGCGAAGACTTTCGTAAAGCGCGGCGACGGGCTCCGGCTCCTCAACGTCACCCCCTGCCTTGATCGTCTGCTTGATGTATTCCTGGACTACTCCGACAATTTGGCCGGCATTCCACTCGTCCGTGCTGCGGCGCCACGCAGGCAACGGCTCAACAACTTGGGTCATGTCTCTGAGGCCGATCCACAGCAATGTTTCTGGAAGGCCCCAAAACGGTTCGCGCGGGAGACTCATTGCGAGCAATTCCGCATCGGCCTGATCCTGCGCCTCAGCGACTTCGCGCTTCGTTTTCATGCGGCCGCCCCGCGTAGCACCGAGACATTGCCCTGGGCTGTGGCCGAGCGCGTTACGAATCCCGCCCAGGCGTCCATGAGTTTGCGGCGCTTCTCCAGGGCGTCGCCGCGCCGGTATGCACGCTCGACCTCATTGCCCACCACGTGCGCCAGGGCCGCTTCGGCCAACTCACGGGGGAAGGTCGAGGCCTCGCTCGCCCAGTCTCGGAAGGAAGATCGGAAGCCGTGCGGAGTGATTCCCGGCTTCTCGCCAAGGGCACGGATCAGCAGGGCTCGAAATGCGTTCGTCGATAGTGGTCGATCCTTCATCTTGCCCTTGGCAGGCCCGGGAAACACATGGGCGCCGACGCGATTCTCGGCGGCCCTCTGCAGTATCGTGACCGCGCGGGCCGACAGCGGAACACGGTGTTCGCGGCCGGCCTTCATGCGCGCTGCCGGAACGGTCCAGATCTTCGCGTGCAGGTCGATTTCGCCCCACTGGGCGCCGATGACCTCGCTGGTCCGCGCCGCCGTCAGGATCAGAAACTCCAGAGCGAGGGCCGCCATTGCCTCGCGGTCGCCCAGATCTGCGACGAACTTTGGAGTTTCGACGAAGGGGAGGGCGGCATGGTGGCCGCGAGTCAGCTTCTGGCGCTTGGCCATGAAGTGCTCAAGGTGGCCGCGCCACTGGGCCGGGTTCTCGCCCTGGCGATAGCCTTTGGCCTTGGCCGCGTCCAAGACGCGCTCGATCCGGCCGCGCAGGCGCGAGGCGGTTTCCTGGCGATCCTCGGCAAGGGGCCGCAGCACCGCCAAGACGTCCTCGGTCGTAACCTCGTTGACCTTCTTGTCGCGGATCGCCGCGGCGTGCGTCGTCAGGGTCAGCTTCCAGCCGGCGACGTGCTTTGCGTTGCGGCTTTCCCGCTCGACCACCTCTATGAGATCGTCCGCCATCTTGCCGAACGTGGGGACCTCGGCGGCGGCTTTCTTGGCCTGGATGGGGTTGACACCCTCGGCGAGCAAGGCGCGAGCGTCGGCGGCCTTCTGGCGGGCGCGGGCGAGCGATACCGCCTCTCGCTGGCCTACGGCCTTCATTCCGCCCAAGCCCATTTCCTTGAGCTTGCCCTGCCACCGAAAGAGGAAAAGCCAGCGCTTCGAGCCAGGATTGCCTTCACCGTCGGCGGGATCGACGACAAGATAGAGGCCCGCGCCATCGGCGTGGCGCCCGGGCTTCGATGCGCTCCGGACCGTCGATGGATCGAGCCTTTGCGTTTTGCGCCTAGCCATCTCTACCCCAACTTTTACCCCAACAATTTCTTGGAGTGTATCGGATTGGAGTGGACGCGCCTAGACCTTCCGTGAAAATTTCCCTAGCTAAATCAATTCCCGCTGGTCTATATCGGAGCCGGTTAGACGGGTGGTGGTTCGGTCTGCGTCACCGCCAAATTTATACGATAGATCAAACCTAATTCGAGCCTCGGCCTGGGGGTTTGGGCTCGATGGGGGATGGGCAATGGCCAACCCGATGAACGTTCCGCCGGGAATTTCGGAAAAGGCCGCGAGATCGCCCGCCTTTGCCTTCATCTTCGTCAGCGCCGTAACCAGCGCCATGTCGATCGGTATCATGGTGCCGATCCTGCCCAATCTGCTCAAGCAGTTCACCGGCGGCGACACGGCCGCGGCGGTGGAGTGGAACGTGGTGTTCGCGACCTGCGGTGGCGTGATGAGTTTTCTCGCCGGGCCGGTCCTGGGCATGCTCGCGGACTTGTGGGGCCGGCGGCCGGTCCTGCTGGTCTCGCTGGCTGGCCTGGGCCTCGACTTTCTGTTCATGGCGTTCGCGCCCAGTCTCGCCTGGCTACTCGTCGGCCGGCTGATCAGCGGCGCCACCTCGGGGGTGTTTTCCACCGCCAACGCCTATGTCGCGGACGTGACCGCGCCTGAAGATCGCGCGCGCGCCTTCGGATGGATGGGGGCCGCGTTCAATGTCGGGTTTCTCGCCGGTCCCGCGCTGGGTGGTTTGCTGGGTCAGGTGAATCTCCGCCTGCCGTTCATAGCCGCCGCCGCCCTGACCCTGGCGAACGCGCTCTACGGTTTCCTGATCCTGCCCGAATCCCTGCCACCGGACCGGCGCGCGGACCGATTCAGCCTGGCCAAGGCCAATCCCGTCGGCTCCCTGAGGCTGCTAAGATCGCGGTCCGGTCTGCCAGGGCTCGCTGGCGTGTATTTCCTCAATCAACTGGCTCAGATGGTCTGGCCCAGCGTCTTCGTGCTCTACACCGGCTATCGATACGGATGGACCCCGGGCGTCGTGGGTCTCACGATGATGGGCGGCAGCCTGATGGGCGTGGCGGTTCAGAGCTTCGTGGTCGGACCGGTCATCCGTCACTTTGGCGAGCGCGGGGCCATGCTGATCGGCGCCATGGCAGCGACCGTTTCAATGGCTTGGTATGGCATCGCCCCCACGGGTCTCGCCTATTGGCTGGGAATGCCGATCAGCTGCCTTGCCGGATTGATGATCCCCGGGCTGCAGGGATTGATGACTCAAAAAGTCGGCGCCGATGAACAGGGACAGCTTCAGGGCGCCAATCAGAGCATGGCCGGCCTCGCCTCGGTGATTGGGCCCAGCTTGTTTGGCCTCTCATTCGCCTGGGCGGTGCGGCATCCGGCCATCGGGGTTCCGGGGCTGCCCATGCTACTCGCCGGTACGATCATGGCGGTGTGCTTGATCCTCGGCCTGACGTTCCAAAACCACCCGATCGAGGCTGGGCCGGTTGACGCGGTGCCTTCGTGAGAAAGCGGACGGCGCTCAGTCGAGCGAACCAACGATCGACGCCCGCTGCGACAGCTCGATCCAATTCCCGTCGGGATCGCGCACCATGGAGATGCGCGCCGTGGTTCCCAGAGTGACGGGCGCCATGGCCTCACGCCCGCCCGCCGACAACACCCGGGCGTGTTCCTCGTCGACTTTGAACACCTGGAAGGTGATATAACGCCATCCCCGACCGGCCATCTGGGCGTCACCGTCGGCGTCGCTCGATTCATTGATGAAAATCAGGCTCTCGCCGGCCCGAAACGTTGCGCCGCCCGCGGCGCCTGGTTGCTCCGGCAGACCAAGGGCGTCGCGATAGAAGGCACGGTGCGCCGCCAGATCACGCACGGCCAGACGCACGGCGATCTGTTTGATCCCGTCCTCACCAACGGGAACCAGACGCACCTGGTTGCCATCTGGGTCCACAAGTTCGCGCGGCGTTAGAAGTCCCACCCGCGCGATGACCAGTTTGCGGTAGCCACTAGGTGGGTTGTCCGGAAGGGTGTCCGCCCGGTGATTGATCTTCACCACCGAGCCGTTGGCGTCGTGCCGATATTGGTCCTGGCCCCGGCGGATCGGCAGCAGATGGTCGAACACAACCCCGGCCTCGTCGCGCCAGAACGACAGCATCGGCTCAAGGTTGTTGGTCGCGAGACCGATGTCGATTCGGGTCTTGGCTAGGTCCATGGTCTTTGACGCCTTTCATTTTACTGACCGTCGCGGCTAAAACGGGGCTCGAGCCGAATCAGACGGCGAGCGAGGATACACACGTCATGAAAGCGGCAGTCTATTATGAGAACGGTGAACCTGGCGTCCTGAAATACGAGGACGTCGCGGACCCAAAGTGTCACCCGAGGGGCATCATTATCAAGGTCGAGGCCGTCAGCATTGAAGGCGGCGATACACTGAACCGCTGGCGCGGCGCCCTGGCCACCCGCCCCCACATTGTAGGCTACCAGGCTGCGGGAGAGATCATCGAGATTGGCGCCGAGGTCACCACGCTGAAGGTCGGCCAGAAGGTGGCGACTACCGGGGCGGATGGCTCTCATGCCGAGCTGCGGGGGGTTGCGGCCCGCACGGCGTGGCCGATCCCCGACGGCTTTGATTCGAAGCTTGCGTCGGTGATTCCGGTGGCGTTCGGGACGGCGGACGACTGCCTGTTCGAATTCGGCCGGCTGAAGGCGGGGGAGACGGTTCTGGTTCAGGCCGGGGCCAGCGGCGTTGGCCTCGCGGCGATTCAGCTGGCCAAGCGAGCCGGCGCCACGGTGCTCGCCACCGCCTCCAGCGACGAGAGGCTAGAGCGGCTGAAGCAGTACGGTATGGATCACGGCATCAACTACAAGACCAGCGACGTCGTACAGAGCGTAATGCGCCTCACCAACAACAAGGGGGTCAATCTGGTCGTGGATTCCGTCGGTGGATCGACTTTGCAAGGTTCGATCCTGTCCCTGGCCTATCGTGGCCGGGTGTCTATGGTCGGTGCAGCGGGGCGCGAGCCGATGCAGGTGGATGTCTCCTCCCTGATGGGGGGTAACCGGTCGCTTTCGGGCGTATTCCTGGGCGCCGAGATCGCCACCGACCGCGCCCATGACAATATCCAGCGCCTGATCGACGAGGCCGCGCGTGGCGAGTTCCAGGTGGTGATCGACCGAACCTTCCCATTGTCGCAAGCCGCCGAAGCCCACGCCTATATCGAGAGCCGTCAGGCGGTGGGCCGGGTGCTGCTTATCCCGTAAGGGGCGCCTCCCCCCATTGACATGGTCAATGGCAGGGTCACGCGGGCGCTGAGGCCGCCCTGACCGCGGTTGAGCAGCACGACATCGCCGCCGTGACTGCGCGCTACGGCCCTGACAACGGCAAGGCCCAGGCCAATTCCTCCCGTTTGCCGGCTTCGTGAGGTTTCAAGACGGTGAAAGGGTTCGAATACGCGTTCGGTCTCTGAATCCGGGATTCCCGGGCCGTCATCGTCGATCTCGATGACGGCCATGTCGCGCTCGCTGAACACCCTGGCGCGAGCCGAGACGCCATATTTCAGGGCATTGTCCACAAGATTCGCGACCAGGCGTTTCAGGGCGACGGGGTCTCCGTCCACGATGACCCGATCGGCGCGCTCGACTGCGGCGTGGGCGCCCGTGAGGGCGGCGTCGTCCATCACGGTCTCGACCAGCGAGGCCAATTCAAGCTTGCGGCGATCCCGCGTCGTGGCGGCGTCATGGACGAAGCTCAGGGTCGACGCCACCATCGCCTCCATCTGATCGATGTCGGCTTCCAGCTTGGAGCGAAGAGGTTCCGGTACGGCGTCGATCCTGAACCGGAGGCGGGTGAGGGGGGTGCGCAGATCGTGCGCGATGGCGCCGATCATGCTTGTCCGGTCGTCCACATACAGCCTGAGCCGCTGCTGCATCTGATTGAAGGCGCCTACCGCCGAAGCCACCTCGGCGGACCCCGTGATATCAAGCGGTGTCGCGCCGGGATCCCGGCCCAGGCGCTCCGCGCCGGCCGCCAGGGCGCTGATCGGAGCGGCGAGTCGGCGGGAAAAAGCCCAGGCCAGCGGCGAAACAGCGAGGGCAGCCAGGGCCGTCACCAGCAGCAGACGCTCCTGCCAGGGATCTATACCAAGCGGAGCTCGGGGCTGGACTATCACCCACTGCCCGTCCTTTTGACGAATCGCGACCTTGAATTGTCCAAACAATAGGAGTTCCGGACTGGTGGTCTCGCCAGGAGGCCGAAGCGAGCCCCGCCGGCCGCCGAAAGCGACGATCCTTGGCCCGTGCTGATCGACGATTACATCCTCGGGGCCGACCCCGACGGCCTTGGCCACGGCGTCGCGGAACATCAGCCTATGCCGCCCAAGTGTTTCGTAGGCGGGCGGATCCGCGTCTCGCCGCGTAGTCAGCGGCGGTCCCTTGGGGCTATGGGTATCCGAAGCGCCGAAACGCACCGTCTGAGCAACGTCACCGACTGTGTAAACGTTGGGAACCGGCGGTGGCAGGCTGAAAATAACGACCATCGCCGCCGTCTGCGCGATGATAAGGGTCGCGATTACCAAGCCCAAAGTTTGGACGAACAGCGGCAGCGCGAAGCGTCGCTTCATTGGCTATGAGTGACTTTCACCGTGAAGATATATCCTTCGCTTCTGACTGTGCGGATCAGTTCACCGGACCCGCCACTATCCTCCAACTTTCGCCTGAGCCGGCTAATCTGCACGTCGATGGCGCGGTCGAAGGCGTCCGACTGCGGGCCGCGCGCGTATTCAAGCAACTGATCACGAGTCAGGACGCGCTGCGGACGCTCAACGAAGGCCCTCAAAAGCGAAAACTCACCACTGGACAGGTTCACCACGACGCCTTGCGGCGAGCGCAATTCATGCCGGACCAGATCGAGCCGCCAGCCAACGAATTCACACGCCGCCCCGATAGATTCCTCGACTGACCGGGGTTCGCGGCGACGCCGCAGAACCGCGCGAATGCGTGCGAGCAACTCGCGCGGATTGCAGGGCTTGGCCAGATAGTCGTCCGCGCCGAGTTCCAGGCCGACAATGCGGTCGGTCTCCTCGCCCATGGCGCTCAACATGATTACCGCCGGGCCGTCCGGCCGGGACAACCGGCGACAGATCGCCAGGCCATCCTCGCCGGGCAGCATCAGGTCGAGAACTACTAGGTCGGGCCGCTTTCGCGCCATCGACCGTTCCATCTCCCGTCCGTCAGCGGCTGTGTCGACGCCGAACCCATGCCGGGTCAGAAACTCCGAGATCACATCGCGGAT
>JAYUBY010000039.1:0-13356 GCA_043740635.1 Alphaproteobacteria bacterium
GCGGAGATCGGCGGCGGGCGGACGCTTCGCCAACCTGGTCAGGGCCGGAAGGCAGCAGCCACAACGAATTCCGTTCCGGGTCGCCGTTCGGTCTCCACCTCTCTCTTTGTTTGATGGTCCTGCCCTCAAACCTCATCGCCCCCCAGGCGAGGCGCAGGGTGGGAAGGTCGCTCTTTCTTGCGAGCATTCGCGCCTCTCATCGGCTTTCCCCTTTGCTGCGCGGGGGACCTCCACTTACATGGTGCGCATGGCCGATGAGGACGATCTTGCGCCGCGTGACGAGGACGAGGGCTTGGCTGATGGGCCGCCTTCTATCGACATGTTCGGCGGGGCTCCCGCGCCGACGCTGAGCGACGACGCCTCTGCGGCCTATACGGTCATCGCACGGAAATACCGCCCCAAAACGTTTGACGACCTCTATGGCCAGGAGGCCATGGTGCGGACGCTGAAGAACGCATTTGCCTCGGGGCGGATTGCGCATGCCTTCATGCTTACCGGCGTGCGCGGCGTGGGGAAGACCACGACAGCGCGATTGTTGGCGCGGGCTCTGAACTACGAGAGCGACTCGGTCCACGGGCCGACGCTGGACCTGTCGGTGGAAGGCATCCACTGCAAGTCGATCGTTGAGGGCCGGCACATGGATGTGCTGGAACTCGACGCGGCGTCGCGGACCAAGGTCGATGAAATGCGCGAGCTGCTGGACGGGGTGCGCTATGCGCCGACGTCCGCACGCTACAAGGTCTACATCATCGACGAAGTGCACATGTTGTCGACGCAGTCGTTCAACGCGCTGCTGAAAACGCTCGAAGAGCCGCCGCCGCACGCCAAATTCATCTTCGCCACCACTGAAATCCGCAAAGTGCCGGTGACGATCCTTTCGCGGACTCAGCGGTTTGACCTGCGGCGCGTCGAGCCCGAGGTGATCGTCAAGAACCTGGAGATGATCTCTGAGGCCGAGGGTGCCCGGGTCGAGGCCGACGGCCTGATGCTGATCGCACGGGCTGCCGAGGGATCGGTGCGCGACGCCCAGTCGATGCTCGACCAGGCCATCGTCCAGGCTGAGCCAGGCCAGACGGTCACGGCGACGACGATCCGCGACATGTTGGGGCTCGCCGATCGTGCCCAGACGATTTCCCTGTTCGAGCAGGTGATGCGCGGTGAGGCAGGGCCGGCGATCGAGACGTTCCGGACGCTCTATGGTTATGGCGCCAATCCCGACCAAGTGATGCTCGATCTGCTCGACCACTGCCACGGGGCATCGGTCGCCAAGGCGATTGGGCCGCAAGCGCTGATCATGCCGAAGGAACAGGCGGCAAGGTTGGCGGCCATCGGGTCGGCGATCTCGGCCGGTACGCTGTCGCGGCTCTGGCAACTAACGCTGAAGTCCTACGAGGAAGTGCGGCGCGCGCCCGACGCAGCGGCAGCGGCCGATATGGCGCTGATCCGACTGGCCTATGCGGCGGACTTGCCGGGGCCGGAGGAGGCGCTGAAGCGGCTCTCTGCTGCACCGGAGGTTTCGCAGATCGGAGCTCCAAGCGGGCCCTCAGGCGGTGGTTCGGGTGGAAGCGCAGCCGCTTCGGGCGGTGGTGGGACGACTGTGGCGCGGGGTTTTGCGTCGCCGCAACCGCAGTCGACGATAGAGCCCGTCGCGGTGCTCAGCACGTTCGAGGAGATGCTGGCGCTAATCGACCGCAAGCGGGACATCTCGCTGAAGCTGGACGTGGAGCGGTTCGTCCGTCCGATCAGCTTTCGTCCCGGGGCGATCGAATACGAGGCCGCGCCCGGCGCGCCAGTAAACCTCGCCCAGCGGCTGGTGGGCCGGCTAAAGGAATGGACCGGCGAGCGCTGGCTGATCGCCGCGCAGGGCGGCGGCGGCGCTGAGAGCCTGTGGGAACGCCAGAAGCGCGAGGAGCGAGAGGTTCGCGCCCAGATCGAGCAGGATCCCTTTGTGCTGTCGGTAATGGCAACCTTTCCAGGCGCCGAGATCGTTGGCATCCGCACTCTGCCGCAGGTCGAGGCCGCGGAGGGTGTCGCTACTGAAGCGGAGGATGACGATGAGGACTAGGCTAGTCTTAGCCGCCGCAGCTGTGGCTATAGCCGGAACCGCAGACGCCCAACCCACGCCGCCGTTGCTCAGCGAGCCAGTGTTGATTGCGCCTGGCTTCGACGCACACTTGCAGATCGTGAATATCTCGCCGGCGGGCGATGGACCGCTGACCACGGCGGGACAGCGCGGGCACAGGCACCCGGCCTCGACCTACGCCTTTGTATCGAAGGGGGCGGTGATCAACCGGCTGGGCGATGGGCCGGAGAAGCGCATTGAGACCGGCCAGGCCTGGTCGGAAACGCCGCTGCAGCCGCACTATATTGTTAACGCCAGCCGCACCGAGCCCGCGCAGCTGGTGGTGGTCCAAATCACCAAGGCAGGGACGCCGATACTGACGGAGCCGCTACCCAAATGAAGGACCTCTCATCACTGATGAAGCAGGCTCAGGCAATGCAGGAGAAGCTGGGCCAAGCCCAGGCCGAGCTGGAGCAGCTGGTCCTGCTGGGCCAGGCGGGCGACGGGCTGGTGAAGGTTACGCTGAAAGGCACGGGCCAAATCATGCGCGTCGACATTGACGAGAGCCTAATGGCACCTGGCGAGGCTGAGATGGTCGGCGATCTGGTGGCGGCCGCTCACGCTGACGCCAAACGACATCTGGATGCCCGTTCCGCCGAGTTGATGCAGAAGGCGGCAGGCCCGCTCGCCGGGATGCCCGGCATGCCAAGGTTCTGATTTGGCCGCGTCCGCCGGACCTGAGATCGAGCGGCTGATCAGCTTGCTGGCCAAGCTGCCGGGCCTGGGCCAGAGGTCGGCCCGGCGTGCAGCGTTGGCGCTTTTGAAGAAGCGCGAGCAGTTACTGACCCCGCTGGCAGACGCCTTGGCCGAGGCCGCGGCGCGAGTGAAGGTCTGCACGACCTGCGGCTCGCTGGATACGCAAGAGCCCTGCGCCATATGCTGCGACGCCGGCCGCGATCCGGCGTTGATCTGCGTGGTCGAGGAGGTGGGCGCGCTCTGGGCGATGGAACGGGCGAGCGCCTTTCGCGGACGCTATCACGTGCTGGGCGGGTTGCTGTCGGCGCTAGACGGCGTTGGGCCGGATGCGCTGCGCGTGAGTAGCCTCATCGATAGGGCGTCAGGCGGCGAAGTGCAGGAAGTCGTCTTGGCGCTGCCGGCCACGGTCGATGGCCAAACGACGGCGCATTACCTTGCCGACCGGCTGGCTGGTGCAGAGGTCTCGGTGACCATGCTGGCCCGCGGCGTCCCGGTTGGCGGCGAGCTGGATTGGCTGGACGACGGGACAATCGCGCAGGCGATGCGGGCGCGACGGCCAGCTTAGACAATAAGTTCGCCATCACACGCTCGCCGAGCGCACGGTCTTGGGGATGGCTCCGACTCATCACTTCAGCTAAGAACGCAACATGAACGGTTCCCTGGTCGCTGCGATCGCTTTCGGTCTCATTGCTGTCGGCGCTATCGCCTGGGCGCTGAAGGAGCGGCTGAGGGCGGCTGAAGCCGGGCTTCGTGTCCAGATGCTGCGTGAGCAGGCGGACCTTGTGAGCTCCCAGGTCGCTCAATCAGCGACCGGCGTGGCGGAGGCCATCCTCAAAAAGAACGAGGAGGCGATCCACACGCGCGAACAGCTGGCCCAGGCTAGGCTCGAAGCGCAGCTGAAGCCCGTGGCTGAAAGCCTGCAGAAATTCCAGGAACATGTGGCGCTCGTCGAGAAGGTTCGGGTCGAGGAGACCGGCGGCCTGAAGGAGCAGATCGCCGCGCTGCTGCTGGCCTCGACAGCGACCCAGGATGAAGCGCGCAAACTGTCGTCGGCGCTGCGGCGGGGCGCGGGCGTGCAGGGGCGTTGGGGCGAGCAAACCTTGCGCAATGTCCTGGAGGCGGGCGGCCTTTCGCACCGCTACGATTTCGACGAACAGGCCTCAACCGACACTGAAGAGGGTCGGCGGCGTCCAGACGTCACGGTAAAGTTGCCGGGCGGCGGCTTGTTCGTCATCGACTCCAAGTGCTCGCTGAATGCTTTCCTGGAGTTGCAGGAAGCGACGGACGAGGCCGGACGTGAGGCTGCGGGCCTGCGCCACGTACAAAGCGTTAGGGCCCACGTCCAAGGGCTGTCCGCCAAGGCCTATTGGGACCAATTCGACAATTCACCGGACTTCGTGGCGATGTTCGTGCCGCTGGATAGCGCCTTGGCTGCGGCCCTCGACCGTGCGCCGGACTTGATGACCGAGGCCATGGACAAGCGTGTGGTGGTCGTCACGCCCACCACGCTCTTTGCCCTCTGCAAGGCGGTAGTCTACGGCTGGCGGGTCGAGGAGCAGGCGGCCAACGCCCGAAAGATCGCCGAGTTGGGGCGTGAGCTCTACAAGCGCATAGCCGTGATGGGCGGCCATGCGGGCTCGGTGGGCAAGGCGCTGGAGGCGGCGGTCGTGAAGTACAACCAGTTCGTGGGTTCGCTGGAGACCCAGGTCCTAACTCACGCGCGACGTTTTGAGGAACTGAAGGTCGACCACGAAGGCAGGAATGTCGAGTCGCTGGAGCCGTTGAACACCGCGGTGCGCCCGTTGACCAAGCTGACGCCTGATACCCCGCCACAGGTTCGGCTGGTGGCTGGCGAAGAGGCTTGAGGCTATTCGCCCACCTTGACGGTCGGGTATTGCACCCCTAACTCCCGCTCCATGGCCCTGAGAGATATCCTCGTCGTTCCCGACCCGATCCTGAAGAAGGTCTCGGCGCCCGTTGCCGTGGTCGATGACGAACTGCGCGCGCTGATGGATGACATGCTCGAGACCATGTACGCGGCGCCCGGCATTGGGCTGGCGGCGATCCAGGTGGGAATCGCCAAGCGCGTGATCGTCATGGATCTGGCCCGCGAGGGCGAAGAGCCGGCGCCGCGCTATTTTGTAAATCCCGAGATCCTCTGGGCCTCGGAGGAGACCGCGCCCTACGAAGAGGGCTGCCTGTCGGTGCCGGAGATTTACGACGAGGTCGAGCGGCCAGCGGAAGTCAAACTGCGCTACTTGAACTACAAGGGCGAGACGATCGAAGAAGACGCTGAGGGCCTTTTCGCCGTCTGCATCCAGCACGAGATGGACCACCTTGAAGGCGTCCTCTTCATCGACCACCTGTCGCGGTTGAAGCGCGAGCAGGCGGTGAAGAAAGTCAAGAAACAAGCCAAGGCGGCTTGAACCTTCTACTTCTTAGTTGCGGCGTCGTTGGCTTTGTTGAGGGCCGCGTCGGTCTTGTCGCCAGCGGTCTTGGCGCCAGACTTAATGTCTTCACCAGCTTTCGCCGCGCCAGCTTTCAGCTCGTCACCGGCCTTGCTCGCGGCGACCTTTGTCGAGGCTGCGGCTTCGCTGGCGCCCTGCTTGATGTCTGAGCCCAGGTCCTTCATGGCGGGCGCAGCCACGACGTCCTTGGCCGCGGCGCCGACGTCCGACCCTACGGCTTTCAGATCCTGACCCGTTTTGTCCTGAGTGGGCTTGGAACAGGCGGCCACCGCCAGCCAGATCCCAAGGGCGATCGCGAGGTGGGAGTTGCGCATGCCGGGTTCCTTCGAAAAGTCCTTAACGAACTATTAACAACTGCAGAGGTTCCCCTTAACCCAATACACCGGCCTTTGCGCGTCTCTTCCCCCGCAGGTAGAAGCGGCGTAGATGCGCATCGCCTTTCTCGGAACTCCTGAATTCGCGCTGGCCGCCCTGCGGCGGCTGGTCGCCGCCGGGCAGGAGATCGCCTGCGTCTATTCCCAGCCACCCGCGCCGCGCGGCCGGGGCCAGACGCTGCAGCCGTCGCCGGTGCACGCCTACGCCCTGGAACGGGGCCTGATCGTCCGTACGCCTGCGTCTATGCGCGATCCGGGAGAGATCTTTGCCTTCCAAGCTCTGGAGCTGGATGCGGCGGTGGTTGTGGCGTTCGGCCAGATCCTGCCGCCCGAGGTGATCGAGGCGCCCCTCTTGGGCACGTTTAATCTACACGGCTCGCTGCTACCGCGCTGGCGCGGCGCGGCCCCAATCCAACGCGCGGTGATGGCTGGTGATCTGCTAACCGGCGTGGAGGTCATGCGCCTGACCGAGGGCCTGGACGAGGGGCCGGTGTTGGCGTCGGAGAGCCTGCGCATCGGGCCTCTGGACACGGCGGGGACGGTCCACGATCGGATGGCCGCGATTGGTGCGGAGCTACTCGCGCGCACCTTGCCGCTGATCGAACAGGGACTGGCTATCGAGACGCCGCAACCTGACGTCGGTGTCACCTATGCCAAAAAGATCCGGCCCCAGGAGGCGCGGATCGACTGGGCAAAGCCCGGCGCCGAGATCGATCTCAAGATCCGCGGCCTTTCGCCATTCCCTGGCGCTTGGTTCCAACTACCCACCGACAGGGGTCCGGTGCGGGTGAAGGCCCTGCTGTCGGCGTTTGAGGACACCCACGGTCCGGCGGGGCAGGCGCTGGACGACCGGATGCTGATAGGGACCGGTGTCGGCGCGGTCAGGCTGTTGAGAGTGCAGCGCGAGGGCAAGGGCCAACAGGACGCTGCAACCTTCCTGCGCGGCGCTTCCGTGGCCGCCGGAACGAAGCTCGGCTAATGCCCCGCTACAAGCTCCTGCTGGAATACGACGGCGGGCCCTACAACGGCTTTCAGGCCCAGGCCGACCAGCCGACCGTTCAGGGGTCGTTGGAACGCGCCGTCAAGGCCTTCTGCGGCGAGGCTGTGCGCGTTCACGCAGCTGGGCGCACAGACACGGGCGTGCACGCCACCGGCCAGGTTGCGCACATCGACCTTGAAAAGGATTGGCCGGCCGAGACAGTCCGAAACGCGCTCAACGCCCACCTGCGACCGGAGCCTATCGTCGTGCTGGACGCCGAGGTCGCAGCGGAAGGCTGGCACGCGCGCTTCACAGCGACCGAGCGCCGCTACTGTTACTGCATTCTCAATCGCATCAGCCCGCCCGCGCTTGAGCGGGGCCACGTCTGGCATGTGAAGGCGCCGCTGGATGCGGATGCCATGCACGTCGCTGCCCAGGCGCTGGTTGGCCTGCATGATTTCACCACCTTTCGCGACGTGGCCTGCCAGGCGAAGTCACCGGTGAAAACCCTGGATGTGGCGACGGTTAGGCGCCAAGGCGACGAGATCACGCTGATCTTTGTGGCCCGCTCGTTTCTGCACCGCCAGGTCCGCTCCATGGCGGGTTCGATCGCCGAGGTCGGGCTAGGCCGCTGGACCGCCATGGACCTTAAGGCCGCGCTGGACGCCCAGGACCGCAAGGCCTGCGGGACCGCCGCACCGGCGGATGGGCTTTATCTGACGGGGGTAAGTTACGAGGCGGATGCCAAATGATCGCCGCCAGTATCTTGGTCGCCGCCGTCGTCGCCACTCCGACTGGACGCCTCAAATACGAGCCAACGGTGGTCCACTTGCCGGGACAGATTGTGGACCGCCGGCACTATGGCCCGCCCGGCTTCGGCGAAGACCCGAAGCATGACCGACGCGAGGACGACCTGCTCTTGAAGCTCAACCACTCCATCTGTGTGGACGGTTCGCACGGGGATGAACTCAAATCGGAGCCGGAGCGGAATGTGCGAGAGCTGATGATCGTACCGCCGCAAGCGCGATTGCCGCGCGGCCCTGCCATGGTCGCGGGAGCCCTGTTTCATGCCTAAACGGCGCATCATGCGACCGCCCTACTCGTGAGCGTAACGGCGGCTCACTCGACGGGGAATGCCTCGAAATAGCGTTCGATCAGGCGCTCGTAGACGGCCTGGAGCTGCAGGATCTCGGCGACGGGCGCGCGTTCGTCCACCTGATGCATGGTGGTTCCGACGAGGCCCAACTCGACCACAGGGCACAGCATACGGATGAAGCGCGCATCGGAGGTGCCGCCGGTCGTGGAGAGTTCCGGATTGCGGCCGGCGGCATCGCGGACAGCGGCGGCTACGACCTCTGTGAAGGGGCCAGGTTCGGTCAGGAAGGCTTCGCCGCTGATCTGGGCGTCAACGCTGATGCCGCCAGCGAATTGCTCCGCCGCTACGTCAGCCTCCGCCTCAATCCATCGAGCTAGGTCGTCGCCCGTGTGGATGGGATTGAAGCGTATGTTCAGCCGCGCTTTGGCGACCCCTGGGATGACGTTGGTGGCCGTGTTGGGTACCTCGATCTGGGTGATCTCAAGGTTCGAAGGCTGGAACTCCGGAAAGCCGCGGTCCAGTACCCGCTCCTGGAGGCGCAGTAGGAGCCGCAGGAGGACGGGTACGGGATTGGCCGCGCGGTGTGGATAGGCCACGTGTCCCTGAACACCCTGCACAGTGATCTCGGCGTTGATGGAACCGCGGCGACCGACCTTGATCATGTCGCCCAGGGCCTCGCTGGAGCTGGGCTCGCCGACCACGCAGTGGCTGATGGTCTCGTCCTCGATCTCCAACGCTTCCACGACCATGCGGGTGCCGTGGGTCGCTACGCCCTCTTCGTCGCCAGTGATCAGGAAGGACAGCGAGCCCTTAACATGACCTGCCGCGATGGCCGAGGCCGAGGCCGCGGCGAAAGCGGCTATGGCGGACTTCATGTCGACAGCGCCGCGGCCGATCAGTATCCCGTCCACAACCTCGCCGTCGAAGGCGCCCTGCGTCCAGGCGCCGGGGTCGCCCACCGGGACCACGTCAGTATGGCCGGCGAAGCAGAGGTTGGGGCACTCGGTCCCGTAGCGGGCGTATAGGTTCTCGATCTCGCCGAATTTCATCCGGCGGCATGCGAAGCCTAGGCCTTTGAGAGTTTCTTCAACCACGTCCATCGCGCCCGCATCCGCAGGAGTGACCGACGGGCGTCGGATCAGCTCTTTCGTCAGGTTGATCGCGTCGATCAAGCTCGCCCCCGCGGTCTTGTTTGATAGGCTTGAACTCCTCGTAGACCGGAATGACCCGATGCCCAAGATAGACATTGACGCCGCGCCCACTCGCTTCGGGACCGGCTACCCGCCACCCTATGACGCGCCATGCCGGGATCGGAAGCGCTGGAAGCTGGGGGACGCGGCGGGCTTAACCCAGTTCGGGGTCAATCTGCAGCGTCTCGCGCCTGGCGTCTGGTCGAGCCAACGGCACTGGCACACGGCCGAGGACGAGTTCGTCTGGGTGGTCACCGGCGAGGTCGTCCTGGTCACCGACGAGGGGGAGCAGGTGATGCGGGCCGGCGACTGTGCGGGCTTCCCGGCCGGTGCGCCCAATGGCCATCACCTGCAGAACCGGTCAGGCGAGGAGGCGGTGCTATTGGAGCTGGGTTCGAGGCGGCCGGATGAGGACGGCTGCGACTACCCGGACATCGACTTGGTGCTGGACAACGGTGCTACGGAATATCGGCATCGCGATGGGCGGCCATACGAGGAGACTCAGACGGCACGGAGTCGGTGAGGAAGCCTCCGCTCAGCGTGGAGCCCGATCAGTCCCTCAACAACTCGTTGATGCTGGTTTTCGACCGTGTCCTCTCGTCCACCGTCTTCATGATCACCGCGCAGTAGGTCGACGGCATGCCTTCGTGCGGGCTCGGCCGCGAGCCGGACATCAGAACGGAATAGGGCGGCACTTCGCCAGTGATCACTTCGCCCGTCTTGCGATCGACGATAGGCGTCGTGGAGGTCAGGTAGACGCCCATCGAGAGCACAGAGCCCTCGCGCACGATGACACCCTCGGCGACTTCGGATCTCGCGCCGATGAAGCAGTTGTCCTCGATGATGGTGGGGTTGGCCTGTAGAGGTTCCAGGACCCCTCCGATGCCGGCGCCGCCGGAGATATGGCAGTGCTTGCCGATCTGGGCGCAGGAGCCAACGGTGGCCCAGCCGTCCACCATGGTGCCTTCGTCCACGTAGGCGCCGATGTTGACCAGTGACGGCAGCAGCACGACGCCTTTGGCGATGTAGGAGCCCTTGCGAACCAGGCTGCCCGGGACAGCGCGGAAACCCGCTGCCTCGAAGCGGGCGGCGTCCCAACCGGTGGTCTTCATCGGGACCTTATCCCAGTAGGGCCCGGGCGTGTCGGAATCGGTGATCGCGTTGGGGGTCAAACGAAAGAACAGCAGGATCGCCTGCTTGGCCCACTGGTTGGTGACCCAAGTTCCGTCAGCCTCGCGCTGGGCGACGCGCAGGGTTCCGGCGTCCAAGCGTTCGAGGGTTTCCATCACCGCCTCGCGCACGGCGCCGTTTGTGGCGTGGGTGATGGTGTCGCGATCTTCCCAGGCGGTTTCGATGACGCTCTTCAGATCCGCGTGCGGTTGGGGGCTCATCAGGCGGCTTTCTTCAGTCGGGCGTCGCTCAGGAAGGAAGCGAGGTTGTTGGTCTTGTAGTCGATGAATGGCGCAGTCGAGGCAGCCGCGTGCGGCCCTACCAGCACCGTGGTCATGCCGAGGTCCGCGGCGGGTTTCAGATTGCGCTCGCTGTCCTCGAAGAAGGCCGTGGTCTTCGGATCGATTCCGTGGGCGTCGTTCAGCTTCTCGAACGCGGCGATGTTGGGCTTTGGCACATAGTCGGCCGAGCCGATGTGGAAGATATCCTCGAAGAGGTTGGCCAGGCCGAGGTGCTCTAAAACCCGCCGAGCGTGGAAGTCGTCGGCGTTGGTGAAGATAAGCCGGCGCCCGGTCAGGCGAGAGATGGCAGCCACGAGTTCCGCGTCCTGGGCCAGGGCCTCCAGCGACATGTCGTGGAAAATTGTGTGGAACTCCGCCGGCTCGACCCCGTGGTGTTCGACAAGGCCGCGCAGGGTCAGGCCGTACTCGGCGAGGTAGGTTTTCTGGAGCTTGTAGGCCTCGTCACGCGGCAGGCCGGTGACGCGCCCGACATAGGCCGTCATCCGCCGCTCGATCTCGCCCATGAAGCCGGACTCAGCTGGATAGAGGGTGTTGTCGAGGTCGAACAGCCAGGTGTCGACATGCCTCAAGTCGGCGTTCATTCGCGGACGAGCGTGCCCGCTCCATGTTCGGTGAAGAGCTCGACCAGCATGGCGTGCGGGCGGCGGCCGTCCAGGATGACCACGGCGCCAACGCCGGCCTCGACGGCGGCGATGCAGGTTTCAAGTTTGGGGATCATCCCGCCAGTGGCGACGCCTTCGGAGATGGCCAGCCTGGCCTCGGCCACCGTCATTTGGCGGATGAGCTCGCCATTCTTGTCGAGGACGCCCGGCACGTCGGTGAGCAACAGCATGCGTTTGGCGTTGAGCGCGCCGGCCAGCGCGCCAGCCACCGTGTCGGCGTTGATGTTGTAGGTCTGGCCGTCTTCGGCGACGCCAATCGGGGCGATCACTGGAATGTAGTCCTCGTCAGCGTAGATCAGGGCCTCGATCAGCTTGGGATCGATCCGTGTAGGTTCGCCCACAAAGCCCAAGTCGACTTCCTTTTCGATGAGCGAGCCCGGGTCTTTCTTCGTGCGGGTGGCCTTCTGGACTGTGATTAGCCGGGCGTCCTTACCGGACAGGCCCACGCCTCGCACGTCGGCCTCCCGGCCAGCCAGGGTAATCCAGTTGGCGATCTCCTTGTTGATTGCGCCGGAAAGGACCATCTCGGCCACTTCCATGGTCGCCGCGTCGGTGACCCGCAGGCCATCGATAAAGGTCGACTTCACGCCGGCACGTTCGAGCATGGCGGAAATCTGCGGGCCGCCGCCGTGCACGATCACGGGGTGCAGGCCAAGCATCTTCAAGAGAACAGCATCGGCGGCGAACTGCTTGGCGACCTCTTCCTCGCCCATGGCGTGGCCGCCGTATTTGATGACCACGGTCGAACGGTCGTAGGTCTGGATATAGGGCAGGGCCTCGGCGAGCGTCTTGGCCGTCGCCCAGCCCTGGCCTTGATTGTCGTCAGTCACGGGCGGCGCCTGAGCTCTTGGAAGTCCGGAGCGCTCCGATAGCGGACGGCGGAGGCCCTGTCACCTTTGGGCGGTCATGCTAAGCCTGCTGACAAGCTACAGAGTCGGGGATTGGGCATGCGGATTTCGAGAGTTGTGTCGGTGGCGCTGGTCGCTTGGACGCTGGCGGCGGCGGCGGCGGCAAAGACCATAGCCGTGAGCGCAGAGCGGTTGTTGGACGTTGCCACCGGCAAATATGTCGACAAGCCGCTGGTTGTGATCATCGACGGCCGGATCAAGTCAGTCGGGCATCAGGGAGACAAGTTGCCGGGGGGCGCCGAGCGGGTGGACCTGCCCGGCGTGACACTGCTGCCTGGCCTCATCGATATGCATGTGCACTTGACGTCCTCGCCATTATTCGGGGGCTACAACCGGCTGCAATATACCGACAGCTTCTGGCCGATCCTGGGGACGACCCACGCCAAGGCCACGGTCGAGGCGGGCTTCACCACCGTGCGGAACGTGGGGTCCAAGGATTTCGAGGATGTGGGCCTGCGCCAGGCGATTGACGGCGGCTTCATTGAAGGACCACGGATTGTCACCGCGACCTATGCCATTGGCTCGACGGGGGGGCACTGCGACTCGACCTTCTTTCCGCCTTCAATGAAGCAAAAGGGCGATGCCGTCATTGATAGCCCCGACGAGGGCCGAAAGATGGTCCGCCAGCTGCATAAGTACGGCGCCCAAGTGATCAAAATCTGCGCTACAGGCGGGGTCTTCAGTCACGGCGACACGCCGGGCGCTCAGCAGCTCACGCTGGAAGAGATCAAGGCGATCGTCGACGAAGCCCACGCCACTGGCATGCGCGTCGCTGCCCACGCCCACGGCGCCTCCGGTATCAAGGCCGCGATCCTCGGCGGGGTCGACACGATCGAGCACGCGAGCCTCGTCGACGACGAGGGAATCAAGCTCGCCATCCAACACGGCGCCTACTTCGGCATGGACATCTACAACACCGACTACACTCAGGCCGAGGGCAAGAAGAACGGCGTGTTGGAGGAGAACCTGCAGAAGGACCGCGACATCGGCGACATTCAGCGAGAGAACTTCCGCAAGGCCCTTAAGGCGGGTGTGAAGATGATCTTGTCGTCCGACGCCGGGGTTTATCCGCACGGGACCAACGCGAAGCAGTTCGCGACCATGGTGCGCTGTGGGGCTTCGCCGTTGCAGGCCATTCAGTCTGCGACCGTGACCGCCGCAGAAGCGCTGGACCGCGCCAAAGACGTGGGCCAGGCGACGCCCGGCCACTATGGTGACCTAGTCGGCGTGACCGGAGATCCGCTCATGGACGTGACTGTGCTGGAGCACCCGGTGTTCGTGATGAAGGGCGGGGATGTCGTGAAGCGCTAAGGCGCCGCTGCCGCGGTCTAAGCGGTCGACCTCCCTCGGGGCTATATCGACCGCGCCACAACTTCCTTCATAATCTCA
>JAYUBY010000040.1:0-4366 GCA_043740635.1 Alphaproteobacteria bacterium
ATTTACTTAGACCATCATGCCACAACCCCGATCGCCCCTGAAGTCTTGGCGGTCCTCGTCCAGAGCCGGCGCGACAAGAAGGCCGCCAAACGCTTGTTCCGCAAGCTCCTGAAGAAGCCGGGACGAGGGCCTCGCGTGTTGATCGCCGACAAGCTCAGCAGCGACGCTGCGGCCAAGCGTGAGATCATGCCCGGCGTCGAGCACCGGCAACACAAAGGCCTCAACAACCGGGCGGAGAATTCCCACCAACCGACCCGACGACGAGAGCGGATCATGAAGGGGTAACGACAAGAGCAGTACCCAGACTCACGCTAAGTTGGACGAACCATGAACATCGTCCCTTCGGGGTGTAATGACAGAAGTAGTGCGCAGGTGTCCGGAATTCATCAATCGAACAGCAATGCGTGCTTTCCATCCAGCCTTCATCAGGCGGCGTCCGGGAGTTTCTCCTTGGCCATGCGGAGCGGCCGAAAAATGCCTTCTGGCTGGGGCTCGCGCATCCAGTCGTAGATGCCGGTGAGGTTGATGTGCTCCCAGATCTGCGGTGAGATATGGCGGATCACATTATCGGGCAGGTCGTGCCCCTCGGCCCGCAAGCTCTCGACGACGCGCGAGAGATAGACGGTGTTCCACAAGACGATGGCGCTGACCACCAGGTTGAGGCCGGAGGCACGGAAAGCCTGGCTCTCGAAGGAGCCGTCGCGGATTTCGCCGCGCTCGTGGAAGAACACCGCCCGGGTCAGCTTGTTGCCGGCCTCGCCCTTGTTCAGCCCGACCCGGCAGCGGTCGCGTAGTTGCGGGCTGGAATACCACTCGATCATGAACAGGGTCCGCTCGATCCGACCGAGCTCACGCAACGCGCGCGACAGCATGTTCGTCTTCGGCAGGGCGGCGAGCTTCTTGAGGACGGTCGAGGGAGCGACGACGCGGTCCTCGATCGAGACGCCGACGCGCAGCGCCTCGTCCCAGCCCTCGCGGATCGCGGCGGCATTGATGCGGTCACCGATGTGATGCTTGAGGGTCGGGTAGACATCCGCGCCCTCGAAGGCGTGCAGGCGCCAGTCCTTGAGGTCGCGCAGCCGCGGTGCGACGCGCTTTCCTCCCAGTGTGAACAGGCTGAAGACATGATCGCTGGCGCCGCCGGTGTCGACGTAATGCTCATCGATTTCGATTCGGGTCTCGTGTCCGTAGATCCCGTCCAGCACATAGACAGCTTCATCCTCGGTGGCGCCCATCGGCAGGATGTGGAAGTGGCCGTGCTGGTCGGAGACCCAGGTGTAGAACTTGCTCCCGGGATCGCCGCTGTAATGGGCGTTGACGTCGCTGCGCTTGGCACCCCGGCCGGCGGCGCGGAAGAACTGTCCATCCGAGGAGGAGGTTGTGCCGTTGCCCCAGAGCTTGGCGAAGGGATGCGCCAGATGGGCGTTGATGATCGCGGCCAGGGCCGCCTTGTAGGTCTCCGGTCGGATGTGGAACAGCCGAGCCCAGGTGATCTGCCGCTCGCTGATCCCGGCCGAGGCGTCGGCCATGCGCTTGGCGCCGAGATTGGTCGCGTCGCCGAGGATTGCCGCGAGCAGCGCCGGGGTAAGCCGGACGGCGTCGCCGGTGCGCAGATGGGTGAACCATTGGGCAAAGCCGGTCCAGGTGTGGATCTCGGCCAGGAGGTCGGTGATGTCGATCTGCGGCATTCGGTCGAGGATCAGCCATTTCGCCGCTTCGACCTTCGCCTTCGGCACCTTGGTGCGTTGTTTCGAGATGATCAGGACGCCGTCTTCCATGCGGACGCCGGCCAGCTTGCCGGTCCGGGCCTGGTGGCTCAGCCGCTTCAGCTTGAAGTCCAGCTCCTGCTCCTTTTCCGCGATCCAGGCGTCCGCGCCGCGTGGGACGCCGAGCCGCAGATCGCCCGCCTCCTTGCGCGCCGCGAAGGCCGGGCCCGGCATGAGTTGGGCCTCCAGGGGGCGGAAGGCTCGTCCGCCCTCGACCCAGACATCGCCCGAGCGCAGGCGCTCGCGCAGCACGGCGAGGGTGGCGATCTCCCAGAGACACCGATCCCGCTTGCCATTGGCGGCGATGAGTTTGCGAACCTTCTGGATGAGATGGCCGAGCGGCACCTTGGCCGGCAGCCCGCGGCGCTCATCCCGATTGAGCTGTCGCAAGAGATCGATCGCGGTCAGGAGCGGGTCCTGTGCCCGGGCAGATCGGAAGGCGAAGGCATCGAGCAGCGCAGGCGCATAGCGGCGGACCCGGGAATATCGCTCGGCGGCGCCAAGCAGCGGATCGGCCTCGGCGGTCGTGGCCAAGGCTTCGACATCCGCCCGGGCCTGGACCAGGCGGTGCCAGCCGATCTCGCGGTCGAGCACCTTGAAGGTGTCCTCGCCAGTCTCGTTGGCTTCGGCGAGCACGCGTAGCGTGTCGCCGAACATGCGCAGCAGCCGACCCGTCTCCTTGCGGGCGTCGAGATGCCGCCGGTCCTGTCGGGCCTTGGACTTGGTGAACAGGCGGGCGATCAGCCGGCAGAACATGGTGATCGTGGCATCGGTCAGCTTGCAGGTCAGCTCGATCAGCTGCGCCGCGATCAGCGCGTGCCGGCGCCCGGCGTTGAAGTCGTCGGCCAGCCAGCTCGGCGTCACGGCGCCCTCGCGCACCAACTGTGCCCAACGATCCGGATGGATGCGCCCGCGGCGCCGCGGATCAAGGCCGAACGACCGGACGAAGCTCAGCCGATCGAGCAGGGCGAGCAAATTCTTCTCGCTCGGCGCCTCCGGCAAGGCCCGCAGCCAGGCAAAGCGGGTCTGCCGGATGGTGGGATCGACGGCGAGCAGTTGCTCGAAAGCTTCAAGCCGCTCCGGCGTCAGCCCTTCCAAAAGGCTCGTCTGCACTCGCTTACGGGCGACGGCGCGCCCTGCCGTTCCGATGCGCTCAAGCTTGCCGGTTGACGGCAGAAGGACACTGCGGCTTCTGAAAGCGGCGACGGTGGCGGCCGCGATCGTCTCGCCCTTATCGGTCGCGGCGGCAGCATCGATCGCTGCCACTAACGCAGCACGCTGATCGGTCCGCGTCATCATACGCAGTCCAAGCAGTTCTTGCAGTTCTGCCAAGTGTTCTCGTCTGGTATTGTCCCGCCTACCATAGTCCGCGAGTACAGCCGGACTGACACCGAGTTGGTCGGCAATGAAGCTTACGACCTCGGCCAGTGCTGCGTCATTTTGCGCGAGCAGGCGTCCGGTATGACGCATCAGGCAGAGCTGAACGGCGAAACCGAGCTGGTTGTGGTGTCCGCGCTTACGGAGCGCTCGATCGAGGTCATCGCCGCTCATTGTATAGTTGCGGATCAGGCTGTCTTCGTCAGCAGGCGGATTGAGCAGGACCGACCAACGATCGGGCTGGAGCAAACGACGACGCGCCATGGTCTGTCTTTCCTCACGGTTCGAACGACCGGCGTCCTATTTTTAGGTGCTGGACCCGCCGCCGCCAGCGCGGCTCCGCAGGCCGGGCGCATGACGGTAAAGCGTGGACACGGAAATGCCGAGACGCTTTGCCGCCTTCCGCACGGAAATCTTCGGATCGCCAAGCAGCGCGATCGCGGCACCGATATCGTCGGAAGTGACCCGTTGCCTGCGCCCGCCCTTGCGGCCCCGTGCGAGTGATGCCGCGAGACCAGCGTTCGTCCGCTCGCGGATGATCGACCGTTCAAATTGTGCCAGTGCGCCGAAAATGTGGAAGAACAATTCACCAGCGGCGTTGGTCGTGTCGATCGCCTCGGTCAGGGAGCGAAAGCCGATCCCTTGCGCCTTCAAATCCTCGACCGTCGTGATCAGTTGCTTCATCGAACGGGCCAGACGATCGAGCTTCCAAACGGTGAGCGTATCGCCAGATCGCATGTACTCAAGAGCGGCGGTCAGCTCGGCACGGTTGACCTTGGCCCCCGATGCCTTCTCGACAAAGACCTTCCCACAGCCGGCCGCGATGAGCGCGTCAAGCTGAAGTTCGGGATTCTGGTCTGCCGTGGACACGCGGGCATAGCCGACGAGCATAATTTTGTTCCCGCAACTCAACCTCAGATGCAAGCATGGGAACATAGATTCTGGGAACATATTATGGGAACAGAATTCAGGGCTTCAGGGGCTCTCATCGGTCCGCCTCAGCATGTTCCCGCAAACCAACGTTTGCGAGAGCCCTTCAAGGCCGGCCGGAAGGGCTCTCCCCGAACTTGCGCTCCGCCTGCTCGACCGTCGACCCGAAAGCTTCACGACGGAAGATGGGGTGACCGTGGCGCCGGAACGACCTGCCGCGGCCTCCTCGATGGTCTGTGTTCTTATTACGTCCAATGTAGCGTGAATCTGGGAACAGCTCTTGTCGTCACCCC